>JAAYED010000217.1 GCA_012728955.1 Chloroflexota bacterium
GGCATCGAGCACCTGGCGCGACTGATAGTGAAACTGGATCAGATCGACACTGGTGATACGCATGGCAACCTCACTGGCCCGTGGCCATGTACGCTGGACTACCAAACCCGTTCTGGGGTGATGCCTTTGGTCTCTTTCACCAGCTGGCGGCAGGCATTGGCAAAGATCCCCACATCTACCCCCAGAGACATGTACTGCACACCGGCGTCCATCCAGCGTCGCGCGGTGGCCGTGTCCGCTGCAAAGGTGCCCACCGCCTTGCCCGCGGCCCGGATTTTGGCGATGGCCTCTTCCATCCCCTTGACCACCCTTGGGTCGTTGACCTGGCCGGGGATTCCGTAGGATTGCGAGAGATCATAGGGGCCCAGAAAGACCACATCGATGTTGGGCACGGTGATGATCTCTTCCAGGTTTTCGAGCCCGCGGACGCCCTCAATGTGGATGATGACTACCTGCTCGTCGTTCAGTCCGTCGGTGAGCCCCTCCGTCCCATAGACCGTATAGTCTCCCGCCCTGGTGAAGAGGGAGATGCCGCGCATCCCCAGCGGGGCGTACTTGGCGGCGCGCACCACTGCCTCGGCCTGCTCCCGCGTCTCGATCTGGGGCACCTGAACACCCGCCGAACCGATGTCCAGCGCCCGCTGGATGAGTGGTTGCTCGTTGCCACTCACCCGCACGATGGGATCCAAGCCGGCCAGCTGGCCGGCGCGGCACAGGTCCTCTGCCGTCTCGATGGAGAGCGGGCCATGCTCGGTATCGATGATTGCAAAGTCAAAGCCGGCCAGGCCGATGATCTCGGTGAATGCTGGCCAGACGCAGTTGATAAAGGGCCCCACAACCGTTTCACCACGCTGCAGCTTTTCTTTGAGCGAGTTCTTGCGCATAGTGCTGATCCTCCAGAGACAATTGTCACAGCAGAGTGTAGGTCTGGCGCAGAGCGTCGTCAAGGATTGGTCGGCGCCGCCCCCTGAAACGAGTAAGGGCGGCGCACCGTGCGCCGCCCTTGTGCGGTGACTCGTATTCTAGGATTCGCCGATGCCCAGTTCCTGCTTGCACCAGGCGACGCTTTGCTCCAGATGGAGGGTCTGCTGCGCTGCCAGGGCAGGGAGGTACTCGGCGGGCGCGTTGCGGCCGACAGTCAGGCAGGGCTTGATGTAGGGCTCGCCGTGCCGCACCAGAGACTCGAACTGTGCAAACTCTCGCGCAGGGGTCTCGGGATACATCTTCCAGTAGTCCGCGTCCGGCTCCAGATAGTCCAGCACCCGAGGCGGCGCCGAGGTGATGATCTCCAGGCTAAAGGGAACGTTGGGGCAGAGCTCGATAAAGCGCTTGGCCCAATCCTTGACGCCGATGTTGCCGTCGCCCATGGCAACCCACTGCACCGAGGCGCCGGTAGGATGCTGCCACACGGCAGTGTCACGCACGTGGCTGGTGGCCACGAACGGGGCCAGATGCTCCAGGGTGACAAAGGGGCTCTCGCCGGCCCACAGGGGGTTGCCACTGTCGATGCACGCCCCCACGTACTCGGGCCCTGCCGCCTGAATCAAGGCCGCCAGTTCAGAGCCATGAAAGTCCCCAGCATGGTTCTCCAGCGCCAGCTTGATGCCGAGATCCATGCAACGGCTGCGCACAGCCTTGCAGGTAGCGATGGTGTTCTCGATGTGCGCCTCAAAAGGCAGCTCGGTCTGACGATCAGCGGACGAGCCCTGCACACAGCGCAGGATGGGTGACCGCAACTTGTCTGCCACATGCAGCATGCGCGTCACCTGATCCACCGCCGAGCCCTGCGAGTGGTCAAAGATGGTGGCGGATTCGCAGATCGAGAGCATGCCCACCTCGATCGCGAGGCCCAACTCGTCAGCCCGCGCCCGGACGCGATCCAGATAGTCGTCCTCCAGGCTGGCAAAGGGCGCCAGGTCGGAAAAGTGCACCAGGTCAAGCCCGACCTTTTTCGAATAGTCCAAGAGCTGGAAGGCATCCCAACCCTTGCTTCGAACCGTATAGATATCCATTCCCAGCTTCATAATCTGCGTACTCCTTCTGCGAACTAGTATTGTAGATCGATGCGCTGACCGGTTTCAGCCGAGGCAAGCGCCGCCTCTCCCACCGCCAGTGCTCGATACCCGTCTTCAAAGGTTGCTGCGTAAGGAGATACCGGCTCACCCAAAGTGATCGCCCGCAGCATCACATTCACTTCGTGCACAAAGCTGTGCTCCCAACCGATGATGTGGCCGTGTGGCCACCAGAACTGGTAAAAGGGGTGGTCACGCTCGGTGATCGAGACCGTGCTGAATCCCTCCAGACCCTTGACAGGTCCATCTTTCAAGTAGATCTGAAGTTCATTGAGCCGCTCGAGATCGAACACCACACTGCCCTTGGAACCGTTGATCTCGAAAGTGTTCTGGTTCTTGCGGCCGGTGGCGACTTTGGACGCCTCGATAGTTCCGATGGCACCGCCCTCAAAGGCCACCGTCGACACGAACACGTCGTCGACCGTGACCTTGCCGACTTGGCCTGGGCGGTCGGCGATGGGACGCTCGCGCACAAAGGTCTGGGTCATGGCGGTAAGGGACGTGATCTCGCCCACCAGGAACCGCGCCAGATCGATGATGTGCACTCCAATGTCTCCGATGGCGCCATACCCACCCTGGCTGCGGTCCGAACGCCAGCTCCAGGGGCGATCTGGATTATCGCCTCCCTCCTGCAGATAGGCACCCCGGAAGGAATAGATCTGTCCCAGAACATCCTGCTCGATCAGTTCGCGGATGTAGTGCACCGCGGGAACCAACCGGTAGTTGAATCCCGTCATGTGGATCACACCTGCCTGCTCCGCTGCTTGCCACATTTGTTTTGCCTCGGCAGCGGTGGTGGCGAGGGGTTTCTCGCACAAGACGTGCTTGCCCGCGGCGATGGCCGCCAGGGTAGGGGCGGAGTGGGCGTTTGCCGATGCACAGTTGTCAAAGAGCACGATGCGAGGGTCAGCGAGCATCTCGTCCAGCTCGGTGTAATAGCCCTCATACCCAAAGCGCAAAGCGGCCTCCTGCACGGCCGGGCCAGTGCGCCCGCAGATGGCAACGAGGCGCGGGATTGCCGCCGGTGGCCAAAAGAACATCGGCAGTCGCTGGTAAGCATTCGAGTGTGCCCGGCCCATAAAGCGGTACCCGAGCATTCCCACGCCTACCTCGGGTATCCCCAGGCTGGCGCGGTCAACCGCTGTGAATCCCGGGCAGGTGCTGTTGTGCGACATATGGCACCTTCCTCCCTTCAAGTGATGACCGGTTCATTATATACGGTCAGCAGTCAGGTCAAGTCACTCTGAACACGGTCCGACGACACAAAGAACGCCCCGTCCAAATCGATGGACGGGGCGTTCTCCAGAGAGCTGATTCAGCCAAAGGGCCAACGGGCGATAACCACCCACAGTAGAATGATAGCCACCTGAATGGCCGTCGAGAGTGCAAAGCGGCGCGCCAGCACTTCGAGCGTTTTGGAACTGGGATATCGTTCAGCCAGTACAATGTACCAGATGACCCAGATGATTCCCAGTGCCGCATACGCCATCAGCCATACCGTGCGGATCGCCCCCGAGCACTCTACCGGTCGCAAAGGGTCGCAACCCGGCTGTATCAGGGCGGCCGAAACCCGTTCTACTGTATCGATGGCAGCGAACAAGGCGCCCAGCCCGATCAGGGCTGAGAGTACCCACAAGAGGTACCCGAGTACCTTTGGCCAGTGTGACCCTTTGAGATCCATCGGTTATTACCCTGCCACACCGCGCAGCGTCAGCTCGGTTGCCCGGTGGCACTTGCAGTAGTGGTCCGGCTTGACCTCCACCAGCTCTGGCTCCTGCGTCCGGCACAGGTCGGTCGCATAGCGGCAGCGCGGATGAAAGTAGCAGCCTGAAGGCGGATTGGCCGGGTCTGCCACTTCACCTTCCAGCACGATGCGCTGACGAGTCGCTCGTGGGTCGGGCTTGGGCACGGCGGACATCAATGCCTCGGTGTACGGATGGAGCGGAGAGTAGTAGAGGGCGTTGGTTTCGGCCATCTCTACCAGCTTGCCCACGTACATCACTGCCACACGGTCCGAGATGTGCTGCACAACGCTCAGGTCGTGAGCGACGAACAGGTACGTCAGACCGAGCTCTTCCTGCAGGTCTTCGAGCAGGTTGAGCACCTGCGCCTGGATGGACACGTCCAGTGCAGAAACCGGCTCGTCCGCCACGATAAAGCGGGGCCTGAGGGCCAAGGCCCGGGCGATGCCGATACGCTGACGCTGGCCACCACTGAATGCGTGGGGATAGCGGCGCATGTATTCGGGCCGCAGGCCCACACGCCGCAACAGTTCGGCCACCCGGTCTTCAAGCTCACGCCCTGAGGCGATCTTGTTGACCTGGAGGGGCTCACCCACGATCTGAAGCAGCGTCATACGCGGGTTCAGCGACGAGTAGGGGTCCTGGA
>JAAYED010000218.1 GCA_012728955.1 Chloroflexota bacterium
GGACCGCTGTATACTCGACAAACACTTCGGCCGCTGTCTGCGCGATGGCGCTGGCAATGATCGGGTCATAGTCATCCGCATCGATACGGATCTGCAGATCCGATTCGATGGGTTTGACCGTGATCTTTTCCGAGAGCTGCGCAGGGGTGATATCCAACTGCAGGCGCGTGATCACCTCCTGGGCAGTGGTGCGGGAGGTGATGATGCCGGAATAGTTGCGCATGACGCTGACGACGGTCTGCTGCAGACCAAAATCCAGGCGGCCGGGAAAAACGTTGAGATAGATGGTGGAGCGATAGACCGGCGTCTGCAGGCGGCTGCCGATCAGGGCCCCGCCAACAGCAAGCACCATCGTAAGGATGATGATCCAGCCCCGCCTGCCGATGATGCGGAAATACTCACGCAGTTCCACGGTCTCCTCCCGAATACACTGGATGCTCTGTCAATGGCCGGGTGGGCGCCCGCCCCTGGTGCTCAGTCCAAACGCTTTCTAAAGGGTAACCAGGCGCGCCAAGGCTTTTCGACGGGGATCTCTCCCAGAATATCAGGACCCAGGGCAACCAGATCGTCGCGGTGACGCACGCTGGTGTCCACATAGTCGAGCAGAATCGCCAGAGCAATGCCCGCCAGCAGGGCCAGCGCCAGCCTCAGTGGGAGCTCCAGTCGCTGCTGCAGCGAGGGGCCCACCGGCGAAACAACCGGCGCATCGATCAACGATATCACGGCGGACTCGGTGCCCAGCTGGGCAAAGTACGTGTCGGCACGGGTGGTGAGTATGTTCACCACACCATCCGCAATGGCAGCCAGCTCCTGGGCATTGTGCCAGGTGATGGAGATGCTGAGCACACGATGCAGCTTGCCGGAGGAGGTGGCGCCCTGAATCGTCCCCGGCGCCAGCGGTAACCCCGTCAACGCAGCCACGTCGGCCGCAAAGTATTGACTCTTGACCACTTCGGAGAGGTCATCCACAAGATACTCGGCCGTCAGCCAGGTATAGTACCGATCGTAGGCATAGAAATCGCCCCGTGGCTCGGGGCGCACGCCTACCACAAAGCGCATGGATGTGCTGTAGGTCGGCGCTGGTGCCTGATGAGTCCATGCGTAGAGCAACAGCACCGCTGCCAACAGGCCTGTCACCAGCCAGGCGCGGCGCATGATCACTGCCCAATAACGCCTCAGTTCCATAACACCGCTCGCAAGTCGCTCACCCCAGTCCCAGGCGTGCCAGCAGACGGGCACCGAGCACAACAGCACCGATAAAGGCGGCCGTAAGCGCAAAAACCAGTATGGCGCCCGCAGCCACGTCCTTGGCATGCTTGGCGAGCTCGTGCTCCCGGGGCATCAGCATGTCCACCATCAACTCGACGACGGTGTTCATCATCTCTCCGGCAAACACCATGCCAATGGCCACTCCGATCAAGGCCCACTCCACCGGCTCGAGACGCAGCCAGGCCGAAAGCAACAGCACCGCCACTGTGGCCGCCACGTGGATGCGCGCATTGCGTTCGTTACACAGA
>JAAYED010000020.1 GCA_012728955.1 Chloroflexota bacterium
GCCAACGCGCTGCTGGACGAGATGGGGCTGGAGTGGAGTGCCGATAAAAAGCACCGCCTGTTCCCCACCAGCAAGACGCCCATGGTGATCGCCTTTGACTTTGTCGAGACCGAGACGCCCAAGTTGGCCATCACCGAGCTGGTGGCCGAGTACTGGCGCAACGTGGGCATCGAGATCCAGTACAAGTCGATCACCCGCAACCTGCTCAACCAAAAGATCCTGGCCAACCAGGAGATGATGTCGCTCTGGCATGGCGGCTCGATGACGGATATCCTCTTTCTGCGCGAGCCCAAGTTCCTCACGCCCCGCAACGGCGACGAGTCCACCTGGGGTGTGCTGTGGGGTCTGTGGTACAACACCGGCGGGCAGCAGGGGCTGGAGCCCCCGGAGCTGATCAAGGAGCTGTACCGTGCCCTGGACGACTATAACCGCACCGACTCGAACGAGTCGGCGGCCATTGTGCTGCGGGCCCAGGCCGAGCACATCTGGAATATTGGCACCGTGGGCGAGGCGCCGCACCCGCTGTGGGTGCGCAAGAATCTGAAAAACGTCGAGCCCCAGGGATTTTGGGTGTGGGACGCGCTGTGGACCGAACCGTTCTTCCCCGAGCAGTGGTACATCGAGAGTTGAGCGCAGACCGATCATCCATCCCGGGGGACCGCAACGGTCCCCCGGGGCATCGAAAGGATCGCCATGAAGGCAGTACTGGTGCTGATGGACAGCCTCAACCGGCATTTTCTGCCGGCCTATGGCAACGATTGGGTGATCGCGCCCAACATCACGCGTTTTTACCAGCGCAGCGTGCGCTTTGACCGGCACTTTATCGGGTCGGCGCCCTGCATGCCCGCCCGGCGCGACATGCTCACCGGCAGGCTGGGCTTTTTGGAGCGGGGCTGGGGCGGCATCGAGCCCTTTGACCGCTGCTTTACCGAGGATCTGCAGGCCAACGGCGTCTTTTGCCACCTCACCACCGACCACTATCACTATTTTCAGGTGGGCGGCGAGAATTATCACTGCACCTTCAGCACCTGGGAGCTCTACCGCGGGCAGGAGAACGACAAGTGGATCTCCACGGTCGAGCCGCCGCAGGAGCCGCCCCATCTGGGGCGCTGGAACGCGCACTATGCCCGTAACCGCACGGCTTTTCAGCGGGAGGAGGACTTTCCCACGCCGCAGACCTTTCAGTCGGCGGTGGATTGGGTGCGCACCAACGGCCGGGCCGATGACTGGTTTCTGATGGTGGAGGCCTTTGATCCCCACGAACCTTTTGACGTGCCGCAAGAGTACCTCGATCTGTATGGCGACGACTGGCAGGGCCCCGAGTACATCTGGCCCAACTATGCCCCGGACGACGCCGATCCCGAGGCGCTGCGGCACATCCGCCGGCAGTACGCGGCCTGCCTCACCATGACGGACCGCTGGTTCGGGAGGCTGCTGGACGAGCTGGAGGCGCAGGGCTGCCTGCAGGACACCCTGATCATCCTGACCACCGACCACGGCCACATGCTGGGAGAGCACGGCTATCTGGCCAAAAACTATATGCACGGCTATGACGAGCTGGCGCTGATCCCCCTGATAGTGCATCTGCCCGGGGATGCCCACGCCGGCGAGGCGCGCAACCAGGTGACCCAGAACATCGACCTGTACCCCACCTTGATGGAGTACTTCGGCGTGGGCTGGGAGCATCCGGTGCACGGGCGATCCTGGTGGCCGATCCTGCAGGATGCCGGGGCGCCCGGGCGGCCGTATGCCCTGTACGGCTGGTTTGGCTCGGCGGTGAACGTGGCCGACGGGCGTTGCAGCTACATGCGGGCGGCCGCCCACGCGGATAACCAGCCGCTGTTCCAGTACGGATGCATGGCCGCCAATTACGACCGCTGGTGGCCGCGCAGCGCCTTCAGCGAGATCGAGGCGGGGCGCTTTTTGCCCTATACCGACATGCCGGTGTTCCGCCTGCCGGTATGCACGCCGCGCTCGCGCTTTGTAGAAGAGACGCTGCTCTTTGACCGCGAGCAGGATCCGGGGCAGCTGCACAATCTGGCGGGCACCCCGCTGGAGGAGAGGTACGTGGAGCTGCTCAAGCGGGCCATGCGGGAGAGCGACGCCCCGCCGGAACAGTTCCAGCGGCTGGGGCTGGACTAACGCGGCAGCGGGAGCGTGCGGGTGCTCCGAGGCGGCTCAAAGGGTCACGGCGCAGGCGGGTCCGGGGCGGCGCCTGCGGCGGACGATGCCCGGGTGTGCCCATGGGCCCGAGTGGCCTGCAGTCGCTGAACGCGTGGGCCGGCCGGGGCTTCCCGGGGCGCCGCTCGCTGGGCCGCTGCCGGCTGAGCCAGAGTGGGCCCCCTTGCGGTGGATAGATTCTGTCGCAGGGGACCCTCGGGCGGGTGGCCTGCGGCGCCGAGGGGCGGGAGCGTTTCCGGCGATTCGGGCGATCATCAGGGGCAGGCGCACCAGCGCTCGGCGCCTGGCTGCGGCAGAGGAGGGGGATCATGCGGGCCATTCTGGTGCTGATGGACAGCCTCAACCGGCATTTTCTGCCGGCCTATGGCAACGATTGGGTGATCGCGCCCAACATCACGCGCTTTTGCCGGCGCAGCGTGCGCTTTGACCGGCACCATCTCGGCTCGGCGCCCTGCATGCCCGCCCGGCGCGACATGCTCACCGGCCGGCTCAACTTTTTGGAGCGGGGCTGGGGCGGCGTGGAGCCCTTTGATCGCTGTTACCCCCAGACGCTCTCGGACCACGGGGTCTTTACCCATCTGGTCACCGACCACTATCACTATGCCAGCGTGGGCGGTGAGAACTATCTTTCGCTGTATGACAGCTGGGAGCTGATCCGCGGGCAGGAGAACGATCCCTGGGTGTCGCGGGTGGAGCCCCTGCCCGAGCGGCCCCATCTGGGGCGCTGGAGCGCCGCCTATGCGGCCAACAGCACCCGCCTCACCGCCGAAGAAGCCTATGCCACGCCGCGCACCTTTCAATCGGCCATCCAGTGGGTGCGCACCAACGGTCGGGCCGAGGACTGGTTCCTGATGGTGGAGGCCTTTGATCCCCATGAGCCGTTCGACGTGCCGCAGGGCTATCTCGATCTCTACGGGGATGACTGGGATGGTCCCCAGTTCACCTGGCCCGAGGTCAAGCCGCTGGATCTCTCTCCCGAGGCACTGCGGCACATCCGCCGGCAGTACGCGGCCTGCCTGACCATGACCGATCGCTGGTTCGGGCGGCTGCTGGACGAGCTGGAGGCCCAGGGCTGCCTGCAGGATACGCTGATCATCCTGACCACCGACCACGGACACATGCTGGGCGAGCATGGCCTGATGGTCAAGAACTATCAGCCGGTGTATGACGAGTTGGCGCTGATTCCGCTGATGGTGCATCTGCCCGGTGATGCCCACGCGGGGGAGGTGCGCAGCCAGCTGACCCAGAACATCGATCTGGCGCCCACGTTGCTGGAGTATTTTGGCCTGGGCTGGGAGCATCCCATCCACGGTGCGAGCCTCTGGCCGCTGCTGGCCGATCCCGCGGCGCCCGGGCGCCCCTGGGCGCTCTATGGCTGGTTTGGCAGGAACGTCAACATCAGCGACGGCCGCTTTACCTACCTGCGCGCCGCCAATGCTGACAACGCGCCGCTCTACCAGCACGGCTGCATGGCCTCTACCCACGGGCGCTACTGGCCCCGTGAGGCCTTTGCCGAGATCGAGGCGGGGCGCTACTTGCCTTATACCGACATGCCGGTGTTCCGGCTGCCGGTGCACCAGCCCACCACGCCTCTGCTGGCCCAGTCGCATCTCTATGATCGGGAGGTCGATCCGGCGCAGGAGGTGGACCTGGTGGGCACCGCCGCCGAGCCGCCCATGCGAGCCCTGCTGGAACGGGCGCTGCGGGAGGTGGGTGCGCCGCCCGAGCAGTTCCAGCGGCTGGGGCTCGGTGTCCCCATGGACGACGCCACCACGCCCACAGAGGGAGGTTGCTGATGGAATCGCAGGGCCACTGTCTGGCCGATATCCGCGTGCGCGACCCGCATATCCTGCCGCTGCCCGACACGGGGACCTACTACCTCACCTGTGCCCTGGGCCGCTCGGAGGATGCGCCCGCCGGGGGCGTGCAGGTGCTCTGGAGCCAGGATCTGCAGCGCTGGCAGGGCCCGCGGGTGGTGTATCGCGTGCCGGAGGACGCCTGGGGCCGGGCGGGGGTCTGGGCCCCCGAGATGCACCGCTACGCCGGGCGTTACTGGCTTCTGCTCACCCACAACTCTGAGGCAGCGCTGCCCGGTCAGCGGCCCGGCGCTGTCCGGCAGGCCGGCTGGCCGCCGCTGGTGCGCCGCGGCTCGCAGGTGCTGGTGTCTTCCTCGCCGCTGGGGCCCTTTACGGAGCTGGCCAACCGGCCCACGCTGCCCCCCGAGCTGATGACGCTGGATGGCACCCTCTGGCTGGAGGATGGCCAGCCGTACATGGTCTACTGCCACGAGTGGGTGCAGCTGGGGGATGGCGCCGTGGCTGCGGTGCCTCTTATGGCAGATCTCTCGGCGCTGGCGGGCGAGCCGCAGGTGCTCTTTCACGGCTCGGACGCCCCCTGGGCCACGCCCTCCAGCAGCCGCCCCGGCAGCTGGGTCACCGACGGGCCCAGCCTGTTCCACACCGCCAGCGGTACCTTGCTGATGATCTGGTCCGGCTTTGGGCGCGGAGGCTATACCACCGGGCTGGCCCGTTCGGCCTCGGGGAGGCTGAGCGGTCCCTGGGTGCAGCAGACCGAGCCGCTCTTTGAGGCCGATGGCGGCCACGGGACGGTGTTCCGGCGTCTGGACGGCCAGCTGATGCTGGTGCTGCACCAGCCCAACCGGACGCCCGAGGAGCGCGCGCGGATATTCGAGCTGGAGGACCTGGGAGACAGCGTACGCATCCGCCGCTGAGCGGGGCGGGGCCTCACGGCGCCGACCGGTGCGCAGAGGGCGGGCGCTCTCGGCCCCCCCGGGGTCAGACGTACCAACGGCTGCCTCGCTGGTGCCATTGCGCCCCGACCGCTCCTGGTCGACCGCTTGACGGGGGCTGGGCCGCTCTCTATCATCGACCCATGCGCAACCTCAAACCGCATCTGCTGCCTCTGGTGATCTGGACGCTGGCCTTCCTGGCGATCTATGGCCCGCTGCTGGTGGGCCTGCAGGGGCTGCCCTCCAGCGACACCGTGGACGGCATGTATCCGCAGGCGGTGGCCCTGGCCCGGGCGGTGCACCACGGTCGGCTGCCCCTCTGGTCTCCCGGCAGCTATGGCGGCTGGCCCGTGGCGGGGGATCCGCAGGCGGCGACCTTTTACCCTCCGCGCTGGATCACGGTGCTGCTGGCCCCCGGCGGCGTGCTGCCGGTGCAGGGGCTGCTGCGGGAGGCGCTGGCGCACCTCTGGCTGGCAGGCGCGGGCATGTACCTGCTGGCCACCGCCATGAGCGGGCGCCGGGAGGCGGGTCTGCTGGCGGCCATCACCTGGGGGCTGAGCGGCTATCTCACGGGATACCCCCTGCACCAGCTGCCGGTGCTGGAGACCATCTCCTGGCTGCCCTGGGCGCTCCTCTGCCTGCATCGCGCTGCCCAGGCCGAGCGCCCCGCGCGCTGGCTGGCTGCCGCCGCCGCGGCGCTGGCCCTGTGCGCCCTGGCGGGACATCCTCAGACTTTGATGCAGGGCGCCTATCTGGCACTGGCCTTTTTCCTCCATGCTGCCTGGCGGGCACGCTGGACCTGGGGCGCCATCGCTCGCTGGGGCGCATGCCTCGTTCTGCTCAGCGCGGCAATGGCGGCCCCCCTGTGGCTGCCGGTGCTGGATTATTACCCGCTCACCGCGCGGGCGCAGGTGGGCTATGACTATGTGCGCAGCGGCATCCCCCTGCAGGATGCCATCCAGCTGCTGGTGCCCAACAGCCTCACTCTGTGGGCGCCCCAGTACGTGGGGATGGGCGCCCTGCTGCTGCTCTGCCTGGCCTGGCTGCGACGGAGCGCCCTGCCCGAGGCCCGGCGTTCTCAGGTGATCTTTTGGGGCGCCGCCGCCCTGATCACCGGGCTGCTGGCCCTGGGCGACGACGGGATCCTCTTTGCGCTGGGCTATCGCCTGCTGCCCGGCTTGGCCCTCTTTCGCCAGCAGGAGCGCTGGCTGGGCCCGGTGTCGCTCTGCCTGACGCTCCTGGCGGCGCTGGGGGTAGATGCCTGGTTGGGGGAGGCGCTGCCGGCCGCCTGGCGGGCCATGCGCCGGGTGCTGATGGGGGTCGCCGTGGCGCTGCTGCTGGCGGGGGGCATGCTCACGGTGATCGCCGCGGGTGGGCGTGCCCAGTGGGTGCCTCTCTGGCTGTGGGCCTGGGCCCTCTGGGGTCTGTGCGGCCTGTTGCTGGCCCTGCCCGCGCTCACCGGCGAGCGGGTGGGGCGGCCCCAGGCGCTGGCGCTGCTCACCCTGCTGGCGGTGGTGGATCTGGGCGCCGTGGCCACCCGGGTGTCGGGCGCTGTGCCGGCCTATACCATCAGCCACGATGCCTGGCGGCGGGTACTGCAAGAGACCGGTCTGGCGGATACGGCGGCCGCCGCCGGGCGGCTGGACAGTTCGCAGTTGCTCACCGCCAACCTGGGCGAGTTGTACGGCCTGGAAGAGATCTGGGGCGTCAGTCCGCTGCAGCCCCAGGCGCTGCTGGATCTGCGCAGCCTCCCCAGGGAGCGGTTGTACGCCCTGCTGGACGTGGGCCTGACCCTGAGCGCCACGCCCCCGGGCGATCCCGCCATCCCCTGGCTGGGGCCGCTGCCTCAGGGATCGCTCTGGCTGCAGCGCGGACCGCTCTATCTGCACGTCAATCCGGGCTGGCACGCCCGGGCGTGGCTGGTGCAGGGGGTGCAGCCGGTGCCCGACGCCGCTGCCGCCCTGGCTGCGCTGGCCGATCCGGCGCTGGATCCGGCCCGCACCGTGGTGCTGGAGGGGGGACCTGGCGGCGCAGCCGCCGGCGGAGGGCTCGTCGGGAACGGTGGCCCTGCAGCGGCCGGCGCCCGAGCGGATGGTGTTGAGGGCAGAGGCCGCCGCGCCGGCCTGGCTGGTGCTCAGCGAGTGGCAGTCCCGCGGCTTGCTGGGCAGTGGCTGGCGGGCCACGCTGGACGGCCAGCGGGCGCCGGTGCTGCGCGCCAACGGGGGGATGATGGCGTTGGCGCTGCCGGCGGGGGAGCATCGGGTGGAGCTGCGCTATGCCGCGCCGGCGGTGTGGATCGGGCTGGCGCTGGCGGCATTGGGCCTGGTGGGGCTGGCGATGATCTGCTGGCGCGGCGGGCCGCCGGCCTGGCGCCGGGCGGAGCGGGAGGCCGTGACCTCGCCGGGAGTGGCGGCCGGCCTGGCGGAAGCGGATGCAGCGGAGTCCCCTGCTGCGGCGGCGGAGCGACCCTGGGAGGTGGCCCTCGAGGCCTGGCTGCAGCGGAGCTGGCCCTGGGTGCTGGCGGGTCTGTTGGTCCTGGGGGCCGCACTGCGCCTCTATCATCTTGGCACGCAGGAGCTGCGCGGCGACGAGGCCTTTTCGGTGCTGATGGCCCAGGGCTCGCCGGGCACCATCATCCACAACCTGCTGGCCAACGGAGATCCCCACTCGCCGCTGCACTATCTGCTGGTGCACGCCACTCTGAGCGTGGCGGGCTGGGGTGAGCTGGCGCTGAGGCTGCCCTCGGCGCTGCTGGGCCTGCTGGCGATCCCTGTCTTTTGCTGGGTGGGCAGGCAGGCCGGCGGGAGGCCCTGGGCGCTGCTGCTGGCGCTGCTGGCGGCCGGCGCACAGCCGCTGGTGTGGATCGGGCAGGACCTGCGCAATCAGTATGTGCTGGCGGTGCTGGCCTCCGCGGCGGCCACGGGCCTGCTGCTCTGGCAGGCGTCCGGTCCGCCCCGGCGCTGGCGGGCGGCGGGCTGGCTGGCCTATGCGCTGCTGCTGGCCCTGACGGTGTATGGCTTTTATTATGCGGGCCTGGCGCTGCTGGGGCACGGCGCGTACCTGCTGCTGCATGGGGAGCGGAGGCGCCTCTGGTTGCCTTGGTGTCTGGCCGTCGCGCTGGCGGTGGCCCTGTTCCTGCCCTGGGCGCTGGTGGCCGCGCCGGCGGTGCTGGCCAGTAACCAGCTCAAGAGCCCCACGGCGCCGGCCCTGGCCCCCTTTGTGCTGGAGAGCGCCACTTATCTCACCGCCGGCGATGGCTGGGCGCGCCCCTGGGGGAGGGGCATCGCTGCGCTGGGCCTGCTGCTGGCGGGCCTGGGCGCTCGGCGCCTGTGGCGCCGCGACCGTGCTCTGGCCGGCGCGTCGCTGTTGGCGCTGCTGGCCACCGGACTGGCGCTCTACCTGGTGCGCCACCTGCGCAGCGTGTACGAGCCGCGCTACCTGCTGGGCAGCCTGCTCTTTTGGTGGGTGCTGCTCCTCTCGGGCCTGGAGGGGCTCTGGCGGTCGCGCCGTCCGGGGGCACGCTGGCTGGGGGCCCTGCTGCTGGCTGTGCTGCTGGCTGTCAACGGGGTGGGGGTGGTGCGCTATCACCTGGCGCCCGCCCAGCCCCGCACGGTGGGCTATCGCGCCGCGGCCGCCATCATCGCCGCCCACGCCCAGCCCGGGGACGTGTTCGTGCGCAACGCTCCCGATCCCTGCTGGGACTATTACCTGCGCGATCTGCCCATGACCCGGGCCATGGTGCCCGGCGAGCCGCTCCCCGAGGATGATGCCATCGCCCGGGCCCTGATCACTCTGGGGCAGGAGCACGATCGGCTCTGGTTCGTGCCCGGTATGAACCCCGAGTGGGATCCCGAGCAGCGCGCCCGCCACTGGCTCGAGTACAACATGTTGCGCGAGCGGCTCGAGCCGGCCGGCTTTTTCACGGTGCTGGCCTATCGTCCTCCCCGCAGCGCCCTCCGGGCGATGCTCGCCGATGGATCCGAGCTCGAGTCCGCGATCACGCTGGAAGGCTACAGCCTGCTGCTCAGTGGCCAGCCGGTGGACCCGGCCCAGCCCCTGGCGCTGCATGAGGGGGACACGCTGGAGGTGACGCTGGCCTGGCGGCCGGCGCAGCGGCTGGAGCGGGATTACACCGTCTTTGTGCACCTGCTGGGGCAGGATGGCGTGCTGCGCACCCAGCACGACGGCCCGCCGCTGCTGGGCACGCGGCCCACCACCTACTGGGAGGCGGGGGAGCTGGTGCTCGATCGGCACACGCTGCAGCTGCCCGCGCTGGAGGGCGAGGGAGCCACCCTGCACCTGGGCATGTATGACAGCGTGACGGTGGAGCGGGTGCCCTGGCGGGGCGGTGGCGACGCGCGGATCATCCCGCTGCGGCTGGCGCCCTAAGCCGATCCGCCCCCGCAGCCATCCACGAGGAGGGACCATGCAGGAGGCCGCGTCGTCGTCCGATCGGGTACGCTATGTGGGCAGCCGCCACGCCAACATCGACTATCACGACGGCCAGCTGCCGCCGGCGGTGGGCGTACGGGTGAGCCAGGTGTTGCGCGCCAACCGGGCGCATCCCCAGTGGGCCGAGGGCCACGGCTGGACCTATAACCACGCCCCGATGCTGGCCTGGTGGGAGGATCGCTTTTACCTGAGCTGGCTGAGCAATCCGGTGGGAGAGCACACCGGTCCCGGCCAGACGCTGCTCACCAGCTCGGCGGACGGTGTCCACTGGGATCCGCCCGCAGTGCTCTTTCCCCCCTGCACGGTGCCCGAGGGAGTCTATCGGGGCGATCCCGCCACGCCGCTGCCCAAGGGCGCCCAGGCGGTGATGCATCAGCGCATGGGCTTTTACCGCTCGCCCCAGGGGCGTCTGCTGGCGCTGGGCTTTTACGGCATCTCGCCCCATCCCCTGGTATTCCCCAACGACGGGCGGGGCATCGGTCGGGTGGTGCGCGAGATCCGTGGACCGGCCCAGTGGGGGCCCATCTACTGCATCCGCTACAATCGCCACGCCGGCTGGAACGCGTCCAACGGTCCCTGGCCGCTCTATACCGAATCGGAGGACCCGGGTTTTGTGCAGGCCTGTGAGGCGCTGCTGGCGACGCCTCTGGTAACCATGCAGTGGTGGGAGGAGGATCGCTCGCAGGATGGCTTTTACGCGCTGCCGGGCTACCAGGCGCCCTCGGTGTACCACGCCGCCGATGGCCGGGCGGTGGCGCTGTTCAAGTGGTCGCACACGGCGGTCTCTGCGGACGAGGGCACCAGTTGGAGCCCGGTGCTTCGCGAGCCCAGCCTGGTGATGGCCGGCGCCAAGGTGTGGGGCCAGCGCACCAGCGACGGGCGATATGCCCTGGTGTACAACCCCAGCACCCACGGCATCCATCGCTGGCCGCTGGCGCTGGTCAGCGGGGAGGACGGCTATACCTTTGACGGCCTGCTGCGGGTGATCGGGGAGGTGCCGCCCCGGCGCTATGCCGGCCTGTTCAAGGATCACGGGCCGCAGTATGTGCGCGGCATCGCCGAGGGCAACGGCGAGCCTCCCGATGGCGCGCTGTGGCTCACCTGCAGTATGAACAAGGAGGACATCTGGGTGGCCCGGGTGCCCGTGCCCATCCAGAGCGAGGTGCCCCTGCCCATCGTCGACACTTTTGCCGATCTGGAGCCCGGCAGCCTGCCGCCTCTCTGGAACCTGTATGCCCCGCTGTGGGCGCCGGTGGCGGTGGCGGCAACCCCCGGGGGCGATGGTCGCTGCCTGGCGCTCTCCGATTGGGATCCCGCAGACCATGCCGTGGCGGAGCGCGTCTTTACTCCCACAGCGGCGCTGCGTGTCTCGCTGCGGGTGATGCTGGCCGAGGCGGGGCAGGCGCCGCTGCAGGTGGCGCTGGCCTCTGCCGAGGGAGAGGAGCCCCTGCGGCTGATCCTCAGCGCCGAGGGTGGGGTGCAGGCGGTGGAGGCGGGGGTACCCCGTCCGCTGGGGCGCTGCCCCGTGGGCCAGTGGCTGGATCTGGAGATGGTGCTGGATCTGGAGGCGCGGCGCTGCCGGCTGGCGCTGACGGGGCAGGGGATCGAGCGTGAGGCGGCGCTGGATACCTGGGTGCCGCAGGTGGCGCGGCTGGTGCTGCGCACCGGAGCGCGACGGCGCTACCCCACGCCCGATGCGCCCACCGACGCCGACGGGGATCTGCCCGATGCGGAGGAGCCGGTGGCCCGCTCCACCTGGCTGGTGGGCCAGGTGCGCATCGCCGCGCTGGAGGGCGAGCCAGGCAGCTGAGGCGTCGGGCTGCGCTCGCCGGCGATGCGCGGTGCGCGGGGCACACGCGAGCCGTGGCAACGCGGCAGCGGGACGCCCGGGTTGACGCCGCCGCACGGGCGCTGGTGGGCAGCTCCCCCCGGGCCCGCCGCGGCCCTCTGGCACGCGAGGGCGCCAGGCGTCACCGCCCCGTGGGTGGCGGGCCGTGGCACCGGCCTGCCAAATTCACTTGACGTCGGGTTTATCAGCGGTTACAGTCTCCATGTCAATGCAGTGGGGCGGATTGTCGGACCCGCCCGCTGACCAGGGGTGATCGGGGGCGAACCGGCGCCCACGGTCGTAAGGATGGCCGGTAGATCCATCATCACAAGGAGCAGGCGACATGGAAGTAGCACGCGCGGGTGGCAAGGCGCCCCTCTTTGAGGGCAACGCCTATTTCAACGGTGGTTTCACCAAGGTCAAGCTGGCGGATTACGCCGGCAAGTGGATCATGCTCTGTTTCTATCCGGGTGACTTTACCTTTGTTTGACCGACCGAGTTGGCAGCGGTCGCTGCCCACAAGGCCGAGCTGGACGAGCTGGGAGTAGAGGTGCTGGCCATCAGCACCAACAGTCACTTTATTCACAAGGTGTGGCAGGAGAACGAGCTCTCCAAGATGGTGGAAGGCGGGTTCCCGTGGCCCATGGTCGCCGACACGACCGGGGCGATCGGCCGGCTGTACGGTGTGTATGACGAGCAGGGTGGGGTGGATATTCGTGGACGCTTCATCATCGACCCGGATGGCGTCATCCAGGCGATGGAGGTGCTCACACCGACGGTGGGCCGCAACTTCCGCGAGTTGATCCGCCAGGTGCAGGCCTACCAGCATGCCCGGGCGACCGGTGAGGTGATGCCCGCAGGCTGGGTGCCCGGCAAGCCGACCCTCAAGCCTGGCCCCGACCTGGTGGGCAAGGTTTGGACGGTCTGGAAAGTGGAAAACGCCGGGGACTAGGGTTCTGCAGCGACGGGGGGAGCCCCTCTGGCTCCCCCTCTTTTTTTGCTCGAGTGGCGAGGGGGCAGTAACAGGGTGTACCACATGACGTGGCAGCAGGTGAGCGCCTGGCGGATGGGCCAGCAGGGGCTGGAGACGCCCTGGGCGGCTGGGGATCTGGTCGAGGCGGTGCGGCGCATGGGAGGCGCCCATGCCCAGGTGATGTCCGCAGCCGAGTGGTCGCTGGGGGTGCGCATGACGGGTCTGAGGCAGGGGCAGGTGGCCGCCGCCCTGTGGGAGGGGCGCACGCTGGTCAAGACCTGGGCCATGCGCGCGACGCTCTATTTGCTGCCGGCCGAGGATCTGGGGCTGATGGCCGCGGCGCGCAGCCTCACCCCCACCCGCAACGGGGATGGGTGGTTCAAGCGGTACATGGCGGCCCACGGCCTGCCGGAGGAGCGCGACCAGCAGGTGCTGGACGCTGCGGCGGAGGCGCTCTCGGAAGGGCCGCTCACCCGCGAGGAGCTGGGCTGCGCCGTGGCCGAGCGTACGGGGCTGCCCGCGGTGCGGGATCTCTTTGGCCGCAACGGCTGGGGCACGCCGCTCAAACCGCTGGCCTGGCGGGGAGACCTGTGCTTTGGCCCCAGCCGCGGTCGCAACGTAACTTTTGTGAGCCCGCAGGCCTGGCTGGGGAGCCTGCGCCGCTGGGATCCTGCCGATGCGCTCCGTGAGGTCGTGCGGCGCTATCTGCGGTATCATGGACCTGCCACGGTGGCCCACTTTGCCCGCTGGTGGGAGTGCTACCGCCGGACGGCGCAGAGCGTCTTTGACGAGCTGCGGGAGGAGCTGGTGCCTGTGGAGGTGCAAGGGCAGCGGCTGTGGGCGCTGGCCTCCCTGGCGGAGGAGATGACGGCCTGCGCGCCCGGCGCCACGGTGCGGCTGTTGCCGCTCTTTGACGCCTTTGTCACGGGCAGCAGCCTGGGCGACGCCAGCCCGCTGGTGGACGAGCGCCGGCGCGGGCGGGTTTTCCGACAGGCGGGCTGGGTGAGTGCGGTGGTGCTGCGTGGGGGGCGTGTGCTGGGCACCTGGGGGGTCAGTGGGCGCGAGCCGCTGCAGCTGGCGGTGCGGCTCTGGGAGCCGCCGGACGCCGCCCTGGAGGCGGGTCTGGCGCAAGAGGCCGCCCGCTATGGTGCCTTCAGGGGGGCGCCGGCCGAGTTACGGGTGGAGGTGTGCGATGAAAACTGAGCGCTCTGCGGGCGGCCAGGGGGACTGGCGCCGTTACGATCTGTTGCGTCGGGAGCGGCCGATGGCCACCCCCGAAGGGGTCTATCTGCGCCGGCGGGAATTCATGCGGGCCACCGGCGGGGCTGCGCTGGCGGCGTTGCTGGCCGCCTGCGGCGTGCGGGAGCAGGGGCCTGGGCCGGCTCAGGAGGGGGAGGCTCCCTCCGCCAGCGCTCAGACCGACGAGCTGGGCCACCCGCTCACCCCTTATGAGAGCGTCATCGGCTATACCAACTATTACGAGTTCACGTTCAGCAAGAGTGCGGCCAGCCAGCTGGCGGCGGGCCTGCGCCTCGACCCCTGGTCGGTGCAGGTGGACGGTCTGGTGGAGGAGCCCCGCACCTACACCATGCAGGATCTGCTGGCGCTGCCGCACGAGGAGCGGATCTATCGCATGCGCTGCGTCGAGGCCTGGTCCATGGTGATCCCCTGGCTGGGGTTCCCCCTGAGCCTGCTGCTGGAGGAGGTGCGCCCGCGGCCCGAGGCCCGCTTTGTGCGTTTCGAGTCGCTGGCCGATCCGGAGCAGATGCCGGCGGTGCGGGCGGGCGATCCCCAGTGGCCCTATGTGGAAGGGCTCCGGCTGGACGAGGCGCAGCATCCGCTCACCATTGTGGCCACCGGGCTGTACGGCAAGCCCCTCACCCCGCAGAACGGCGCGCCGGTGCGGGTGGTGGTGCCCTGGAAGTATGGGTTCAAGAATGCCAAGGCCATCGTGCGGATCTCGCTGGTGGAAGACATGCCCGAGACCTACTGGGTCAAGGGCAATCCCCGGGAGTATGGCTTTTACGCCAACGTCAATCCCGAGGTGCCCCACCCCCGCTGGTCGCAGGCCACCGAGCGCGAGATCGGCAGGGTGGGGCAACGGCCCACGGTGGCCTTTAATGGCTATGACGTGGCGGCGCTGTACGCCGGCCAGGATCTGGCGGTGGATTTCTGATGGCCGGCACCCGGCAGGGGCCCCGTACGGTGATGCTGCTGGGGAGCATGCCCGCGCTGCTGCTGGCGCTGGCGGCGCTGCTGCGTGTGCTGGGGCCCGATCCGGTGGGTACGGTGCTGCGCCGCACCGGGGATGCCGCGCTGGTGCTGCTGCTGCTCTCGCTGGCGCCCGGGGCCATGGTGGCGATGGGAGGAGACAGCCGCTCCCTGCGCTACCGGCGGCCGCTGGGACTGCTGGCGGCTGGCTATGCGCTGGGGCATCTGCTGCTGTGGCTGGGACTCTTTCAGGGCTGGAACCTGCAGTTGGTGCGCCTGAGCCTGGCCCAGGGGCGCTATGCCTGGCTGGGGCTGGCTGCGCTGGCCATCCTGACGGTGCTGGCGGCCACAAGCAACCGGGGAGCGCAGCGCCGGCTGGGGCGCAACTGGGCCCGGCTGCATCGGCTGGCCTATGTCGCGGCGGCGCTGGCGGTGTGGCACTATGCCTGGGTGTTCAAGGAGCTGGGCACCCTGCCGCTGCTGGCCATCGCGACCCTGGCGCTGCTGCTGGGGGTGCGACTGCTGGCGCTGCTGCGGCGCCGCCGGGGGCGCGGGGGCCGCTGAGCGGGGCGGGCGAGGCGGTGCAGGGTAGCCGGACGGGGAGGCGCATCTGTCACCGGCAGGGGGGTGCCCGCCGCTGCACCGGCCGCCGCCGGGCGATGCCCGTGCTTGGCAGGGCCGGTTGGGGCTGGGCTGGCGTCCAGGGCGCTGGTGCTGGGCTCTCCGGAGCGGCGGCGGAGCCGAGCCGGTGCTGGGCGCCGGGAGCTCTGGTGCAACTCGGCCGGGGAAAAGGCCACCGTTGCAGGGAGAGGGATCCAGGGGCGGGGTGGAGCAGAGCGGGGCGGGTGTCGCGCCGGCGGCGACGCAGCCCCTGCTTTTTTTCTTGAATTTTCGTATTTTTCCTCCCTTTTGAGCGGTTGACAGTTGCCAGGGCGGGGTCTAGACTAGGCGAGGCGTGTTTGAGGCGGCGGGGCCCGCCGGAGGGCTCGCGTCAGCAGTTCCAGTATGGAGGAGTCATGTCAGAAGAGGTGCGCAAAGGTCGGGAGGGATTCGCTACTGGGCTGGGTGTCCTGGCCGCAACGCTGGGCTCGGCGGTGGGCTTGGGCAACATCTGGAAGTTCCCTTCGCTCACGGGGACCAACGGCGGTGCGGCATTCATCTTTATCTATATCATCTCCACGCTCCTGGTGGGCCTGGAGGTGATGATCTCGGAGCACATCATCGGGCGCACCACCCGCAAGAACGCCATTGACTCGCTGCGCTCCCTGGCGCCCCGCCAGGTGTGGTGGCTGATCGGTGCGGCGGGCGTGCTCTCGGCCTTCCTGATCATGGCCTTTTACACCGAGGTCGCTGCGTGGGTCTTTGCCTACATCCCGCGGGCCATCAGCAGCGCGCTGAACACCACCGACCCGGCCGTGTCGGAAAAGGCCTTTGCCGACCTGATCAACAGCCCCTGGCAGTCGCTGATCTGGCAGTGGGTGGTGTTGATCTGGGTGGCCGCCATCATCATCGCCGGTGTGTCCAAGGGTATCGAGGCGATGACCAAGCGCCTGCTGCCCATCCTCTTTGGCATCCTCGTGATCATCAACATCCGCAGCCTCACGCTGCCCGGCGCCGCCGAGGGCCTGAGCTTTCTCTTCAAGCCCAACTGGAGCGCGGTGACCTGGATGACGGTGCTGACCGCCGTGGGCCTCTCCTTCTTTAAACTGTCGGTGGGCATGGGCACCATGATCACCTACGGCAGCTATTTCCGCGACGATGAGAACATCCCCGCCACGGGCGTGCGGGTGATGCTCTCGGACCTGCTGGTGTCGCTGCTGGCCGGTATGGCCATTTTCCCGACGGTGTTTACCTACGGCTTTGCTCCCGATGCGGGCCCTTCGCTGCTGTTCATCACCATGCCGGCAGTGTTCAGCTCGCTGCCCGGCGGGCCCTTTGTACAGAACCTGTTCATGGTGCTGTTCTTCCTGCTGGCGGGCATCGCCGCCACCGGCGCCATGCTCTCGCTCTTTGAGGTGCCCGTGGCCTACCTGGTGGAGCGCCTGGGCTGGTCGCGGCGCAAGGCCACCATCAGCACGGCGCTGGGCCTGGCCTTGGTGGGCTCTACCGCGGCCCTCTCCAACAGCCTGATGGCGAATTTCAAGATCGCCGGCAAGACCATGTTTGACCTGTTCGACTTTGCCACCTCGAACGTGCTGCTGCCGGTGGGCGGCCTGTTCATCTGCCTGTTCGTGGGCTGGCGCTGGGGTTATGCCGCGCTGGAGAAAAACCTCACCAACAACGGCACGCTCAACAACCGTGCGGTGGTGCGGGCCTTTTACTTCCTGGTCAAGTGGGTCACCCCCGTGCTGCTGGTGGTGGTCCTGCTGAACGGCCTGGGGATCATCAAGCTCGGCTGATCGGCATCCGTCTTTCGCAGCCCCCGGTGCTCTGCACTGGGGGCTGTTCTTTTACGGCGGTTAATAGTTGGGACGATCCTGTTTCGGTCAGTAGCGCCGAGTTGCATCATGGGCAAAGTGTCCTATAGTGGGGCGTATGGATAAACGCTATCTGTTGCGATTGACGGCAACAGGCCATTGTGACTGGCACAGACCTGTAACGCACCCGACCGAGTCGACCATCCCCGCGGATGGTTCGACTCGTTTTTGTTGGGCCGGCGGAGGGCGCCCCTGGGTGGGGGGAGATGCTCCAGATCATCCCGCTGGCCGGATGGAGAGGAGTGGTGTATCGGAGACAAGCAGCCATGCGTCAAGTTATCGATCCGATTTTCATGACAGCAAGGAGTTACTCCAGATGGAATTGACCAAGCATACCCGTCGTGATTTCCTGCGCCTGGCCGTCCTTTCGACCGCGGGCGTGATTGTGGCGGCGTGCACGCCGAGCACCCCGGCGCCCGCTGGCGAAGCCACGGCGGCCCCCGAGGGCGAGATGCCCGCGGCCACCGCTACCACCGCTGCCCCGGCAGCCGAGGCCACCGCAGCCCCCGAGGGTGAGGGTGAGGCTGAGGCCGAGGCTACCGCAGCCCCCGAGAGCGAGGGCGAGGCGGCCATGCCGAGCAAGTTCACCGAGCGCCCCGAGTTCGCCGAGCGCGTGGCGGCCGGTGAGCTGCCCCCCGTGGACGAGCGTCTGCCCGAAGAGCCTCGTGTCTGCGAGATCATGGGCGAGATCGGCCAGTACGGCGGCATGATCACGGTGGGCACCCTGAGCCAGAACCTGTACGGTGACGACCACAACATGGCCATGGACCGTCCCACGATGCTGCGCATCGGCCACGACGGCGGCCATGCCACCGAGCACGTGCTCAAGGGCTGGGAGCAGAGCGAGGACTTTACCTCGGTCACGATGTACATGCGCAAGGGACTCAAGTGGTCCGACGGCGAGCCCCTCACCAGCGCCGACTTCCAGTTCTTTTATGAGGACATGAACCTCAACGAAGAGATCACGCCCCTGCCCCCCACGTATTTCCGCTGGGGCGGCGAGAACATGAAGCTGGACGTGATCGATGACTACACCTTCAAGCTGACCTTTGCCAAGCCGCAGCCCTCCTTTGTGCTGGTGAACATGGCGCACTGGTACGGATGGTGGGATAACAACCAGTGGGTGCCGGCGCACTATTTGAAGGAATTCCACATCAAGTACAACGACAAGGCCAATGAGCTGGCCAAGGCCGA
>JAAYED010000219.1 GCA_012728955.1 Chloroflexota bacterium
CGAGCAGCACTTTAAAGAGATCAATGAGGCCTACCAGGTCCTGAATGATGAAAAGCTGCGGGCCCAGTACGATCGCTACGGGCATGCCGGTTTGGAAGGACAGGCCGGCCCGGGGGGCTTTGGGTTCGGCTTTGGTGGCTTTGAGGACATTTTCGAGGACTTGTTTGGTTTTGGCGGCGTGCGTTCTGCCTCGCAGGGGCCCCGTCGGGGGGCCGATCTCCGCTATGACATGGAGCTCACTTTTGAAGAGGCCGTTTTCGGCACAGAGCAAGAGATCGAGATCACCCGTCTGGAGACTTGCTCGCAATGTCATGGCAGCGGGGCCGAGCCGGGCACCTCGCCGATCCGCTGTACCGAGTGCAACGGCAGTGGTCAGGTGCGGCGCACGCAGCAATCCGTGTTTGGAGCCTTTGTCAATGTAACCGTTTGCCCGCGTTGCCAGGGCACCGGAGAGGTAATCACAGCCCCCTGCAGCGTGTGCCATGGCTCGCGACGAAGCCAGGAGCAGCGGCGTCTGATGGTGCAGGTGCCCGCAGGCGTCGACGACGGGATGCGGGTGCGGCTCGCCGGTGAGGGCGAGCATGGGCTGTATGGTGGCCCTCCCGGCAACCTGTACGTCATGTTGCATGTCGCGCCGCACAAGTACTTTACCCGCCGCGATCGCGATCTGGTATTGAACGTCAACATCAACATCGCTCAGGCCGCGCTGGGTGATGAGATCGTGGTACCCACCGTCGATGGCGAAGAAAAGCTGGTCGTCCCGGCCGGCACGCAGGCGGGCAGCGTGCTCCGATTGCGCAACAAGGGTGTGCCCCGGCTTAATGGACATGGGCGCGGCGATCAGGTGGTCATTTTGAACGTCGTGGTGCCCACGGAACTTTCGGCAGAGCAACGGGACCTCCTCAGTCAGCTTGGCGCCACCCTGGGGGCCGAAGTCACTCCGCAGACAGGTCGCGGCTTTTTTGAGCGTGTCAAGGACGCTCTGGGGTTGTGATGTCACTGGAAAATGCACGCCTGATCGAAGTGAGCGTTGAGGCTTCACTTGAAGCGGTGGATGATGTGTTGGGCCTGCTCAGCCGTCATTGCTCCGGTGGTGCAGCCGTTGACGAGCATCGTGAGGGCCCCGTTTGGGAACCACAGGAGCGCGTCACCGTCAAGGGCTATCTGGACGAGCACGACACCGAGACGCTGCAAAAGCTGGAAATAGCCCTGCTCCTCCTGAGCCGCACCGGCGCTATCTCAGAGCCCACCACACGCCTCCTAGAGGCTGCTGATTGGGCCGAATCCTGGAAGGCCTTTTTCCCACCGCTGCTCATCGGCGAACGATTCGTCGTGGTGCCCAGCTGGGTCGAGTACCAGGTGCCCGAGGGCCGACTGCCCTTGTACATTGATCCCGGCATGGCTTTTGGCACCGGGCTGCACGCCACGACACGGCTCTGCCTGATTGCGCTGGAGCGCCAGCCCGTGGCTGATACACGGGTGCTGGACGTGGGGACAGGTTCCGGGATTCTGGCGATTGCGGCGGCGCTGCTGGGTGCGGCACAGGTGGACGCCATGGACGTGGATCCGGTGTGCGTTCAGGTCTCGCAGGAGAACGCTCAGCGCAACGGAGTGGCCTCGCGCATACAGGTGGAGCGCGCCACGTTGCCCAGCCGAGCCCGTACCGGGGTCGCCTATCACCAGGGATCCGGATACGATCTGCTGCTTATCAACATTCTCGCCGAGATCATCATCGACATGGCTGCCAGCCTGCCCCCCCGCATCAGGCCTGGAGGCGTCTGCATCGCCTCCGGCATTCTGCAGGAAAAGGTACCCGCCGTATCCGAGGCTTTGGAGGGCGTTGGACTGTCCATCCTCGATGTGCTGATCGAGGATGGGTGGGCGGCCTTGGTCCTTTCGCGGCCTGCCTAGTGCCGTGACCATCCACCGGTTCTTTGTGCCGGCCCAGTCGCTCGTGCAGGATCCCATCGTGCTGGGCGACGACCTGGCGCATCAATTGAGCCGAGTCCTGCGGCTGAGCCCTCGCGATCGGATCGATCTCCTGGATGGCAGCGGCTCTGCCTGGCGCGTTGAGCTGCTGCAGGTTAACCCCGGGCGTTGTCTCGCTACCAGGCTGTACTCTTTTCCCGTCGATACCGAGTCTCGCTTGCCCCTCGTGCTCTATCAGGCGCTTCCCGGTGGTCGCAAGTTCGATCTGGTCCTGCAAAAGGCAACAGAGCTGGGCGCCACCCGTATTGTGCCCATCACAGCCAGCCGCTCCGTGCGTGACGCGGCAGCCGAGGTAACCGAGTCCACCAGGCGACGCTGGTTGCGTATCGTGCAGGAGGCCGCTGAACAGTCCGGCCGTGGTCGATTGCCCGCCATCGCCGGGCTCTCGACGCTGGAGCAGGCGGCGCAAGAGGTGGTAAAGGGTGAGCTCGCCCTGGTGGGTGCGCTGGAGAGCGCCACAGTTCCGATCCGCACCGCGCTGGAGCAGGTCGGTAGCCTGCCATCGGCCGTTCGCCTGTTTGTCGGGCCTGAAGGCGGATTTCAAGTGGACGAGATCGAGCGGCTGCAGGCGGTCGGCGTGCTGGCTGTCTCCATGGGGCCACGGATCCTGCGCACAGAAACGGCGGGCCTGGCCATGCTGGCCGTGGTGGCCTGCGCGCTTGGGGAACCTGCCGGCTGGGGAGATCGGCGGCAGGAATGGGACCGTGTGCTCTAGGCGCGTCTGGTGGGTGCTCACCGCCGCATTGGGAGGATTGCTCTTGGCGTGGTTCATCTGGCAGGACAAGCCTGAATTGGTCGAGGTAACTGTGGGTGCCGCAACGGAAGCGAGCGTGCGTCCCCTGCGAATCGTCCAGCTCAGTGATCTGCACATGTCGGGCATGCGCGATGTGTGGCGGCTCAAGTACGCCCTGCGCCTGACTCAAGGGGCCAATCCGGACGCCATCGTGTTCACCGGCGACTATGTGCGCAGCGATGCCAGTCAAGTCTCTCTGCTCCTGGATGCGCTGCAGGACGTCCACGCGCCACTGGGAGTTTATGCCGTGCTGGGCAACCATGACCTGTGGAGTGATCGTCGCGTCATCACCGATGGGCTGCACCAGGCGGGCATTGTGGTGCTGAACAATCAGGGGCGTGTGCTGGGCCAGGGGAACAGCGCCGTATATCTGGCTGGATTGGACGATGGCTGGTCAGGGGCGCCCGATTTGGAGGCCGCCCTGGCGGCTAACGATCAGCATCTGCCCGTGGTGCTTTTGTGGCACGAGCCTGATCTGGGCGAAATACCGGTTCGGGAGGGTCGTGTGTGGCTGCATCTCGCAGGCCACTCCCATGGGGGCCAGATTCGCCTGCCCGGCCGGCGCGCCAGGGTGCTGCCCGGTTTCGCCTACCGTTACTGGAGCGGGCTCCACTCGGTTGGTCCCGGATGGATCTATGTCAACCGGGGTCTGGGCACGACTTCTATTCCCATCCGCCTGGGCAGCCGCCCGGAAGTGACCCTGCTCTCGCTCTATCCTCCCGCACGGCACCCGGAACCATGACCGACGAAACCGTTCCTTCGAGCAACCACATCGGGCAGCTTAACGAGCACTCATTGCACGCCGCTCTCAAAGAGTGGTGTACCCGTCCTGGCGACACGTTAGAGAGTCGCGTGGGCAACTATGTGGTGGACGTGGTGCGCGATGGCCTGCTGATCGAAGTACAAACCAGGGGCTTGGGTGCTATACGCCGTAAACTGGTCCACCTGGCAGCGGAACACCGTGTGCGGGTGGTGTACCCACTGGTAGTGTCCAAATCGATCGTAACCTATGATGCCGACGGTGAGACGGTGCTCCGCAACCGACGCTCGCCGCTGCGACACAAATGGCCAAATCTCTTTGATGAGCTGGTGCGTGCTCCTGAGCTGATGGCGACGCCTGGGCTCGAGTTGCTGGCGGTACAGGTGCAGGTCACCGAGATGCGCTGTGCCGATGGGAGTGGATCGTGGCGGCGCAAAGGGGTGCGGGTAGTGGACACGCGTCTGGAAGGAATCAGCGAGACGCGGCTGTTTACGGGACTGGCCGATTGGCTCTCGTTATTGCCCAGCACTCTCCCGCAGCCCTTTACCCATCGGCAGCTGGCGAGCGCCATGGGCGTCCGTATCACCACGGCCCGCCGTGCATCATACTGTTTCCGGCAGCTCTCGGTGTTGCGCGAGGCTGGTCGTGCAGGCAATGCCCTGCTGCTGGAACTGGCCCCCATCGAGCGCGTAGCGGCGGAGCAAAATGCCGCTATGTCAACATGAGGGTGGACGAAGGCACTCATTGTGCTACAATGGTGTCGCAATCGCGCCACCACAAGAGGAGGACATATGGCGACGCTTCCTGACGGCACCAGATTGCCCGGGCGCCTGTTCATTGTCGAGGGCATCG
This sequence comes from Chloroflexota bacterium, assembly GCA_012728955.1. Classification (GTDB taxonomy): domain Bacteria; phylum Chloroflexota; class Anaerolineae; order UBA1429; family UBA1429; genus JAAYED01. The sequence continues at coordinate 4,395 of JAAYED010000219.1, forward strand.
ATGGTTCGGGCAAGAGTACACAGCTGGACTTGCTGCACAAGTGGCTTTCCTCCCTGGGATACTCGGTTGCCTTTAGCGAGTGGAACAGCTCGCCCGTGGTGCGCAAGACAACCAGGGATGGCAAGCGCAAGCAGATCCTTACCCCCACCAGTTTCAGCCTGATTCACGCGGTAGATTTTGCCGACCGCTATCAGCAGCAGATCGAGCCCGCACTCAAGGCTGGGGCCATCGTGCTGGCCGATCGTTATATCTACACCGCCTTTGCCCGGGATGCTGCGCGGGGGGTGGATCGTGAATGGGTACGCAGCGTCTATTCCTTTGCTGCGATTCCCTCTGTGGCGCTCTATTTTCGTGTGCCCCTGGACGAGTCGCTTCGGCGCATCATCAGCGGGCGTCCCAGCCTGAAATACTATGAGGCGGGCCTGGACCTGGGACTTTCGGATGATCCCTACGAGAGCTATCGCATCTTTCAGGGCAGAATTCTGCGCGAGTACGAGAGCCTGGCAACAGAGTTCAATCTCTCGGTGGTAGATGCCAGCCAGTCGATCGTCGAGCAGCAAGAGGTGGTGCGAGAGATAATCCGGCCACACCTGGAGGGGGCCCTGATGGCAGAGCCCAACCCCTGGCGGAAGGTACTCACCTCCGAAGGACTCTCTGGCCGCTATCTGGAGAGCCTGGCACGAACGGTGGAGCGATAGAGATGAGCAAACTCAGATTCTATGGCAAGGGACTTCCTGGGGCTCAGGATACCGAGGTCGGGGGCAAGCTGATCGTGCTGGAAGGTCCCGATGGGGTGGGGCGTTCCACGCAGGTGGCCCTCTTGCGCGAGTGGCTGGAATCCAGCGGCTATGCTGTGTATTCCAGTGGATTCAAGCGCTCTGAGCTTGCCAGCCGAGGGATCGAGTCGGCCAAGCAGGGCCATACCATGGGCAACCTGACCATGGCGCTCTTTTACGCGGCTGACTTTGCTGATCGTCTGGAGCGCGAGATCATCCCCATGCTCAAGGCGGGCTTTGTGGTGTTGACCGACCGCTATATCTACTCGATGATGGCGCGTGCCCGGGTGCGAGGTGCCGATATCGCCTGGCTCCGCTCACTGACCGGGTTTGCCGTGGTGCCGGACAAGGTGCTCTACCTGCGGGCAGAGGTGGACCAGTTGCTCCCGCGCCTGATGGCAGCCCGTGGCTTTGATTTTTGGGAGTCGGGCATGGACTATTTGGGATGCTCTGACTACTATGCCAGCTTCCGCGAGCATCAGAGCCGGATGCGCCAGTCGCTGGACGAGATGAGCACGGAATACGCTTTCCAGACCATCGATGCTTCACAATCGATCGAGGGCGTGTTTACCGTGCTCAAGGCAGAGGTGTTGGAAGTCATCAAGGATCTGAAACCGGATCCTGCTGTGACGCAAAAGTAGGCGTGCCAACCTGGGCGCCGGCTGATTGCCGGCGCCTTTTTATTTGCCCGTCACCAGGCGGCCGAGCAACGGCTTTTCGAGTAAAACGGCATCGTGCGGGCACAGCTCGTGGCAACAGTAGCACCGGATACATACCGAGCTGTTCATCGTGGCGCGGCGGTTGATGATCGTGATGGCTTGCACGGGGCAGTGCTTGACGCAAAAGCCACAGGCGACGCAGCGCTCCGTGGCCCTGGGCCGCGCTACCAGTTGTTTCCATATCCAACCCTGAGCCAGGGAGCGCAAAGCCGAGCTCGCGCCAGCGGTAGAACCAGCGGCCCCGGGGCGCTGAGCCATGCGCACCATGAACCGCAGTGGCTTTGGCACCAGCCCCGGGTCGATGGGGGTGTCGATCCCCTTTTCAAAGTCGCTCACGCAGAGTGCCTCGAAAGGCTCACCCAGCAAGTTCACATCCTCCAACCTGCCGGTGGCAAGCCCCCGCTGCACCGCCATGCGCGTGGTCGTTACCAGCAGAGGATCGACCCCTACCAGGCTGGCGCCTACCGTATCCAGTGCCCACACGTTGGCACTGGCCACCAGGGCGCCCACCGTGCGAGGCTTGCCGCCGGTCGGTCCCTCGCCCTCCATGCCCACAACGGCGTCCATCACAGTGAGCGCAGGCCGAACGAACTGGACAATGTCCACCAGTCCATCGCAAAAAGTGTCGCGCTCGACCAGTTTGGAGTGGTATCCGATTTTGAGCGATCCCGGCACCACACCAAAGAGATTCTTGGCGCCCATGGTGAGCACAGTCAGGTTATGCGTCTTGAGCTTGGGCAGGTTAATGACGGCATCGGCCTCGAGCAAGGGATTGATCACGTCCAGGCGGTGCAGCAACTTGCCCTCGGGGTAAGCCACCTGGCTGGCGCCCGTGTCATAGTTCAGGATGGCACCGCTGGATTCGGCTGCAGCGTCCATGCCGGTACGCCGGTACACCGTGCGCAAAGTTGCCGGCGTATAGGGCCCACCGGGCGACTCGACGATGATCGGGTAGCTGCCGGCCTCCACCACGAGCCGGGCAACGGCGGCCACCACCGCCGGGTGTGTGGTGGCTCCGCGCTCCGGCGGCATGCTCCGCACCAGGTTGGGTTTGAGCATGACGCGCGACCCCGGGGCGATGTGCGCCTCAATGCCTCCTAACAGTTCCAGCGAGTGCTTGACCGCTGCATACACCGTCTCTGTCGTATAGTCCGGGCACCGGACAACGGCAACCTCCGGCCGCTGGGTCTCCATCTAGGCCTCCGTCTTGGCCAGCGCGTGAACCGCATCCGTCAGGAACAAGAGTTGTCGCGCAGCGAGGCCGATCTTGACCTTGCTCCCCTCGTCCTCCTCCATCAAGCGCTGCAGGTCACCGCTGTGCGCGCATTCGGTGAGGCGTTGGACGAGATCCATAAAGGCATCCAGCGAGTGGATCTTGAACACCCGGTTGCCATCATGGGTTGCAGGCTCGAGAAAGGCATAGTCGTCCCGCTCCCGCCGGGCAGCGCTGCTGCCTTGTTCAGATTCTTGCTCCGAGTCGGGTTCTTCATCGTCCTCATCCGCGTTCGAGCGGCCCGGCTCTGGGCCCATCCCGCCGCGCAGGCCCGCCCGTGGATCATCCGGGCGAGACTCCAGCCGAGGGACCGATCCGCCCTGGCGGAGCACATCCAGGGCCTGCTGCGGAGCAATGTTCGGATTCCGTTGCAGGGCATTGACCAGACGGGCGAGTTCTGCGGCCGAGATGCTTTCATCGATGGCCAGCTGCGCCACCGTCTCCTGACGTTCCTCAGGGTACAGCTCAACCAGGTGTTGTGCCTGGGTGACGCCGATGTCCCCCCGCGCCACCCAGGCGCGAACGGTGGGTGGCAACTGGAGCAGGCGCAGATAGCGCTGAATTTGCCGCGAGGAGAGCCCGAGCGTGCGCGCCATGTGATCGAGGGCGGTACCCTGCGCCATTCCGCCCTCCGTAAGGTGCGCGAGCATTGCGGCAAAGGCCTGCGCCTTGTCCATATCGTTCAAATCCAGGCGCTGAAGATTCTCGAGAATCTGTTGCACCATGACTTCTTGGGGGTTTTGAGCGGCAACCATCACGCAGGGCACGCGGTCCAGGCCCACCACGATGGCCGCCTCGCGTCGACGGTTTCCATAGACGACCTGGTATTCGCCCTCTTCGGCGCGAATGCCCAGTGGCTGCAGGATGCCATGTTCGCGGATGGTTTCCGCCAGTCCTGCGAGATCGCCCGCATCGGAGCGTACGTTCTGACGGCTGGGTTTCAGGTCTCGCGGGTTCAGATAGATGATGTTTTGGTCCGGCTGCATGAATCCTCTTTCGGTCACTGTCCCAAGTCTTTTCGCTCTTGATAATTGCCGTGTCGCATAAAGGCCTGACAAGCGATGTCCTGCCAGTGGGGATCGAGCCCTATGGCGACATTGTCCGAGTAATAGCCCCCCACAAAGCCGCCCGCAGGCCCGCCCAGTTGGTCGATCAGCTCGCAGGCCTCTTGCGCGATGGCATCGGCGTCGCCACTCTGCAGCGTCTTTTGGATGTCGACAGGGCACCAAAAGGTGACGCGTCCTTTGAATTGGGCCAGAAGGTCGATGCCGTGCAGGCGGGGCTGATCGAACTGCAGCAGGTCGATCCCCGATTCGATCAGGTCAGGAATGATCGAGGTGATCTTGCCACAAGAGTGCATGAACACCCTGATACCGTGCTGATGTGCGGTATCACACAGGGCAACATAGGCGGGTTTGAACATGCGTCGCCACAGAGGCGGGCTCACCATCAAGGCCAGCTGTGTGCCCCAGTCCTCCGGGAACATCACCGCATCGACGCCACTCTGGGCGTAGGCGATGATCATTTCATGCAACAACGCCTCGATGCGCCGCAAGAGTTCGGATACCGGCTCTGGCTCCAGCAGGACGTCCATCAGAAACTGATCGAGCCGCCGCAACTTGCGTGCAATATTAAAGGGGAATCCCGGCAAGCCTCCAATCACAAACCGGTCGCCGGCGTTCCGACGGCATGCTTCGCTCACCGAAACATAGTTCAACGGATTGGCCAGATCCGGCAGCACCAGCTGGTCGAGGGCGTCCCAGGAGTCGAGCGCACCCCGGGCAATTTCGCCCTTGCTGGTGCGGTCCAGGCGCGCCCAGGTATTGCCCCATTCGTCCACATATTCCTGCCGTTCGGGCCCCACCGATCGCCATTCTGGCTCGTACTCGGGCAGGCGATAGCTCACATTGAGGAAATCGTGCCAGTAAGGCGCCGGGAAGGATGCAGCCAGGCGCTCGGGACCCGAAAAGGTGAGGGTGCGAATGACAATTTCGCGCGAGTTCATGGCGGCTCCTTTACAAACTCTGGAAGGATACGCTGAGCCGGAATGATAGGGCGGATCGTGAACCGAGGCAAGCACCGCTGGAGCGTGATGGCCACTGCCGCTGCCACGATCTCGGGCAGTGAAGGTGCCTTGGAGGCATGGCTCAGTCGGCGCCAGGGCCACTGCAAGTTCTTACGGAGCGGCTCGGCGCAAAGAGTCGGTCCATCGTCTGTTGCACAAAAAACGGTCCCGTGGATACCCACGGGACCGCATATACCTTACGGCTCGAGCGACAGCGTAATGTCGCTAG
>JAAYED010000220.1 GCA_012728955.1 Chloroflexota bacterium
AAGCCTGCCGAGACCTACCTCCTCTTTGACGACTCGGCGGTGTACACCCTCTCTGGCATCCATCTGGCGCACCATGGCACGCTGTATCCGGCCATCACCTCGCCGGTGTGCAGCGGTAACGACCTGATCCGTTTCTGGGGCCCCTTTTTCCCCTGGGGTGGCTGCGGGCCGACCATGTCCGTTGGATTCATGCCGGTAACCAAGGTGTGGGCAGCGTACTTTACCTGGCTGCTCGGTCCGGGTGGAACTGTGTTTGCGGCGACCTTTGGGGCGGTCGTCGGCATGTCCGCGCTGCTCTTGTTTCTGCGCAAGGCGCTGGGGCCGCTCACTGCCCTTGTCTCCGGTTCCCTGACCACGGTCTCTTTTCCGGTGGTGTGGTTCTCTCGGATGCTGATGTCCGAGTTTCCCACCATGGCAGCACTCTTTGGGGCCTTGTGGTTACTGGCCGTCGAGCGCGAAAGCTCCACGGAGAACGATAGACCGTCGGTCCTGGGCGTCGCGGCGGCCCTGGGGTTGAGTCTGCTCTGCTTGATCCGCTTTGAGGCCCTCCTGTTGCTGGTCATCCTGCTGGCGGCCTGGCTCTTGAACACCCAGCAGGCGCGTCTCCTGGATCCTGGCCGGTTGATACGCAGCTGGTCCGGGCGCTGGCTGGTTTGGGTCCTGGTGCTCACTATAGTAGCCATGCCGCTGGCAGTATTGTCGTCGCCGCACTATTACCTCGACGTGTTCAGCAAGGTGCTGGGCCGATCCGGCATACGCCTGTTTCTACTGGGTATCATCGCTGTGGGCGCCCTCTATGCCGCCATAGGCGGGTGGCCCGCCGCCAGGCGGGCCTGGGACAGGCTGTGCGGGCGTGGGCTGGACCGCGTGATCCTGGCGGCCGCCGGTGGCATGTTGCTGTTGCTCTCCCTGGTTACGCTGGCGGTACCGACCAGCTCCGAGACCGAATCCGTTCTGTGGATGGTGGCGTATCTCGGCTCGCCGCTTACCCTCCTGGGCCTGGCGGGGCTGGTGCTGCTGGCGTTGCGCCGGCCCCCGGCAGAGATGTATGCCGTCCTGGCGCTCACCATTGGGCTGGCCCTGCTGTACGAGGCCAAGTCCTTTGTTAACCCCGTGCACCCCTGGGCCATGCGGCGCTTTGTGCCCTTTATTATCCCCATCCTGCTGACGGCCGCCGTGTGGCTGCTGGAGATGGGCTGGCGCGGCTGGTCGCAGCGGTTGGCCAGCCGGCGCTGGTTGCCGACACTGCTGGCCCTGCCGGTCATCGTCGCGCTCGCATGGGCGGCGATCCCCATGGTTCGGGTCACCCTGCCCTATGTCACTTACCAGGAGACAGCCGGCCTTTGGCAGCAGCTGGCTGCCTTGAACGAGACCTATCCTGAGAACGCGCTGCTGGTCTTTGACGACGGACCACTGGGCACACGCATCCCCCAGGTCATGTCGCTGGTGTTCGATCATGACGTCCAGAGCCTGCTCGAGGGTCCTGGTTCCACACGCATGGGGGACTTTGCCAAGTTACTGGGCGCTCGTGACAGGCGAACCAGCCCCGCACCGACCATCTTTTCCGTGATAGATGGCGAGGTGAGTTGGGATCTCCCCTACAAGTTGGTGCCAGTTGGCACCATGAGCATCGGGGCGCCCCGCGTGATGACGGAAAGCGCTCCTCCTCCGGGACCAGAGGATATCGGGTACTTGACCTTTACGGTCAACCAATTTGCTTTCGAGCCGCTCAGCGAGGCGGAAGCAACCGGCCGTCTCGTGGAGCTTCCCGCTCTGGGTGTCGATGTGCGCTATCTCGAGGGCTTTGGCGACGTTGACTATGACAATGGCCGTGCCTATCGCTGGATGGAGTCAGAGGCACGCCTGGTGGTCCCCGTCCCCCAAGATCTGGCGAGTGGCAGCAGCGCCCGCGTGACGTTGCAGCTGGGCGCCTGGCGACCTGGCGAGGCGCCGGCGGCCGACGCGGTTTTGTATGCGCCGGGGATCGACAGTGTGCCTCTTGCGTTGGAAAGCAGTTTCGTCCCACAGGAGATCCAGATCGAGATCCCCAACGTGGAGCAGCTGCGGTTGGATACCCTGTCGATCACCCTCGCGGCCACGCCCTGGGTGCCGCTGGAGTATGGCATCCCTGACGGTCGTGCGCTGGGCCTGATCTACTTCGGCGGGACCGTTGAGTTTGTGGAATAGCCACTGTCGCCAGGGGCCATGACCCCGTTCGTGCACGTATAAAACCAGAGGGCAGACATTTGTCTGCCCTCTGGTGCTGTCGGGGCGAGAGGATTTGAACCTCCGACTTCACGGACCCGAACCGTGCGCGCTACCGGGCTGCGCTACGCCCCGACGACCCACCTAGTATAGGTAAGTTGACCGCCGGCTCCAAATCCCTGCACGCTCAGGCGACGCACCCTGCAGGTCACTGTCGCAGGCGCCCGGTCTTGACGATCAGGTCGGCCAGAAGGCCGATGGCGGCTACCTGAATCGCGCCCAGCAGGATGATCACCGTCGAGGCGGGGATGTGTCCCGTAAACTTGAAACGGAACAGGTCCACAATAAACTTGATCACACCTACTGAAAAGAGCGCCACAAAGAGCGGGATAAAGAGGCGCACCGGATTAAAGTACATGATGGTGCGCACCACCAGGTACAGATAGTTGTAGGTGTCGCGGATGGGGTGAAAGGTCGAACGGCCGATCCGCGGATGATAGTCGATGGGCACAAACTCTACACGCTCCCCGCTGGAGATGGCCGCCATGGTGATGGTGCTCACCCAGGAGTGCGTGGTGGGCAGGATACCGAAAAAGCGTTGTGCCAGATCCTTGCGCAGCACACGCAACCCCGAGTTCAGGTCCGGGATCTTGAACTCGACCATGTACGAGGCCAGCGCCTTGATAAAAGCCTTGGCCGGGCGTCGCAGCAGAGGCATGGTACCCGCCTCTCGCACGCGCGCGCCCACCACCATGGCGGCGCCGTCGTCCATCAGGCGGAACATCTCTGGCACAGCGTCCAGGGGGTAGGTTCCATCGGCATCGGTCATGATCACGTATTCGCCCAGCGAGGCTTTGACGCCGGTAGTGCGGGCAGCACCATTGCCGCGGTTGCGCTGGTGCGTGACGATGCGTACCCCTGGCAGCGAAGAAGCGATCTCGGCGGTGCGGTCTCGAGAGCCGTCGTCCACCACAATCACCTCGTAGGTGTATTCGAGGGTACCCATGAGATCCAAGATCTCTTTCAGTACCGGCTCGATGGCCTCTTCTTCGTTGTATGCCGGTACTACCCAGCTGATCTTGACGGTCTTGTCTTCCATGTCCCTCCACTCCCTGACATGCATGCGACTGCCCAGAGTATAGGACCACCCTTGCGGTCACGCAAGGTCACGACTGATTCTGTTGTAGGGCGGCACGGCCGCTCTTATAATGCAGCCACGCTGGCAATACAGGAGTCGCTGATGGGCATTACCTTGGGTTTGGATATCGGTACCACAAGTCTCAGCGCCGTAGCTTTTGATTATGAGCGTTGTTCTGTGGTGGCGCAGGTTACGCAGCAGAATGATGGGGTGCGATATGCGGACCTCCCGGGCGGGCTGCAATTCGCCGAGCTGGACCTGGCAGCCCTGGAGCGCCAGCTGCCCCAACTGCTGCGGGCCTTGCTGGCGCAGCTGCCCGATCCGCGCCAGGTCAGTGCCATCGGCGTGACCGGTCAGCAGCATGGCATGGCGCTGTTGGATCTGCAGGGACGTCCCCTGGGCGCTGCCATTACCTGGCAGGATCAGCGGACGCTTTTGCCCTCTCCCAGCGGCGAAACACCTCTGCAGGCTTTTCTTCGCCTTGCAGGCGGTTCGGCCGCCTTTGAACCCATGGGGTGCCTCCCTGCGGCGGGCTACATGGGGCCCACCCTCCATTGGCTGCATACCCAAGGCCAAGTCGATCTGGCCGGTGCGCGGGTGGCCATGATCCCCGATGTGGCGGTCAGCCTGCTGACCGGTCAGTTGCCGGCCACCGATACCACCAACGGAGGCAGCTCGGCCCTGCTGGACCTCTCCTCCGGCGATTGGGCCTGGCAGGTGATCGATCGTCTGGGGCTCCCTCGCTCGGTCTTTCCACCGATCAAGCCGGCCGGAACGCCCCAGGGCTCTCTGCTGCCCGCGCTGGCAACTGCCAGCGGTCTCGCGCAGGTGCCCGTCTGTGTGGCCGCTGGCGACAACCAGGCCAGTTTTGCCGGCTCGATGAGCGCCCCCTTGGACGACCTGTTGGTGAACGTGGGCACCGGCGGGCAGATCTCGGCCCTGGTGCGCCAGCGTGTGCGTGTTCCGGGGGTCGAGACCCGTGCCTTTTTTGGCGATGCCTTTTTGCTCGTGGGCGCCGGCCTGTATGGGGGACGCGCCTATGCCTACCTGCGCGATCTCTTTTTAGAGACTGCCCGAGCCTTCTGGTTTGAGCCGTCCGACGACGATCTGTTCGAGCACATGAACGCGCTCGCGGCCGCAGTTGCCCCGGGTTGCGACGGACTGCGCTTTGAGCCTCTGTTCACCGGCACGCGCGACAACCCTGACCTCCGCGCCAGCATCACCGGGATTGGCGCCACCAACCTCACCCCGGGGCACCTGGCTCGCGCCCTGCTGGAGGGCATCGCCGAGGGCTTTTACCAGCAATTCCGTGCCATGCAGAGTGTACTGGGGCCACGTCAAGGATTGGTGGGCGCGGGCAACGGCATCACCCACAATCCGGTGCTGGCCGAGGCTGTGGTCCAGCGGTTTGACCTGCCCCTTTCGCTGACGGGCACGGTAGAGGCGGCAGCGCTGGGCGCCGCGCTCCTGGCGGCCGATGGCACCGGCGCGCTGCCCCTGGCAGAAGGCATGGCCAGCCTGCGCTATGATCGTCGGCTCCTGCCCCAGCGCTGAACGGCGGCCCCGTCAGGGCACTTGCTCACAAGCCACAAGCCCACTGGCCAGGTCTTGACATCCTCCGGTGGGCTTGCTAGAATCCCGGTGATGTTCCGGCAAAGCATGCCGGTTGGCAACAGCGCCGATCATGAGGTGGCAGGCCCCCTGCCGCAAGCCCTTCCATGGTCGGCACTTTTTTTTGTTCTGGTTGGGAGGTCCGCCTTGCCCGAGATCAGACCTTTCCGCGGAGTGCGCTACGGCGCCGGCTATCTCTCTGCTCAAGTGCTGGCCCCACCCTTTGACGTGATCGACGAGGGGGATCGGCTGCTGCTGACGGCCCAATCGCCCCATAACATCGTCTGGCTCGACAAGGGCCCCGAGGGCCATGACGCCCACTGGTATCAGCAGGCGGCTGCCCAGCGCAACGCCTGGTTGGAAGCGGGGGTCCTGCAGCGAGACGCCGTTGCCTCCTTTTACGGCTATCGTCAAAGCTTTACCGTGGAGGGCAAGCATTACACCCGCACCGGTTTTTTTGCCGCGGTACGGCTGGCACCCTGGGGACAGGCTATCTACCCCCATGAGCGTACCCGCTCTGGCGACCGCGCCGATCGCCTCAACCTGACCCGTGCCATGGACGCCAACATGAGCCCGGTCTTTGGCATGTATCGTGACGATACCGGCGCCATCGATGCGCTGTTAGAGCCGCCAGCGGCTCCGGCGCTGGCCCATGCCGAGCTCGATGGTTGTCAACATACCTTCTGGGCCATTCAGGACGAGGCAACGGTATCCCGGCTGACTGCTTTACTGGCCGAGCGGGATATCGTCATTGCGGACGGCCATCATCGTTACGAGACCGCCCTTGCCTACCAGGCCGAGCGGCGCACCCAGCAGCCTGATGCCGCTCCCGGCCAACCCTATGATTATGTCATGATGTATCTGACCAATGTGGCACAACCCGGCCTGGTGATCCTGCCGACCCATCGCATGGTCAGCGTCGACGAGGTGGACCAGGAGGGCCTGCTGCATCGCCTTGCCAGCGACTTTGATCTCTATCCCGTCTGGAACCCTGATCGCATCGGAGAGACCCTGCGTCAAACCGCCGCAGGGACGGTGGCCATCGGCATGGCCACCCGGGACATGGGCACCTTTGTGCTCCGTCTAAGAAGAGCCGCTCTGGCCAAGTCCACGGCCGAGCCGTCGCTGGCGGGGCTGGATGTCGTGGTGCTGCAGGAACGGATTCTGGAGCCGCTGTTGGGCATCTCCCGTGAGTCTCTTGCTGCCTCGGCCCACGTCACCTATACGATTCACGCCAGGGAGGCGCTGGCAGCCGTGAACGAGGGCTCGGCAGAGCTGGCCTTTATCCTCAACCCTACCAGCGTGGCGGACGTCTGGGAGGTCGCGACGCAGGGCTTGGCCATGCCGCAAAAGTCCACCTATTTCTATCCAAAGTTGCTGACAGGGTTGGTGATCAACCCCCTTGACTCGCACTGAGCCATACACCTCTGGAGGTCGCATGCGTGTTCTCGTAACGGAAGTTTTGGGCGAGTCGGGGATGGCGTTCCTGCAGGAACACACCAGCGTCGATGTGCGTACCAAACTCTCCCATGAAGAGTTGTGCGCCATCCTGCCGGATTATGATGCCCTCATCGTGCGCAGCGCCACCAAGGTCAACGCCTCTCTCCTGGAGTCCGGCAAGCGGCTGCGCGTTGTGGCACGAGCTGGCACCGGTGTGGATAACATCGACGTGGATGCCGCCACACGGCTGGGCATTCTGGTGGTGAACGCGCCCGCCGGCAACAGCAATGCTGTGGCAGAGCACACCATCGCACTGATCCTGGCGCTGGCCCGACAGCTGGTTCCCGCAGCGGACTCGCTCAAGGCGGGACGTTGGGAAAAGAACCGCCTGCAGGGCATCGAGGTGCGTAACAAGACCCTGGGGCTGGTGGGCCTGGGACGCATCGGGCGCATGGTCGCCGCCAAGGCCAAGGGTCTGGAGATGCGTGTGGTGGCTTTTGATCCCTTTGTCTCCCCTGGAGGCGCCGCATCGATCGGGGTCGAGCTGCTCACCATGGATGAGGTATTGCAGACCGCGGACTTTATCTCGGTGCACACACCGCTCACGCCGGCTACCCGCGGCCTGATCGGTGAGCGCGAACTGGCCATGATCAAGCCCGAGGCGTATCTGATCAATGCCGCGCGAGGCGGCCTGATCGACGAAAAGGCCCTGCGCGAGGCCCTGGACGCCGGGAGACTGGCTGGCGCTGCCCTGGACGTCTTTGAGGTCGAGCCCGTGCAGGATCAGGCGCTGCTGGCTCACGAGAACCTCGTGGCAACGCCGCACCTGGGGGGCTCTACGGCTGAAGCTCAGGAGAACATCGCACTGGAAGTAGCCCGCGCCGTGGTGGACTATCTCGAAGGGCGCTTTCCCCCCAACCCGGTGAACGTACCCTATGTCGCGCCGCAAGAGGCCGAGGCCATGCAGCCATATATAGACCTCGCCGACCGACTGGGCTCGTTCTTTATCCAGTGGCGTACCCGCATCAGCGGGCCCCTGGAGCTCGTGTTTGAAGGCGAGGTCTGTGAGTACGACACCCGCGTCCTCACGGCTGCCTTTCTGGCGGGTCTGCTGCGTGACGCCACCGCCGAGCCGGTGAACATTGTCAATGCGCGGCACGTTGCCTCTCAGGCAGGGCTGGAGGTCTCTGAAATGGCGCTGCAACGGCCGGACCGCACCGAAGGGCAAATCACCGCACGGATGGTGAACGGGCCCGAGCCGCGCGACATCAGCGGTGTGCTGGTCAACGGCAAGCCCCATCTGGCCGGCCTGGATGGCCAGCGGTTGGATTGCGTGGCGCAGGGCCACATGATTGTGGATGTGCACCACGACGTGCCCGGCATCGTAGGCAATCTGGGGCAGCTGCTGGGCTCTAACGGAGTGAACATCTCCTTTGCCCAGATGGGTCGCGCCCGCCGCGGTGGCGAGGCAATCATGATCCTGGGTATCGACGACACGCCGCCCGCCGACATCATCCCCCAGATCCTGGAACTGCCACATATCCGCCGTGCCCAGGTGGTGGAACTGGCGTCTCTGCCGGGCTACGACGAGTTGTAGAGTCGACTCACGACAATCTACCAGCGCTCGAACCGCACCCGGTCGGCATCGTACTGGGTGCGGGCTTCTTTTTCCTCCGCGGGCACGCCAATGGGTACATAGGCAAAGGGGATGATCTCTGGCGGCAGATGCAGAAACTGGCGCGCATCGGCCACGCGCTCCTCGTTGGGATACACACCGCACCACACCGCGCCCAGTCCGAGGCCCAATGCAGCCAGCAGAATGTTCTCGGTGGCCGCCGCCAGGTCCTGCACCCAGAATGCGGGCCGGTCGGCAAAGGAGAGGCCGGGGTCCCCGCAGGGCACCAGCACCACCGGGGCCGCGGTGGCCATCTTGCAGTAGGGATGGGAGGCAGCGATACGGGCACGGGTAACGGCATCGCGCACCACGACAAAGTGCCACGGCTTGCGGTTGCCCGCTGAAGGCGCGGCCATGGCCGCCTGCAGCAGCAGCGTCACCTGCTCTGGGGTGACCGGGGCGTCCTTGAACTGGCGGATGCTGCGCCGTGCAAAGAGATTCCGTATGGCGAGTTCAGGCATGGCTCCTCCCTGTATGTCGGGTTGCTGACCCTACACTAGGACACTCGCCTTCCTTGCGCAAGCCTGCCGATGACCAGCACCACGGGCCTGGCGCAGAACTCGACCCTGCCTGCGCTCCGAGGCGTGCTGCTTCCCTGGTTATCTCAGGGAAACGAAAACCGACCCAGTGCCTCAGCACGGGTCGGTCTTGCGCTGGTACCGCATGGGGGATTCGAACCCCCGATCTCCGCCTTGAGAGGGCGGTGTCCTAGGCCGCTAGACGAATGCGGCACGGCCCTAACACCTGAGATTGTAAGGATATCTTCAGACCTGTCAAACTGTACTGCAACCTGCCCAACTGCGTTGGTGCGCCGCAGGCAAAAATTGCCTTCTGTTGCCCCAGGCCCTATTATGCAGACATCGTCGGTACTTCTCAGGTCAGGCCGTCAGGTGGAGCATGGTGCCAATCGACAGTTTTGAACTCGAGCGCCTCCTCTTGCGGGTGCAAAAGCCTGCCCGCTACGTCGGCGGGGAGTGGAACAGTATCCGCAAGGATCCTGCAGAGGTGGAGGTGACGCTGGCGCTGGGCTATCCCGACGTCTACGAAATCGGCATGTCCAACCTCGGCCTCTCCATCCTGTACGATGCCGTCAACGCCGATCCACTGCTCGCCGTGGAGCGTGTGTACGCCCCGTGGGACGACATGGAGCGCGAGATGCGCGCTGCTGGCCTGCCGCTCTTTACCCTCGAGTCACGCCTGCCGGTGGCCGAGGTGGACGTGTTTGGCCTCACCCTGCAGACGGAGCTGACTTTTAGCAATGTGCTCAACATGCTCGACCTGGCGGGGCTGCCGCTCCGAAGCAGCGCGCGCGATGCCTCCCACCCGCTGGTGATCGTGGGCGGCAGTTGTTGCTACAATCCCGAGCCCATGGCGCCCTTTATCGATGCTTTTGTGATCGGAGAGGGCGAGCAGGTGCTCGTGGAGCTGCTGCACTGTGTGCGCCGCTGGAAGAACGAGGGCCGCACCGGTGGGAGACAGGCGCTTTTTCGCGCTCTCGCGCAGATTGATGGTGTGTATGTACCCAGCCTGTACGACATCACCTATCGGGACGATGGCACTATCCAGCAGATCACCCCTCTGGGAAGCGCTCCGGTGCGGGTGGTCAAACGCATCACGCCCCGCCTTGCCGCCACGCCTCGGGCACCGGTGGTCCCCAACCTGCGCGTGGTGCACGATCGCGCCGCGGTCGAGATCCAGCGCGGCTGCGGCAGGGGTTGTCGCTTTTGTCAGGCCGGCATGATCTATCGTCCCATTCGCGAGCGCCCGGCAGAGGAGGTGATCGCCGATGTGGATGCCATCATCGCCAACACGGGTTATGACGAGGTGGGGCTGGTCTCACTGAGCAGCAGCGATCACAGCGGCATCCAGGAGATTGTGCGCGCGCTGGTGAATCGCTCGGACGCCATGCCCATCGCCGTCTCACTGCCCTCGCTGCGCATCGATTCCTTTTCGTTGGAGCTCGCCGAGCTGATCCAGCAGCAGCGCAAGACGGGCTTTACCTTTGCTCCCGAAGCGGGCAGCCAGCGCCTGCGCGACGTCATCAACAAGGGCGTTACCGAGGAGGATCTGCTGCGCACCGCAGAGGCCGCCTTTGAAAATGGCTGGGATCACATCAAGCTGTACTTTATGCTCGGCCTGCCCACCGAGACGGACGAGGATGCCCGGGAGATGGCCCGGCTGATCCGTACCGTGCGCGCTATCGGCCGTCGGCTGCGGGGCCGCCGCGCCGAGGTGAGTGCCAGCGTGGCCACCTTTGTGCCCAAGGCGCATTCGCCTTTTCAGTGGCTGCCTCTGGTCTCGCGCGAGGAGCTGCAGGCCCGCCAGCGCGTGCTGCTCGGTGCCCTGGGGCCCGGGCGCGCCCAGGTGAGCTACTCGGAGTGGAGCGAGACCTGGCTTGAGGCCCTGCTCAGCCGGGGCGATCGGCGTCTGGCGGATGTGATCGAGGCGGCCTGGCGCGCTGGCGCTCGCTTTGATGCCTGGAGCGAGCTCGCCGACGTGAGTCGCTGGCATCGGGCTTTGGAAGAGTGCGGCATCGATCCCGCCTTTTACCTCGAACGCCCCCGCTCGCGAGATGAAATCCTGCCCTGGAGTACCATCGACGCGGGCGTATCCGATGCCTTTTTGTGGGACCAGTGGGAGTGCGCCCTGTCAGGCGAGCTCTCCCCCGATTGCCGCTCCAATTGCCATGACTGTGGCATCCTGGTGGCCTTTGCCTCTGAGCACAGTCAGGTTGATCCTGTTGCCTGGGGGTGCCCACCGTGACCATCGCTGCAGAGCCGACCCGGCTGCGCATCATCTATGGCGTAGATTCGCCCCTGTGCTATACCTCTGTATTGGACATGACCCGGCACTGGGAGCGATTGGTCCGTCGTGCCGGCCTGCCGCTGGCCTATACCCAGGGCTTTCACCCGCAGCCGCGCCTGCTCTTTGCGGCCCCCCTGCCGGTGGGTTACCGCTCCATCTGTGAGCGCCTCGATCTCTTTCTGGCACAACCCTGTGAGCTCCAAACCGCGGCCGACCGCCTGACCCCGCAGATGCCCCAGGGGCTCGCCATGCTGGATCTGAGCGCCGTTCCCTGGAACAGCCCTCCGTTGCAGTCTCTGGTTCAGGAGGCCACCTACCGCGTGGACCTGTGGGGCAGCCTGATGGCCGACGAGGTCAGACGGGCAGTGGAGGCCCTGCTGGAGCGCCCCAGCATCCCGCGTCAGCGCGAGCGCCAGGGCAAGCTGCAACAGTACGACCTGCGTGCACTCTTTTCCGAGGTGCGCCTGCTGGATGCAGCAGCCACTGTGCCGAACGATCGTCCGCCGCAGCACAGCCTCCTGGTGCAGGCCCGTTGCGGCTCGCAGGGCTCCGGCAGGCCGGAGGAGCTGCTGGAGGAGCTGGCACTGCCTCTTGCCCACTACCGCATTACGCGAACGAGCCTGATCTGGCAGCCACCGAGCGGGGAGGTGCAACCGTGAAGCAGATCTGGTCTCCCTGGCGCATCGACTATATCCGCGGCGCCAAGCCTGCCGACTGTGTCTTTTGTGCTGCGCCCTGTGCCCAGTCCTTGGAAGATACCTTGGTGCTTTTCCGCGGACAGTACTCTTATGTCATGATGAACCGCTATCCGTACACCAACGGCCACCTGATGGTGATCCCCTATTCCCACGTGGCCGAGCTCACCGAAGTGCCTCCCGAGGTGCAGATCGAAATGCTCCAGGAGATCAACATGGCGGTGCAGGCGCTCCGTGAGGTGATGAATCCGCAGGGATTCAATGTCGGGCTGAACCTGGGTGCCTCGGCGGGAGCCGGGATACGAGACCACCTTCACTTTCATGTGGTGCCGCGCTGGGTGGGAGACACAAACTTTATGGCGGTCATCGGCGAGACCAACGTGATCGTCGAGGCCCTCGAGTCCAGTTATCTCCAACTCAAGCCCGTCTTTGAACGGTTGTGCAGCGGGCCTAACGGCGATCCTTTTCGTCCGGAGCCGGGAGCACCTCCTCCCAACTCCTGATCTCCGCCATGGTGCCTCTTGACGCTGTCGAACAGCGCTCTATACTGATCTGTGGCGATTATCGGATCGCCGTCTGTTCCAGATCGAGGTGTCCTGACGCTCGGAAGCCAGGGACACAATGGGGGAAGCCGGTTCAAGTCCGGCGCTGTCGCGCAACTGTAATGGCCACAGGCCAGAGCCAGATTACCCGCCTCGATCGCCGTCCACTAACCTTCGCGTAAAGGGGTAACTGGAATCATGCGTATCTGCATCAAGCCCGCCTCCGGGGCGTACCGCCCCACCCGCCTCTCCGCCGTTCCCTCCGGGAAAAACCGCTCTGTGCCGCCCACTGCACCTGTCGGCGGAACCCGTCACACTGGTTCGCTCTATCGCTGGCTGGCGCTGTTGCTTGTTCTTGCGCTGACCTTGCCTGCCAGTGCCTTTACCGTCCAAGCCCAGGGGCCGCAGTCGGACATGGTGCGTGCCGGGCTGGAGTATCTGCAGGCAGAACTCACGCCCGAGGGGGGACTGGACCCCTTTGGCAGCGGTCCTGATCCTTCCACCAGCCTCCGTGCGCTGCTGGCGTTGGGTACACTGGGCCTGCCAGCCAACGCACTGACCCATCCGGATACGGGCGCCACGCTGCTCAGCTTTTTGCAGGACTCGGCCTGGGAGTACACCCATGCACCGGAGGGTCTTTCCGCGAGCGAGCTCTTCCCGGGCAGCGCGGGGCTGGTGCTGGCGGCTCTGAGCGCAGTGGGAATCGACACCCGCCTGCCCGAGGAACTGCTCTCCTCCGTCGACCCCGATGCCGACTCGCTTATCGCCCAGCTGGAATCCACGCTGGATGTGGACGGTGGCTACCGCACGGCCGCCGAGGAAGGGTACAGTACGGGTGAGCCGCTGCCGCCCAACCAGGCTTTTGCCATCCTGGGTTTGGCCATGGCTGGACGCGCGGTGCCCCAGGATGCCGTGGACTATCTCATCAGCCTGCAGGGCGAGGACGGCAGCTGGGCCGATGGCGACCTGGACACCACCGCCCTGGCGCTTGTAGCGCTGATGGCCACCGGCCGAGTCTCAGCGTATGACGCCCCCGTTGTCAGCGCCCTCGCCTTTTTGCAGGAGAGCCAGCTGGAGGGGGGCGGGTGGCGACCTGGATGGGACACCGAGGCCCTCAACGCCGACACCACTGCCTGGGTCATTCAGGCATTGCTTGCATGTGGCATCGACCCCGAGTCGGGCGCCTGGGTGCGCGCGGCGAGTCCTGTGCAGGCGCTGGCCTCGCTCCAACAGGAGGACGGCCGCGTCGGCGGGGAATATGCCAGCTCTTACAGCACTGCCGAAGCGCTGATGGGCTTGTCGGGACGCGCGCTCTTTCTCACGCCCGCCCTTCAATCGCAGCGCGCACTCTCCTGGATGGCTGAAAGCAGCATGACGCCGGGACTACAGCCGGGAGCTGCCATCGATATCAGCCTGGCCATGCTGGCAGCGGGGTACGATCCCGCCTCCGCCCCTGCCGCTGATGGCACCCTGGCCGACGTGATCGAGGCTGCTGCCGCTGAGTACGCCGCTGGTTCGGTGGATCAGGCGGGCAAGCTGGCGCTGTATGCCGGCCTGGCGGGCTCCTCGCCAGACCAGCCGGAACTGGACCTGAGCGAGAGTATCCTGGGACAGTTCGATCCAGAAGTTGGGGCGTTCGGTGTGGTTACCAACACCTACCAGCAGGCCTATGCACTCCTGGGGTTGGCTGCCTTGGATACCGCTCTGCCCGAAGGTGCCGTGGATGCCCTGCGCGAGCTGCAGCAGCCCGACGGTGGCTGGAAGTATGACCTCACCGAGAGCGACTGGAATACCACTACGCCCGACAACACCGGCCTGGCCCTGCAGGCCTTGAGCGCCGCTGGCGTTCCCGCCGATGATCCGGCCATGGTCGCAGGCCTTGGCTATCTGCAAGCCACCCAGCTGCCTTCGGGGGACTGGGGCAACGCCAACTCGACCGCGCTGGCCCTTCAGGCGCTGTATGCGCTCGATCAGGATCTCGCTGACTGGAAGGCAGAGGACGGCAGTACACCGATTCGGGCGCTGGCGGCTTTTGGCAAAGTGGACGGGCCCTTTACCTGGATGTGGGACTCGCCCTGGGGCGGACCCGAGGACAATCTCCTGGCTACGGCCCAGTCCATACCCGCCCTGCTGGGGGTCCCCATGCTGTCCAAGACTGCCACGGTATGGACGCCCTTTGTCAGCGTATCCCGCGGCGATGATCCGGACCGCTCCCGCGTCACCCAACCCGCCCTGGAGGTCAGCGCTGAGGGGGCCACGCAGCTCCGTCTGCAACACTTTGGCGACTTGGACGGCGACGCCGTGGCGCGGGTGGAGGTACTCCGCTCCGGCAACGTCTGGGAATCAGTGGAGCCCATCATGGAAGGAAACGAGCTGGTGTACCCGCTGGGCACTGGCGCCATGCGCCTGGTGAGGTCACTCTTTTATGATCCGGATGGCCTGGATACGAGTTCGGGTACACAGTCGCATCTGGCCATGCTGGCGCTGCTGCCCTCCTGGGCTGAAGACCCCGCCTCTGCGCCACCGTTGGTGGGGACCCTGTTGCCGCCTCACACCTGGTGGCGTTGATGGCTGATCGTCCGCGAGTAGCGATACCCCGCTGGCGACGCCTCCTGGCCACTCTCATTCTGATCAGCACCCTGTGGGCGATGGGCACCCTGCCCATCGCCGCACAGGGGGAAACCCGCGTGGGCCTGGTCGTCGACAAGGGTGACGGCGAGCCCATCCTGCTGCTGGTGACCCTGTCGATGGCAGAGCCTACCGGGCTGCAGGTGTTGGAGGCCTCTGGCTTGGAGCTGACGCTCGATCGCTCTGGCATGGGCGTGGCCGTGTGTGCCATCGCTGGCACTGGCTGTCCCGTCACCCGCTGCTTTTGCGAGTCTCCTGATGCTCACTGGTCCTACTGGTTCCTTAAAGACGGCCAGTGGCAGTATTCACCCGTGGGGGCGAGCCTGCACCGCACGGAGGATGGCGGAGTGGAGGCCTGGACCTGGGGTCCCAGCTCTCCGCCCCCTCTGGTGACCTTTGAAGAGATCGTGGCCTCTGCCTATCCTCTCGCAGAGGACGCTGGGGAATCGGTGCCGGACCAGCCTGGAGCCAGCGTCACCGCAACAGCAGAGTTGGTTGCCAGCACGCCACCCACGCCGGCGAGTGGTGCCACCGCCATAGCGACGTTCCCTGCCCAGCGGGAAACCGTTTCCGTTGCGCCGTCTCTCACAGCCACGGCGACGTTCCCTGCCCAGCGGGAAACCGTTTCCCTTGCGCCCTCTCTGGCGCCCACGGCGGCGCCTCTCGTTGAGGATCGAGGGCAGGTTCCTCGCGCCACGGCCACGGGCTCGTACGCAGGCTTTGTCGTTCTGGTGGTCTTGCTGGCGGGCGGAATCGGTTATATGTACCTCTCCAACAGTCGCGGGCACTGACGCCGGGTACCGTGGGTTTGGCCGGCGCTTGGCAAGCCCCTTGGGCGTGCTATACTCTCGCTGCCATGCAAGTCGTCACTACCGCACAGCTGGATCTCGCCCCCCCTCAAGAGCTGCGCCAGGCGCCGCTTTCGTCGCTGCTGGCCAGCGCCTGGGAGGTGCGTCGGCGAGAGCACGCACCCACGTTGCGTTTGATCCGGCCCACCGCCACCACTACGCTCTCTGTCACGGGCAGCGCCTGCGCGCTGCACTGTGCCCACTGCGATACCCGCTACCTCCAGCACATGCAGACCTTGGAGGGGTTTCAGCCAGGGCAGGCACGCAGCTGCCTGGTTTCCGGAGGATGTGATCCGCACGGAATGGTGCCCCTGACAGAGCACGCGGAAGCACTGCGCAAGCTTGCCGGGCAGTTGCGGCTCAATCTGCATGTGGGCACCATGGATGCCAGCACCCTGGCCAGGTTGGACATCCCTGCGGCCGCCATCTCGCTGGATGTGGTGGGCTGCGCAGAAACCATGCGCCTGGTGTACGGCCTGGAGCGCTCTCTGGAGCAGACGCTGGAGCAACTGGTGGCCCTGCGCGCCTGTGGCACCGTGGTGCCCCACGTCACCATCGGTCTGCACGGCGGCAAGATACGGGGCGAATACCGCGCCCTGGATGGGCTGGCCGCGCTCGATCCCGAGCAGGTGGTCTTGATTGTCCTCATCCCCACAGCAGGCACACGCTTTGCTGCCTGCCAGCCGCCCGATCCCGACGAGGTGGCGCGGGTGATGGCCTATGCCCGCATCCGCCTGCCGCACAGCCGCCTCACGCTGGGCTGCATGCGGCCCTATGGCGCCTACCGCAGCGCCATCGACAGGCTGGCTCTATCCGCCGGTGTCAACGCCATCGTGAACCCCTCGCGCAGTGTGCCCGCTGCGGCCGCGGAGGAGGGCCTGAGCATCAGCTGGGGGGACGAATGTTGCGCACTGGACTAGCCCCTGCCACCTGGCGCCTGTCCAGCGGTACAGCGGCCCTGCTGGGGCTGCGGCCCGCGGCGCTGCAGGCTGCGCCCACCACCGCCTACCTCATGCTGGGCGATCGCTGCGTCAACAATTGTGCCTTTTGCGCGCAGGCGCGCTCCAGCACTGCCCACTCCGATGCCCTCTCGCGGGTGCTGTGGCCCGTGACGGATCGGGAACGTGTCATCGAGGCCGTGGCTCGAGGGTACGCCCGTGGCGACCTTCGGCGTGCGTGTTTTCAGGTCACCGGTGCGCCGGACGATCATCGGGCGGCTATTGAGGCCTGCGCCGCTCTGGCGGCAGAGAGCAGCGTCCCGATCTGCGTCTCGGTCGCGGCCACCGATGTGGAGGTGGTTGGCGAGCTGCTGCAGGCCGGCGCACAGCGGGTGTCCCTGGCGCTGGATGCAGCCACGCCCGAGCTGTACGCCCGCATCAAGGGGCGCAGCTGGGAGCACGCCTGGCAGACTCTGCTGCAGGCGGCGCAGGCCTATCCGGGACGCATTGGAACACATCTCATCGCAGGCCTGGGGGAGAGCGAGCGCGAGGTGATAGAGCTTGGTGCCAGGCTGCTCTCGCGAAACATCACCATTGCGCTCTTTGCCTTTACTCCGGTACGGGGCACGGCTATGGAACACGTGCCGGCCCCCGACCTGCCAGGCTACCGCCGGGTGCAGGCAGCGCTCTGGTTGCTGCGAGAGGCGCGTGCGGGCCTCTCGGATTTCTTGTTTGATGCGAGCGGGCGGCTCCGGGCGATTGATCGGGACGAAACGTGGTTGCGTGCCAGTCTGGCCGGGGGCGACGCCTTTCGCACCTCGGGCTGCCCGGATTGCAACCGTCCCTTTTACAACGAGCGACCTGGCACGCGCTTGTACAATTATCCCTGCCCGCTTACTGAAACGCAGGCTCAGTTTGAGATCGATGAGCTCGCAAGCGGACTGTACGGTCCACAGGTTGACGTCAGCAAAGGAGCCCATGGAAAAACGTACGCCTCTGTTTTCTGAGCACCAGGCGCTGGGCGCCAAAACCACCGTGTTCGCCGGATGGGAGATGCCCGTGAGCTACGGGCCGGGGCCCGTGGCAGAGCACCGCTGCGTGCGCAACTCTGCCGGGTTGTTTGACCTCTCGCACATGGGCCGTGTGTGGCTGTCTGGTGACGGGGCCCAGAGTTTCTTGCAGGAGCTGGTGACCTCCAATGTGGCGCGCCTGCAGCCGGGCG
>JAAYED010000021.1 GCA_012728955.1 Chloroflexota bacterium
CGCGGTTGCACCAGCGTGCAAAGCGCGCGTATTGCGCCGAGGGGTACGTGCCCAGCAGGGCTGCGAGGAGCCTGGCGGCCCGGTCGAACAGCGCGACCAGCGCACGGAGGGGTCTTCTGATGGACACCAGAAACGCTACTCCCTGTCGCACAGTGGGCAACCAACGATTGTCAACCTTTGCGCTCTATTATAGGGCCTTGACCGGGCGTTCACAACCAGCTCGCCGCCCGACCCGCGCCTGATGCGGGGGGCCTGCCGGTGGTTTGAACTCCTCCGCGGGACGCTTGTGCTATAATGACCATATGGATAGATTCAGACGTCTCGATTTATCGCGTTTTCGACAGGACCGCGGTTTTTGGCTCTTTGTTCTGGCGGTACTCGTTGGATTCGCTCTTTTGTACACCTGGTCTGCAGTGCGTACGCTGTTCACTCTGGTGGCACTGGTGATCTCGATCACCGTGCACGAATGCATGCATGCCTGGACGGCCGATCGACTTGGAGATGATACTGCCCGCCGCCTGGGGCGCGTCACTCTGAACCCCATCACACATCTGGACCCTTTGGGTAGCCTGATGATGTTGGTGACCACCGTCACGGGGGTAGGTATCGGCTGGGGCAAGCCGGTGCCGGTGGCCACGCACCGCCTGCGCTTTGGTGCGCACATGGGGCATGGGCTTGTGTCGCTGGCGGGGCCCGGCGCGAACCTGGCACTGGCACTGTTGGTGGCAGGCATCTGGCGGTTGTCCGTTGTTTTCGTTACCTGGCCCACCATCGCCGAACAGTTTGTCTTGCAGCTGATTCTCGTCAGTCTGGTGATCGCGTTCTTTAATCTGATGCCCATCCCACCGCTCGATGGCTTTGCCGTACTGCTGGCGGCGGTCTCCAGCATCGGACAGGTTTGGTCACGGCGTTTGCTGATCTGGATGGAAGGTCTGTACCGATACGGCTGGATGATTCTGTTCGGCATAGTGTTGCTGTCGCAACTCGCCAGCCTGCCGCTGATCCAGTGGTTGATTGGGCGCCCTGCCTGGGTGCTCTATGCGCTGCTGACGGGACAGTAGGGCCGGGGAGGGCATGGTGTCATCAGGCAGTCTCTGGCTGGCAGCCGCTCGCCGCGTGCACAAGGGCTTGAGGCACCTGGCCGCGCTGGTGGTGCCACCCCGCCCCGATGCGTCCCGAGCCCGCGCGGTGCTCTCGCCAGAGGCGTGGCCGCTGTTCAGTGCCCTGTCTGCGGTGGACCAGCAGCATGCACTCTGCGTGCTGGATCGCCTGTCCGGTCAGGCAATACCGATCAGTGCGCCTTTGGCACAGGCGGCGCTGTTGCATGATTGCGGCAAGGCCGGCGCTGGCCTGAATGTGTTCTGGAGGACGGCTTCAGTACTGCTCAAAGCGGTGGGAATGCTTTCGCGCCTGGCGATACCCAGCGGACCGCGCTGGCGCGTGCAACTGTACAGGCAGCTGCATCACGCCGAGCGGGGGGCAGTACTCTGCGAGCAGGCCCATTGCGAGCCCGCCACGGTCGCACTGGTGCGTTGGCACGATCGTACGCCGCCCGGTGCCGGGATGGTTTCGATACAGGATCTTGAATTGTTGCAGGCAGCGGATGAGGCCTGCTGAGCGCCAAGCGCGTCAGCGTGTGCTCATTCTATCGCTGCCCGCATGAAGGAGCGGAGCATGTCTATGGACAGGCAGAGGCTTGCCACAAGCCTAACGGTGAGTCTGCCGGCCTACAATGAAGAGGGCAACATCGGCCAGATGGTCGATCGCGTGCGAAACGAGGTTGGCCCGCTGGTGGATGATCTCGAGATCATCGTGGTGGACGATGGCAGTCGCGATCGCACCGCCGAGGTTGTGGAGGGCATCGCTCGGCAGGATCCGCGGGTACGCCTGATCCGACATTCGGTAAACCAGGGCTATGGGGCGGCCGTCTACACCGGTGTTTGGTCGGCCAGCAAGGACCTGATCTTTTTCACCGATTCGGACCTGCAATTCACCTTTGCCGAGCTCCCCGAGTTCCTCAAGCGCATCGATGGTATCGATATGGTCATCGGCTGGCGGCGCACCCGCAGCGATCCATGGTACCGACGCCTGTTTGGGAATGGTTGGAGCTGGCTGGTCAATTTGCTCTTTGGCCACACCGCTCGTGATGTCGATTGTGCCTACAAGCTCTTTAGACGTGAGGTCATCGAACGTATCGACGTGGCCTCTCGGGGAGCGACATTCAGCGCCGAGTTTCTGGTGCGCGCCCGTCAGGCCGGCTTTCGCGTCATCGAACTGCCCGTAAACCATCACCCGCGGGTGGCCGGTAAGCAAACCGGCGCCAGGCCCGAGGTGGTACTGAGGGCCTTTCGAGAACTGATGCAGCTGCGTAACCAATTGCGCCGGGAGCGAGCCGCCTAGCATGAGCCACCCATCTTTGCCCACTGGAAAGAACGGCCGACCGCTGCGCGTGCTCATGATCGCGCCGACGTCCTTCTTTGCTGACTATGGCTGCCACGTGCGCATTCTGGAAGAATCGCGCTTTTTACGCAGCCAGGGTTGCCAGGTGGTGGTTTGTACATATGCCATTGGCCGCGATCCTGAGGACCTGGAAATCCATCGGGCATGGCCCGTTCCCTGGCGTGTCGATTACGAGGTGGGGTCTTCCAAGCACAAGATCGCCATGGACCTGCTGCTGATACTGGCTTGTTTCTGGAGCATGCTGCGTTTTCGCCCCGATGTGATTCATGGTCACATTCACGAGGGGGCGCTCATCGGCATGTTGATGTCGTTTCTTTTTCGCTGTCCCTTGGTGAGCGACCTGCAGGGCAGCCTCACCGGTGAAATGGTGGATCACCACTTTGTAACGGTGGGGAGCGCGGCTCACCGCGTATTTCGGTGGTTGGAAGGGGTCATCGATCGGCATGCGGGCCGCCTGTTGACCAGCACCAATCTGTATGCGACGCTGCTGGTGCGCGAGTTTGGCTGCAGGCAGGATCGGGTCACCTACGTGCCCGATTGTGTCAATACCAATGTGTTTGCCCCTCAAGAGCGCGATGCGGACTGGTGGGCCTATCGACGCGCTCTCGGTATTCCCGAGGGGCGCAAGGTGGTGGTGTACCTGGGTCTGCTGGCCCACTATCAGGGCATCGATCATCTGTTGCGCGCCGCGGCCATGCTTTGCGAGCGCCGGAGCGACCTCCACTTTTTGATCGCGGGTTTTCCCAATGTCGAACACTATCGCAGCGAGGCTGCCCGGCTGGGCATCGGCGATCATTGCACCTTTCCTGGCAAGGTGGCCTACGACCAGGCCCCGCGCATGCTCGGGCAGGGGGACGTAGCGGTTTCGCCCAAGCTTTCGGCAACGGAAGGTGCGGGCAAGCTGCTCAACTATATGGCCTTGGGGTTGCCAGTAGTGGCTTTTGGTACCACGGTCAGCCGCGAGTATCTGGGGGACACGGGCCTGTACGCCATCGCGGCGGATAGCTCCGATCTGGCGCGGTGCATTCAGGAGGCGCTGGACAATCCCGCTCACGCGGAGCTCGGTGCCAGGCTGCGAGCCAGAGCGATGGAGCGTTATGACTGGTCGTCTTCGGGAGGCCTGATCCTGGACGCCTACGCCAAACAGCTGGGCTCGCAGCCCAGCAACTGATTGCCAAAGGGGAACAGCGCGCCCGTCCCACCCGTGTGCCAAAAAAGCACCCGCTCGCTGGGCGCCCAGCGCCCTTTTGCCGCCAGATCCATCAACCCTGCCAGTGCCCGACCGGTGTACACCGGGTCCACCAGCAATCCCTCGTTCCGAGCCAGCCGCTCGATGGCCTGGCGTTCGGGTTCGCCGGGCCTCGCATACCCGGCTCCCAGGTAGCCATCCGCCACCTGCACACGCTCCACCGGCACCTCCACGCGCAGATTCAGATGCTGCAGAGTGAGTTCTGCCAGCGCCTGCACCCGGGGCGTCAGCACCGCTGCCGGCTCGGCAACGGCGATACCCAGCACACGGGTGTCCTGATGCAGGGCAACCGTTCCCGCAACCAATCCCGCCTGCGTGCCACCCGAGCTCGAGGCGATCACGATCTCGTCGATGTGCAGGTCTCGCTCGCGGGCCTGCATTACCAGTTCACGCATGGCGAGGATGTAGGCGGTGGCTCCGATAGCATTAGACCCGCCGTAAGGGATGACATAGGGGCAGCGCCCGGCAGAGCGCTCCTCAGCGGCGACTTGGGCCATTACCTGAGCCGGATCCTGGGTACCCGCCCAGCGTATCCGTGCTCCGAACAGCCGATCGAGCAGCAGGTTACCCTCGGGGCGTGCGGGGGCTTGAGGCGCCAGCACCAGAATACAGCGCAAGCCACAACGGGCTGCGGCGGCCGCGGTCTGGCAGGCGTGATTCGATTGGACCGCGCCCGTCGTGATGACAGTGTCCGCCCCTTGGGCCAGGGCGTCCGCCATCAGAAACTCGAGCTTGCGCGTCTTGTTCCCACCCAGAGCGAGCCCTGTGAGGTCGTCTCGTTTGATCCACACACGGGGGCCGCCCAGTGACTGGCTGAAACGTGCCAACTCCTGGATGGGGGTGGGCCAGTGCCCAAGCAAGAGGCGAGGAATTCTGTCCACGTAAAGCTCCAATCCAGCGCTGCGCGCCGATAGTCGCTCGTCCGATTACTTGCCTGCAATTATCTTGTAATGTACACTATGATTGTCCACTACGCTAGGCCAGGGGGGGGCGATGACGGACAACGGAAGACAAAAGGCGCTGGACACCACGTTGGCGCAGATTCGCAAGCGCTATGGCGAAGGCGCCATCATGCGCCTTGGCGAGGGAACCGGCTTGGACGTGGATGTCATTCCGACCGGTTGCATTGCGCTGGATGTGGCTCTTGGTGTGGGCGGCATCCCCAAGGGGCGTATCACCGAGATCTATGGTCCCGAATCATCCGGAAAGACGACCCTCTGCCAGCACATTATCGCCGAGTGTCAGCGGCAGGGGGGTACAGCGGCCTTTATCGATGTGGAGCATGCGCTGGATTCAGCCTATGCCGAGCGTTGTGGTGTCAACATCGATGATCTGTACCTGTCACAGCCCGATACCGGTGAGCAGGCTCTGGAGATCACCGAGGCGCTGGTCCGCAGCGGTGCAGTGGATTGTGTCGTCATCGATTCCGTAGCCGCACTGGTCCCGCAGGCCGAGATCGAGGGCGACATGGGTGATGCCCACATGGGCCTTCAAGCCCGTCTGATGTCACAGGCGCTGCGCAAGCTTACCGGTGCCATCAAGCGCAGCAACACGGCCGTCATCTTTACCAACCAGTTGCGCATGAAAATTGGTGTGCTGTTCGGGAATCCAGAGACCACCAGTGGTGGTAACGCGCTCAAATTCTATGCTGCCATCCGGGTTGATGTGCGCCGGGCCGAGTCCATCAAGGAAAAGGGCGAGGTGGTGGGTAACCGCGTCCGGGCGCGCATCAAAAAGAACAAGGTGGCGCCGCCCTTCCGGGTGGCCGAGTTCGACATCATGTTCGATCACGGCATCTCTAAAGAAGGCAGCCTGCTGGATGTCGCTGTCGAAGCGGGCGTTGTCGAGCGGCGCGGATCGTATTATTCCTTTGGCGACGTGCGGATGGCCCAGGGGCGCGAGAACGCCAAAGAGTATCTTCGGGCGCAACCCGAAGTAGCCGCCCAGATCGAAAAACAGGTGCGCGAACAGATTGGCATGCTGTCGCGCAAAATGACCGAGAGTGACGCCGTCGCAGACCCATTGGAACAAGACGAAGAGTGATCCTGGACGCGCCCTGCGGCGCTTTGTCGACCCCTGATACCAGGCTGGTCGGTCCAGTTGGAGATACCTTTTCACCGCGTTCTGTATTGCCTGGAGAGTGTATTGAGGATACCGGGCGAATAGAGCCTTGTCAGGCTGTAACCCGGATGACCTGACCCATCGCGTTCGTTGGGATGGGGTACAACTCTTCGCTTTTTGGGACTGTGGCTCGGCTGCAGTCCCGTTTTGTATTTCTGGTGAAGCATCGTGAAACTGACCGCGATCCGAGCCCAACGTCGAGCAACCGGGCGCGTGAACATAGAGATCGATGGTTCCTACGCCTTTAGCCTGCAGCTGGCGCTGATTGCCGGGTTAAAGGTGGGGCAGGAGCTATCCGAAGAGCAGGTCGCCAAGCTCCAAGCCGCCGATGTGGTGGAAAAGGCCTATGAGCGATCGCTCAACTATTTGTCTTATCGACCACGGAGCGCCGATGAGTTGCGCCAGTATCTGCTGAGACACTCGGTGGAAGAGCAGGCCATTGGACAGGTGCTCGAGCGCCTGCGTCGAGCCAGGTTGATCGATGATGGTGCCTTTGCCCAGTACTGGGTGGAGAATCGCGAGGCGTTTCGTCCAAGGGGACACTGGTTGTTGAGCGGCGAGCTGCGGCAAAAAGGTGTCGGCAGGGAGGCCATCGAGGCGGCCCTTGCGGACGTGGATGAGGCGGCCAGCGCGAGGCGCGCAGCTGAATCGGCAATGAGACGCTATGCCGGCCGCGATCGCGAGGGCTTTATCAAGGGAATGATGGGTTTTTTGCAGCGTCGTGGCTTTCCCTACGGGCTCGCCAGAGAAGCGACAGAGCGTTGCTGGGAGGCGATCCAGCCTGACTCAGAGAGCGCAAGCTGAAGATAACGCCCATTAACATAGATTTTGAAAGGAACTGGGATGTTCACTGGATTGTGGTTCGTATGGCTGTTGCTTGTCCTTGTCGGTGCGGGCGGCGGCTTTGCACTGGGCTATCTGCTCAAGAATCGTGCCATCGGCCAGAACGTCACCCAACTGCAGGACGAGGCCCGCGCCCTCTTGAGTGATGCCAAGACCAAGACCATGGAGATGGAGCTGGAGGCGCGTGATCGGTCTCAGGGGATCCTGCTAGAGGCCGAGAACGAGGTGTCGCGCCGCATGAAAGAAATCGGCCGCCAGGAGACGCGACTGCAGGAGCGCAGGGACAACCTGGATCGCCGGGTAGACGCCCTCGAGGTGCGGGACAATCGGCTGAAGGAGCGTGAACAGCGCCTCGACGCCCGTCAGGTAGAGCTGGATCGTGCTGCTCAGGTTCAACTGGCCGAGCTGGAGCGCATCTCCGGCTTGTCACAGGAACAGGCCAAGGAAGAGCTGCTTCGCGAGGTAGAGGCCGAGGCCCGCATCGATGCGGCACGGATCATCCGTGACATCGAAGTGCAGGCACATGAGGAGGCTGACGAACGGGCACGGGAGATCGTCACCATCGCCATTCAGCGGGTCGCAACCGATCAGGTGGCCGAGACCACCGTGTCTGCGGTCGAATTGCCCAACGACGAGATGAAAGGTCGCATCATCGGCCGCGGTGGCCGCAACATTCGTGCCCTGGAGGGCATCACCGGCGTGGACCTGGTGATCGATGACACGCCCGATACAGTGGTTCTTTCCAGCTTTGATCCCGTGCGCCGTGAGGTGGCGCGGGTGGCGCTGGAGCGCCTGATCATGGATGGCCGCATTCATCCCGGCCGCATCGAGAAAATGGTCGAAAAGGCGCAAGAAGAGATCGATCAGACCATCCGGGAAAAGGGCGAGGAGGCCGCGCTGGACCTCGGTATTCACGGTCTGCCGCCCGAGATCATCCGGCTGCTCGGGCGTCTGCACTATCGCACCAGCTATGGCCAGAACGTGCTCAAGCACTCTACCGAAACGGCCATGCTGGCCTCTCTGATCGCCGCCGAGCTGGGGGCGGACGTCCAGCAGGCGAAACTCGCGGGATTGTTACACGATCTGGGCAAGGCGGTGGATCACGAGGTTGACGGGCCGCACGCGCTCATCGGCGCCGAGATCGCCAAGCGCTACGGCATGCCCGAGAGCATTGTGAATGCCATCGGCTCGCATCATGGCGACATTGAGCAGTGCTCCATCGAGGCCATGCTGATTCAGGTGGCGGATGCCATTTCGGCGGGCCGGCCGGGCGCTCGGCGCGAGTCGCTCGAGAGTTATATCAAGCGCATTCGGGCGTTGGAACAGGTGGCCAATTCCTTTGAAGGCGTCGAATCCAGCTATGCTATCCAGGCCGGTCGCGAGATCCGCATCATGGTGCGGCCCGAAGAGGTCGACGATCTCGCGTCGGTTCGCCTGTCACGCGATATCGCGCGCAAGGTTGAGGAGAGCCTGCAGTATCCGGGCCGTATCAAGGTGACCGTTATTCGCGAACTCAGAGCTACCGAGTACGCGCAGTAGAGGAGCTTATCATGGATACGGTCGAGTTGCCCGAGTCTGTCTCCGACACCGGCAACGAGCCGGAGCGCCAGCAGACGGCGGATGAAACCCGGGACGAGCCGAGCCACATGCTCAAGGTCTCGGCACGTTCCAGGCCCTCGTCTGTTGCGGGGGCAATCGCGGCGGTGGTGCGTGAGAGTGGCACCGTCTCCGTGCAGGCCATCGGAGCAGGTGCGGTAAACCAGGCCATCAAGGCCATTGCCATCGCCCGATCTTATCTGAGCCTTGACGGCCTGGACGTGGTGTGCATCCCGTCCTTTGCGGACGTGGTGATCCGCGACGAGTCGCGTACCGCTCTGCGCCTGATCATCGAGAGGCGCTGATGAGCTGCGTCGATCTGCACATCCACAGCTCTGCCTCTGATGGAACGATCGACCCGCGGGAGATCGTCACCATGGCGCAGGCGCAGGGTTTGGAGACAATCGCGCTGACCGATCATGACACGGTCGCCGGACTGGCAGCCGCCAGAGAACAGGCTGCCGTCTCGGGGATTCGGGTCATACCGGGACTCGAGATCAGTGCCGATGAGGACGGCGTTCAGGCGCACATATTGGGCTATGGCATTGATCCTGAGGACCCTGCGCTGGTGGCGAGCTTGGAGCGCTTTGCCCAGGCCCGCTTGGAGCGTGTGCGCAGCATTCTGGAACGACTGGATGCCCTGGGTATTGCGCTGCCGGCGGAGCAGCTGTGCGGCCCTGCCGCAGGTTGCGCCGTCGGGAGGCCGCACGTTGCCAGGCTGCTGCTGCAGGAGGGGCACGTGAGCTCGCTCTCTGAGGCCTTTGAGCGCTTTCTCAGCCATCGGCAGGCTGCCTATGTCCCTCGCCCCAAGGTGTCCATGCGTGACGCCATCGCCATGATCCACGCGGCCGGCGGATTGGCAGTGCTGGCCCATCCTTGGAGTATAACCTGGCTCATCGAGCCCCTGGTGGAGCAGGGACTCGATGGGTTGGAGGTCTTTTACCGCGATTATGATGCCTGCCAGCAGGGCCGTTTGGCGCGGCTGGCGCAGGAGCACGGGCTGGTGGCCACGGGCGGTTCGGATTATCACGGCCCCGAAGGAATCAAGTCTACGCTGGGTTCGGTGCACGTGCCCCGAGAGTGCGTGGCAGCGTTGGACGCGCGCCTGGCGCGCTGAGGCTGAGCAGCCTCAGCCGTTGGTGTTACCCTCTGTGGATGCATTCGCCCGCGAGCGGCGGCGGCGGCGCGATCGACCGGATCTGCGCGGCGCTTGGGTCCCTGTGGCTGCCTCTTCGGCGGGAGCCTTGTGCTGGGGACTCGCGCCGCCGTTCTGTTGCTGTGGGGCGTGTGCCCCTTCTCCCCTGTGCTGGGAAGGTCTCCGTCGAGGCCTGGCCCCCTGAGTCCCCTGGTGTTGCGTCTCGTGCTGCTGGCCAGAGCGCGCATGTCCGCCCTCGGAAGTGCGCCCCTGGCTTGCGCTCCGTGGTTCCGAGTGACGGGCATGCCCGTCTCCCGAACCAGTCACGCGGCGTAGACTGTCTTCCAGCACGCCACTCTCTACGCCCGCTTCCCGGGCTGCTATCGGCTCTGCGCCCGAGAGTTGATCTGCCGTCATCTCCATCGTGGAGCCGTCTTCAAACAACAGAGTGACGGTCTCGCGCAACACCGACACTTTGATGACCTTGGCGGGTCCCAGGGGCGTGTCCACCGTGCGGCCCACCCGTGGGAACAAGCCGCGAATGTGGCTGTAATAGTCATTCTCATAGGTCAGGCAGCAGAGCAGCCGGCCGCACAGCCCCGAGATCTCCATCGGGCTGAGGGGCAGGTTCTGTTGCTTGGCCATACGAATGGAGACCGGCGAGAACTGGTTGAGCCAAGTGGAGCAGCAGAGAGGGCGTCCGCAGGGCCCCAGGCCCCCAACCAGACGGGCCTCGTCGCGTACGCCTATCTGCCTCAAGTCGATGCGCGCTCTAAAGGTACGTGCCAGATCGCGCACCAGTGCCCGAAAGTCCACCCGATTCTCGGCTGTAAAGTAAAAGGTCAGGCGCGAGCCGTCATAGCTGTATTCAGCGCTGACGATCTTCATCTCCAGCTGCGCCTGTGTGATCCGCTCCTGGCACTGGACGATGGCCTCGGCCTCACGGCTGTGGAACTGTTCGGCACGGGAAACATCGGCCGGTGATGCGATCCGCAGGATCGGCTTGAGTTCGCCTACGATCTCTGTCTCGGGCACCTCACGTGGGGGCTCGGCGACCTGTGCCATCTCATCTCCCCTGGCAGTGGAGACGATGACGTACTGGTCGGTTCGGAGCGACAGTTCGCCCGGGTCAAAATGATACACCTTGGCTCCGCCACGAAAGCGGACGCTACAAACTACCGGCATCTCTTCCTTATCCTCGGAGCGACGCAGCTCCGCTTGACTTGGTCCAACCCAGCAGCAGCGTTTCGACTACCAGCTGTGTGTTGACGTTTTGTTCCAGATACAGGGCGGCCTTTTGGGTATCCGCCACCGCCTGTCGTGCCAGATCGAGGCCTTTGTTGCTGGCCTGGCGTTCCAGCGCGTCGATGGCGCCTGGGTTGGCGATCAACTCGCGACAACCTGCGGCCATCAACATGATGTCGCGCCATACCAGTTGCCAGCCCCTCAGCACCTCCGGCAGGTCTGCGCGCTTGGCCAGCTCTGTGGCCCGCGCCACCAATGCGGCGTCGTCCAGCTCCAGCAACTCCAGCAACTCGGACACCTGTGCCTTTCTCTGTTGCAGCAGGTCAGGGCTGGTTATCGCCGCCAATGCCCAGCCCACGTGCCCGCCCGCCAGTCGGGCGATTTCGCCTGCTGTTGCCGCCGGCACGCCTCGCGCTTCCAGTGCCTTGGCAATCACGTCAGCTGGCACGGCCTGAAGGGTGGTCACCCGGCAGCGCGAGACCACGGTGGGCAACAGCAGCCCTGCCTCCCGTGCCGTCAGAATCAGTACCGCCTGCGCAGGCGGCTCTTCCAACGTTTTGAGCAGCGCATTGGCCGCCTCTTCGGAGGCCGTGTGTACATCCGAAACGATCGCGACGCGCCACTTGGCCTCATAGGGTGTCAATGACAGCTCGCGCTGAATCTGCCTGATTTGGCCGATCTTGATGGTGCCGTTGTCCGGCTCGATGCTGAACACGTCCGGGTGCGTCCCGGCGAGAACACGTCGACAGTGGGGGCACTGGCCGCAGGGCGGGAATTCCCCCACGCAGTTGAGAGCGGCTGCGTACTCCAGGGCCAGCGTAGTCTTGCCAATGCCCTCGGGGCCGGTAAACAGGCTGGCTCGCGCTACGTTGCCACGGGCGATGGACGCCGTCAGCTGCTCGATGGCCCAGGAGTGTCCGATGGTTTGCCACATACTCGCATTTGCCCCTGTACTGTCGCGATTCTACCACGGGGCAGACAGCGCGCCAAAGCCCCGGCGCAGGCGGCCTGCTTGACCGGCAGTACCCACATTGGATAGAGTGCATCGGAAACTCGTTGCAGTATTGAGGAAAGAAACCGTGCAGGATACAACCACACTCACACGAGCCCAGTACACGCGCAACATCATCGCTCTGGTGGCCGACTCGATGCTGTTCTATATGGCCATGAGCTTTGTGGGCGCCAACACGGTGCTGCCGGCGTTGCTGGGCATGCTTACAGATTCAGAGCTGGTAATCGGAATCGGCAGTGGCATCACGCGGGGCGCCTGGCTATTGCCTCAGTTGCTCGTGGCGGGGTTCATCACGCGTATGCGTCGGCGCCGCAAGCTGATCGTGGGGGCAGCCTGGCTCTCGCGCCCCTTGATGCTGGTGATCGCCCTTACCATCTGGCGTGCAGCGGTGCCGTCACCCACACTTACCATCGTTGTGCTGTTGGCGGTATTCTTTATCTTTTTTTCGTTGGACGCTGTGGTGAGCGTGCCCTGGTTCGATCACCTGGCCCGTACCATTTCGGCGCGTCGGAGAGGCATCGTGGTGGGAACGGGGCAGATTCTCGGCGGTTTTGGTGGGATCGGGGCGGGCGCTGCCGTTCGCTACCTGTTGAGCGCTGAGAGCCCCTGGTCCTTTCCAGACAATTACGCTCTGGTGTATGTGGCCGCCAGCGGCCTGCTGTTGCTTTCGTCCATCGCGATCTCTTTTATTGCAGATCCCGATTGTACCCCTGCTGACGGAACCAGCGCGCCCACTCCGCGCGAGAATTTGCGCCTGTTGCCCACCTTTCTCAGGGACGACCGTCCCTTCCGTCGCCTGATCGTCGTGCAGCTTTTGCTGGGGTTTGTGGGTGTCGCCACCGCCTTTTATGTGCTGTATGCACAGCGCGTATTGGGCTTTACCCTGGGAGATACCGGCCTGTTTGTGTCGATGCAGGTCGGCGGGTCGATGATCGCAGGAGTGTTGCTGGGCTATATACAAAACCGGCTCGGTCCCCTGGCGCACATTCGGCTGCAAATTCTTCTGGCGGTAGTAGCACCCTTGCTTGCTCTGCTGGCAGGGGCTGTTTCAGGGCTGGGGGGAGAGCTGACTCACTGGATTTATGCGGCGCTGTTCCTCATGCTGGGCGTTTATATCGGTGGGGGCGCCTGGCCATTCAACAACTGGATCATGGAGTATGCCGCCGAGACGCGTCGGCCCATGTACATCGGGATTGCGAACACGCTCTCTGCGCTGACCATGCTGGCTCCAGTCCTGGGGGGTTTGGTGGTAGACCGGATCTCCTATCCGGCGGTCCTTATCCTGGCGCTTGCCTTTTGCGCCCTGGCCTTGGGGGTTTCCGCAGGCTTGCCCTCTACGCGAGCCGCCAGTCCAGTCGATACGGAGGCCTAACACAGGACGGGCATCTCGCGCGCGATGGTTACCGTGTCAAGACGGACGTCACACCCATAGGCGCACACGGTAACGCCATATTGCCGGGCCAGGCGCAGCGCAGCAGCAAAGGCGGGATCCGCCTCGATGTGGGGCGTGAACACCGTGGCGTCGGCCCGTTGAACGACAAAGATGATGGCTGCCGCTCCCCCTGCCGCGGCGATCTGGGTGAGTTCGGAGGCGTGCCGGGCTCCGCGGGTCGTGGGCGCATCGGGAAAGAGGGCCATACCCTCCCGCACCAGCGTCACCGACTTGACTTCCATCCAGGTATGGAGGGGGCCCTGACCCAGCCAAAAGTCCAGACGGCTGGTGCCGTGTTGCACCTCCGCGCGCAAGTTATCCACCGCCTGGCCCTGCCAGCCCGAACGGTACAGATACTCTTCCCACAGCCGATTTGGCAGGTGGGCATCAACGGACACCAACGTGCCCCGGTGGTTCACGAGCAAGAGATCATAATCTGTCAGGCGGCCCGGGCGATGGGCAGGGGCCAGGTACACCTCGGCACCGGCTACCAGCAGCTCTGCCATGCGCCCGGAGCTGCCCACCCGCGCAGATCGCGGCCAGCCCTCCACCAAAACCTCGGCGCGGAACCGATTCACCCGTGACACAAAGCTGCCGGGCACCAGTTTCGGCAGCGCTACCACGTTCTGAGTGGCCTTGCCGGTGGGGGCGGGCTGCTCGCCGTCACGAGCATCATGCAGGTCAGCCGCAGCGCAGGCGGTTGTTGCCTGCGAGGGGCTGGCGCCCTGTGGCCGCGGAGGTATCTCACTGCCATGGCGGTCAAATCACCCAGGGACCACTCTGCAGCACGCGGCTCAACTGCTTCAGATGGTCACGCTCCTCGTCGATGATGGCCCGCACGGCAGCGGTTTGTTCAGGCGTGACGGCATCCATCAGATCAAAGAAAAACACCAGGGTGTCCTTTTCAAATGCCATGGCGGCGCGCAGCGCCTCGTTCTCGTTGCCGGCCTGCCTGGCACGATCCAACCCCTTGTTGGGTCCCAGCAGTGCGTCCGCCAGGGCATTCTGAAGAAACGAATAATAGTCCGAGGTCTCTTCAGCGTCGGGCGCATCGGATGCTTTCAACAGCATGCGCTCAAAAGTGCGATAGTGGCGGTCTTCCTGGTGCGCCAGGTCCGCAAAGAGCGTGCGGACCTCCCGGTCCGTCGCCTTGTCGGCCGCCGCTTCATAAAAGGACTTGCCATTGCGCTCAATTTCGAGCGCCCACTGCAGGATGACTCTGGCGGGGATGGCTTGCATTTGGCAGCTCCTCTCTCTAGTAGTGCCTGTACAAGTGTTGCTGGAATACTAGTCCAGCCGCGCAGATTGCCAAGGCGGCGCGGGCGAGCCGGTTCCTGTCCGGAGAACGCAAACGACTCTCGCCAGCAAGCTGCCGCGCGAGAGTCGCTTTTTGCTCCTCGGGCTGGACTCGAACCAACAACCAATCGGTTAACAGCCGACCGCTCTACCATTGAGCTACCGAGGATCACTGAACGAGGGCCAGTCTATATCATATGCCTGGCAGCGTCAAATCATCCAGGGCACATGAACTCTAGGCATCAGGAAAGATAGTCACGCAGCCTGCGGCTGAAGGAAGGATGCCGGAGCTTGCGCAGTGCCTTGGCCTCGATCTGTCGCACTCGCTCTCGTGTCACCCCAAAACGGGCTCCAACATCCTCCAGCGTATGGGTTTCACCATCGGTGAGCCCAAAACGCAGGGCCAGGACGTCGCGTTCACGCTCCGTCAAGCTCTCCAGAACGTCATGCATCTGTTGTTTAAGCAACTCGCGCGTTGCCTCTTCGATGGGGCTGGCGATCGAGTCATCGGCGATAAAATCCACCAACGCACTGTTCTCTTCGTTACCGATAGGGGTCTCCAGTGACATGGGTTCCTGTGCCACGGTGAGCACCTGGCGGACTTTTTGGGCTGCACGCTTGAGGCGAATGCGCACGTCGGGCGACAGCATGTATCCCTTGCTCTCGGCTTCCTCGATGGCGCGGCGATCGTCCTCCGAGATATAGTCCAGCTCGATAGCCATCCGCTCGGTGGTGGGCTGCTGCCCCAGTTTCTGCTCCAGATCGCGGGCAACGCGGGTGACGCGGTTGATGGACTCGATCATATGCACGGGAATGCGGATGGTTCTGCCTTGATCGGCGATGGCACGGTTGATTGCCTGGCGGATCCACCAGGTCGCATAGGTGCTGAATTTAAAGCCCTTGGTATAGTCGAACTTGTCAACGGCGCGCAGCAGGCCCAGGTTGCCCTCTTGAATCAGATCCAGAAAGGTCATCGCGCGGCCAGAAAAGCGCTTGGCGACGCTGACCACCAGTCGCAGATTGGCCTCGGCCATGTGGCGACGGGCAAGGTTGCCCAGGTGAACCTTGAGCTCCAGCATGCGCTGAACCTGTGGGCTGAGGCTGTCCCCCTCGCTTTGCAGGCGCTCCTGGGCTTGGACTCCGCTTTCGATGGCCTTGGCGTGGCGCACCTCATCCTCGGCGCTCAGAAGCGGCACCCTGCCGATTTCGCGCAGGTACATCTGCACCGGATCGGCCAGCGGCTCGCTGCGACGGCGCTGCCCTGTGGCGGCAGGGGGGGCATCGGCATACAGGCTGGTGTCATCCAGCTGAAGTTCCTCGTCCAGATCCACCACCAGCACATCCATCAGCGCCAGTGCATCCGTCACGGCGTCGATATCGTGCTCGAGGTTCTCTCCCGGGGGCAGGGCTGCGGCTACCTCCTGACGGGTGATGATCTCGTCGCGGAGGGCACGGGCCATCAAAGTATCCAGGGCTCGGTTAGCGGGCTGATCCTTGGTCATGAGCTTCCTGTCTGCTGTTGCTGGCGTTTGCCAGTGTACGTTGCGGACTGAAAGAGGCGCTCGATACGCAGATACTCGACAGTGAGCGTCGCAATGCGTGCACCCAGGTCTCGTATCTCTCCCTCGTCCTCGGCCTCCATCTGTACATAACGCAGCTCTTGCATGCGCCGACCTACTTCCTGGCGTCTCAGACGCGTACAGGCCTTGATCAAGTCTTCACGATACATGTCCTCAGACATGGGCGGCCCACTGCTGATTTGACGCGCGAGCGATTCTACTTGTGTGCCAGATTCGGTGTCAAGCGCCGCTATAATGTCACCTGTGTTGTATGGTGCGTCCGGGTTATGCATAAAGGGGATCAGAGCGCGAAAGATCTCGCGATGTCGCGGATCCTCAAAGCTGCTCTCATCGATCCCTGTTTCCTCGACCACGCTGGACGCCAGGCGGGGACTCTTGATCACTAACGACAGCACATGCTCCTCTGGCGCGGTGCCGGCCGCGGTATCGCCGGAGGTTTTCTCGGACGACTGCTCGATGCTGCGCTGCGCCCTGCGGCGTGCCGGCTGGGTGCCGCTCTCGCGGCGCAGCGCGTCCAGCCTTCTGCTGAGCGTGCGTTCGTCGACCCGCACCCATTGAGCAATACGCTGAACATAGTGAGCGCGTTGCACGGGGTTGTCGAGCGAGGCGATAATGCCCAGCATGTGTTCTGCCCCCTCCTGTTTGCCTCGGGCGGTGCTCACGTCATAGGTCTGTCGCGCACGCTGCAAGTGAAACTCGGGAACGGGCAGGGCCTCCTCCACCAGACTGTCCCACTGGGCACGATCCGACAGGATGAGCTCGTCGGGGTCCATCCCGTCAGGGAGCAACAGCACCCGTACCTCTGCCCCCAGGCGCTCCTCATATCGGATCATCCCGCGCGCATCGGGAACAGGAACAATGTCCTTGGGCAGGTGCTCTGCCGCGGCGAGGGTGCCTCGCTCTGCGGCGCGCTGGCCCGCCTCGTCGGCATCCAAGGCCAGGATGACGGTGTTGCACAGCCGTTTGAGCACCGAGATATGACTCTCTGAAAGGGCCGTGCCCATGCAGGCCACGAGATTGGTGGCGCCAAACTGGTGGGGCAGGATGACGTCCATGTACCCTTCCACGATGATGGCGGTGCCCGTCTCTCGTATCGATTGCCGGGCGCGGTCGATGCCGTACAGCACGCTGCTCTTGTCGAACAGCTCCGTCTGTGGTGTGTTGAGGTACTTGGGTTGCGAGTCGTCCAGCACGCGGCCGCCAAAGCCCACCACGTGCCCCTGGATATCGCGGATGGGGAACATGATGCGACCCCGAAAGCGGTCATACACATTACCCGCGTCATTTCGTGTCAGCAAGCCGGCGTCCAGGGCCTCCTGCTGCGACACTCCCTTGCTCCGCAGGTGCTCTCCCAGGCGATGCCAGTCGTTGGGTGCAAAGCCCACCTGAAAAGAGCGGAGCGAGGCAGGGGACATCTGCCGGCGTTCGAGATAAGCCCGTGCGCCAGCCGCCTCCTGCGACTCGATCAACACACGATGATAGTACTCGGCTGCGATGACATTGACCTCTCGCAGGCGCTCGAGCACCTCAGCGTGTTCCCGTGCTCCCGTGGAGAGGGGTTCGAGCTCTACGCCTGCCCGCTGTGCCAACAGCTTGAGCGCCTCGCCAAAGTCCAGGTTCTCGTGGCGCATGACAAAGCTGAAAATGTCACCGCCCGTGCCACAAGCCCCAAAACAGTGCCACGACTGGGTGTTCGGAAACACCACAAAGCTGGGAGTCTTTTCCGTATGAAACGGGCAGAGCCCCTTGAAGGTGGCGCCTGCCTTTTTGAGGGCGACGTATGACCCGATGACTTCGACGACATCGAGCCTCTGTTTGATCTCATCTACAACGGACATGGTGCACTCCTCTGGCACAGGCAGGCCAGGGTCCCTGCAAGGGGCTCGCGACTGGTTACCATCGCCAGACGCAGGCAAAGGAGGTGACGCGGCGAGCGGTCGCTTTCGAGCCGCTTGAGCTGGGTACCAGCCACGCCTACTCAAGCGTTTGGCGCGGGCTGAGCACAGAGTGGCCGGAACCTGGCGGCACTGCTCAGGTCGCAGTCGGCCTCTTTGAGCGAGATTATACTTGCCCTGCGTATCTTCTCAAGCCTTGTCCGTCGTCGCAGGACGAAAAAGGGGCCGAGCACACCGCTCGGCCCCTGACAGTTCCTCCGACGCCTAGGCGTTCTCTGCACTTAGGCTGCCGTGCTTGTGATGGATAGCAGCCTGGGCTGCCGCCAGGCGGGCTACCGGCACGCGGAAGGGCGAGCAGGAGACATAAGCCAGCCCTACGCGATGGAAAAAGTTGATCGAAGCCGGGTCACCGCCGTGCTCACCACAGATACCGAGCTCGATGGTGGGGCGAGTGGCGGACCCATCTTTGACGGCCTTGCGCACCAGCTGCCCCACACCATCCACATCCAGGCTCTGGAAGGGGTTGGTGGGGAGGATGCCACGCTCGACATAGGCGAGCAGGAACTTGCCCTCCGAGTCGTCGCGTGAAAAGCCAAAGGTCATCTGAGTCAGGTCGTTGGTGCCAAAGGAGAAGAACTCGGCCTCCTCAGCAAGCTCCCCTGCGGTCAGTGCCGCACGGGGCGTCTCGATCATCGTGCCGAATTTGTGCTCGATCTCGATGCCCTGCTCATCCATGACCTCGCGGGCCACAGCGCGCAGCTTGGTGATCTCGGCACGCAGCTCGTTGATGTGCGACACCAGCGGGATCATCACCTCGACCTTGACATGGATGCCCTTGCGCGTCTGAGCGCAGGCTGCCTGGAAAATGGCACGCACCTGCATCTCGGTCAAGCCCTCGTTCAACAGGCCCACGCGGCAACCGCGCTGCCCCATCATGGGGTTCACTTCCCACAGGCTCTCTACCACCGAGAGCATGTGCTCTCGCTCAGCCAGCAGCGCAGGATCGCTGCCCGTGATCCGCAGTCGGGTGACCTCTTCGATCAACGACTCGCGGCTGGGCAGGAACTCGTGCATGGGCGGGTCGATGAGGCGGATGATGACCGGCAGGCCATCCATGGCCTCAAAGATGCCTTCAAAGTCCTGCTGCTGGAAGGGCAGCAATTTGTCCAGGTAGGACCGGCGCTCTTCATCGGTGCGGGCCATGATCATGCCCACCACCGCGGGACGGCGGTTCTCCTCAAAGAACATGTGCTCGGTACGGCACAGGCCAATACCCTGGGCACCAAAGTCGCGGGCGCGGGCTGCGTCGCGAGGATAGTCGGCGTTGGTGTAAACGCCCAGATCGCGGATATCGTCAGCCCAGCTCAGCAGCTGCTCGAGCTCGGGGTGCGAGTGCAGGTCCGACTCCAGGGTCTCGAGGGCGCCCACAAAAACTTCGCCGGTGGTACCATCGATCGAGATCACGTCGCCTTCTACGACTCGCACGTCACCCTTGGTAAAGGAGC
The DNA here is from genome assembly GCA_012728955.1 of Chloroflexota bacterium. GTDB lineage: Bacteria > Chloroflexota > Anaerolineae > UBA1429 > UBA1429 > JAAYED01. The sequence goes on from JAAYED010000021.1 coordinate 19,370, forward strand.
GGGTCTCCACATCGATGCTGATGTCTTCGCAGCCCACCACACAGGGCAGGTTGGCGCCGCGGGCCACCACGGCGGCATGCGAGGTGGCGCCACCGTGCTGGGTCAGCACGCCCTTGGAGCTGAGCATGCCACCCACGTCGTCGGGCGAGGTCTCTGGACGCACGAGGATCACGCTCTCGCCAGCGGAGGACCGCGCCATGGCGCGCTCCGAGTCGAACACAGCCACGCCCGTGGCCGCACCCGGGGAGGCATTCAGACCGCGGGTTACCCGTCGGTCGGCTGCCTCTGCCTTGGCCTTGGGGTCAAACATGGGGTGCAAGAGGGCGTCCACCTGCTCGGGGGTCACCCGGTCGACGGCCTCCTCATGGCTGATGAGCCCCTCGTTGGCCAGGTCGACGGCAATCTTGACGGCTGCCACGGCCGTGCGCTTGCCGGCGCGCGTCTGGAGCATCCAGAGCTTGCCCTGTTCGACGGTCAGCTCCAGGTCCTGCATGTCCAGATAGTGGCGCTCCAGCTGCTTGCCCACTGCCAGGAACTGCTCATAGATGGCCGGATTGGACTGTGCCAGCGCTGCGATGGGTTGCGGCGTACGGATACCGGCCACCACGTCCTCGCCCTGGGCGTTCATCAGGTACTCGCCGAACAGCTGGTTGTCGCCCGTGTTGGGGTTGCGGGTAAAGGCCACACCGCTGCCCGAGTCATCGCCCATATTGCCAAACACCATGGTGCAAATGTTGACGGCGGTGCCCCACGAGTCCGACAGGTTGTTCATCCGGCGATAGGTGGTGGCGTTGGGGCCGAACCACGAATTGAACACCGCCTCCACGCCCTGGCTGAGCTGGTCCCACACATTCTCGGGGAACTCTTCGCCGAGCTCGGCCTTGTAGACGGCCTTGTACTCGGTGACGATCTGCTTGAGCATGTCGACGTCGAGATCGGCATCGGTACCGCCCACCGTCTGCGCCTTGAACTTGTCCAGCACCTGCTCGAACTTGTCGCCATCGATGTGCTTGACGGTCTTGCCGTACATCGAGATCAGACGACGATACGAGTCGTAGGCAAAGCGATAATCACCAGACTTGGCCGCAAGGCCTTCCAGTGTCTCCTGGTTCAAGCCGATGTTGAGGACGGTATCCATCATGCCAGGCATGGACACACGGGCACCCGAGCGCACCGACACCAGCAAGGGGTTGTCCCGGTCGCCGAATTTTTTGCCTGCCTGCTTCTCAATCTCGGTCATCGCAGCCAGAACCTGATCCCACATGCCGGCGGGGAACTTTTGGCCGCTGTCGTAATAGGCGAGGCACGCCTCGGTGGTAATGGTAAAGCTGGGCGGAACCGGAAGGCCGGCGTTCGTCATCTCCGCCAGGCCGGCGCCCTTTCCACCCAACAGGTTGCGCATGTCCCTGTTGCCTTCTGCTGACAGATACACCCACTTGGTCGCCATAGCTACATTCCCTCCACTATCTGGCTCGACAGTTACTCACAAGTTTAATGCTGCTCCAGGCGCAGGCGCTTCATGATACCTGCGGATGGGCGGATGAGCAAATCACTGCGCGGGTCGGTCTGCCGTTGAACCCGGGTTCTCCGCCAGCCCAGCGGAGAGCCGCGCCGTCAGATCCGTTCGGCGTGTGTTGAGAGTGGTGTGGCGCAGAGCCCGCTGCAGCGCCGCCTCCTGCGTGATCAGCACGGCAAGACGCTGAGCCCGCGACAGCGCTGTATAGAGTATGTTTCGCTCCAACATCACATAATGACTGGTAAGCAGGATCGACACGACGGCCGGCCATTGCGAGCCCTGGGCGGCGTGGACCGTCATGGCCCAGCAATGCACCAGATCATCGAGCTCAAAGGGCGCATAGGTAGCAATTGCATCATCAAAGCGCACCTGCACGGTACGCTCGTCTACATCCACCCGCTGGACGATGCCCAGGTCACCGTTAAAGACGCCTTTGGAATAGTCGTTGCGGGTCTGTCGAACCCGGTCGCCCTCTCGAAGCATCACCGGGAGGTTCCCTGCGCGCATGCCCAACAGCACCTCCGGGCGCCCCCGCCGCGGATTGAGCCGCGTCTGCAGGGCTGCATTGAGCGCCTGAACGCCGGCATCCCCGCCGTGCATGGGCACCAGTACCTGAATCTCCTCAGGCGGTACACCCAGATACCTGGGCAGCCTGTCGCAGACGAGGTCTACTGCCAGCTCCAGCGCCTCTTGGGCCGTCTCCCGAGGCATCTCAAAATAGTCCGCCTCTGGCCGGGTGGGGGGCAGCGGCCGCTGGCCCTGGCGCACCCGCTGACAATTGGCTGCAATGAGGCTTACCTCTCCCGCTTCCTGACGAAACACCTTCTCCAGCCGCACGACCTTCAGGGCAGGGCCGGGATGGGAGGCGTCCAGTGCGATGAGATCGTGTAACACGGCACCGGGCCCCACCGGAGGCAGCTGGTCGATATCGCCCACCAAAAAGAGATGCGTGGCCTGGCCCAGACGCCCGGCGATCTCGTCCATCAGCCAGAGATCGATCATCGAGGCTTCGTCGATGACCAGCACGCTGTGTTCCAGTTCTTCTCCCAGCGGCCGTTCTGAGGCAGTGCCCAGCCCAAGGTAGCGGTGCACCGTTGCGGCGGCCCGCCCGGTGGCGCTGGAGAGCTGCTTGGCGGCGCGGCCGGTGCTGGCGCACAGGGCGTACGAGATGTGCAACTGTTCCAAGCAGAGGATGAGGGTCCTCAGCGCGGTGGTCTTGCCGGTGCCGGGGCCACCGGTGAGGACCACCAGACGTGCTCCCATCAACAGCGCCTCGATAGCGCCGTACTGTTCCTCCGTCAGGTTGGGCCCCATGGCTCGCGTCAGCGCCTGCGCCGCAGCAGGCAGCAGGTGAAGCGCGCTGATGGGCGAGGTTGCGAGCCACTGGGCCAGCCGCCGCGCGAGCCGTTCCTCACTGGCTGCCACCCGTTGGAGATAAATGCCCTCTGTCTCTGCTTCACTGACCTTGCGTGAAACGATACGATGCTGCTCAACCAGGGTGCCCAGCTGGTCCTCCATCTCGTTGGCGGTAGCTCCGGCGAGTTCAGCAGCCGCGGCGATCAAAGGTTGGGGCGCGGTCCACAGGTGCCCGTCGTTCAGCGCGCGCTCCAGCACGTGCAGCAGCGCCGCTTGCAGACGGGGAGGAGCAGAACCAGAGATCCCCAGCGCGCTGGCGATGCGGTCACAGGAGGCAAAACCCATGCCCTTTACGCGCTCTGCGAGCAGATAAGGGTTGCTGGACACCAGCTCCCAGGCCTGGTCACCCAGCTCGTGGTAGATGCGGTGTGCCTGGCGCGGCGTGAGTCCCGCTACACCCTGCAGCTGGACCATCAGGCGGTTGATGGCGCGGTTCTCCGCCCAACTGGCTCGGATTCTGGCGGCTCGCACGGGCCCGATACCGCGCACCTCCTCGAGACCCGGTCCTCCCGCATCCAGAACAGAGAGCACGGCGTCTCCAAAGTGCTCGACGATCAGGTGCGCATAGTGCGGTCCCAGTCCGCTGATCGTTGCGCCCGCAAGATAGCGCTCGATGGCCGCGGGTGTGGTGGGAGTCTCCAGCAGCGCGCTGGTCACATGAATCTGCGGTCCGAAGCGTCTGTCCACCCGCCAGGCGCCCTCGATGCGATAGCAGGCACCGGTGCTGAGACCGCCAAACACCCCCTCGGCAGTGACCGTTGCAGTGGCGTCTCTGTCCGCATCCTCGGGCAGCATCTGTACCACGGCATATCCGTTCTCAGGGTTCTCAAAGGTAACCCGCACCACCACAAAGCGCCCCTGCACCGGCTCTTCCGCGCTGCTCAGGTGTAGAGGATGCTGTTGAGATGAGGGAGGATTTGGCGTGCGATTGTTGCTGCGCATGGCGTCATTCTAGGAAACCGGCCCTGCACGGTCAACGGGCCAGAGGCGGCTTGACGAGTGAGGCCGGGCCGTGGTACCTTTGGCCAGCAGCAAGGTGTCACAGTCACTGGTCGCACATCGTGGAGGCGTGACATAATGAAGCGTATTGTCAGCGGTGAGAGTCCATCTCTGTCTGTGCCCAAGCTCGGCGCCTTTCAGTTTGTTCTGCACAGCCACATCCCCTACTGCCGCCTGGCGGGGCGCTGGCCCCATGGAGAGGAGTGGATTCACGAGGCGATCTCTGAGACGTACATCCCTCTGTTGGACGTGCTCTATGCGTTGCAGGAGCGTGGCCTGCCCATCAAGATGACGCTCAGTATGACGCCTGTTCTGGTAGAGCAGCTGGCTGACAAGGACATCTGCGCCAACTTTGTGGACTATGTGGACGAGATGATCGAGATGGCGAGCCGCGATGTGGCACAGATCGATCCTGATCGTGAACCACAGAGGCACTTTTTGGCAGCCTACTATCTGGAATACTATGAGAGCATCCGCAAGAGCTTTGTGGAGCGCTATCATCAGGATATCATCGGTGCTCTGCGACGCCTGCAGGACCTCAATTGTCTCGAGGTCAGCACCTGCGCCGCGACGCACGGATACCTGCCGCTGCTTTCGCGAGATTCCTCCATTTTTGCACAGGTGCGTACCGCCAGGGCGGCCTACGAGCGTCACTTTGGCAGGCCGCCCCGCACTATCTGGCTTCCAGAGTGTGCCTACCGTCCTGTGCGCACCGAGGCAGATGGCACCGTGCGCCCCGGGATAGAGGCCTTTCTCGCGGCGCAAGGCATCGGCTGCTTTTTCGTCGAGACGGCAGCCATCGAAAAGGGGCTTTCCGAGTATCGCCCTCGGCCCATGGTCGCCATGGGGCCCTACGCCCAGGCGGAAAAGCGCTTTGCCCTGCAGGCCGAAGGTCTCTCAGAAGGGCAGGATCCGTCCGCGCAAGCCAAGCCGGGGGGAACTACGTACCAGCCCTACTATGTGGCCGAGCCGGATGGCACCATCAGCCAGCCTCCGGTGGCGGTGATCGGCCGCAATGAGCGCACGGGCATGCAGGTCTGGTCCGCGGAGTGGGGCTATCCCGGCGATGGTGACTATCGCGAGTTCCACCGGCGCGATGCCGTCTCCGGCCTGCAGTACTGGCGCGTGACCTCTGCCGAGGCTGACCTGGGGGAAAAGGAGCTGTACCATCCCGATTGGGCCGCGGGCAAAGTGGTGTCTCATGCGCTGCACTATGCCACCCTGGTCGAAGAGCTGCTGGCCGACTATCACCAGCAGACGGGCGGCTATGGTTTGATCTCGTCCAATTATGACACCGAGCTCTTTGGGCACTGGTGGTTCGAGGGTATCTCCTGGATCAGCCAGGTGTTGGAGCATCTGGCCAACAGCCAGACCGTGGAGCTGACCACCACCAGTGAGCTGTTGGAGAGCCATCCGCCGCAGGCAGCCATTGCGGTGGCAGAGGGCTCCTGGGGGGCGGGTGGCACTCACTGGACATGGGATAACCCCGAGACGCGCTGGATGTGGGGGCCCATCCATGACGCCGAAGTCGCCATGGAGGCGCTCGTTCAACAGTATCCCGATGCGGTTGGCGAGACGCGAGAGTCACTGAATCAGGCGGCGCGCGAACTGCTCTTGCTGGAGTCCAGCGACTGGCCTTTTCTGGTCACCACAGGGCAGGCCAAAGACTATGCCACCGAGCGCTTTCACAGCCACCTGTCGCGCTTTCAGGGGATCGCCTCGCGGCTTCAGGCAGGCGCCCTCAGTGAGGCGGCGGTTCTCGCCCAGGAATACCAGGTGCTCGACAATGTCTTTCCCGATATCGACTATCGCTGGTTTGCGGAGCGGCAGGGGCAGGCAGGCTGAGTCGCCAGTTGGGAGGCGCAACAAGGCGTCTCCCCTTTTTACCGTGGTGGCAGGCAGGTCTCTGCTTGCACCGCCGGCGCATGGCGTCGGCGGCGGGTGACCAGAGATGCCGCACTGGTTGGCAGTGCCGTTGCGGTCGCTCCTGGTGATACTCATCGCATGGGCTCCCCTGGTGGAGCGGGTATCGAGCTGCATTGCGATACCATGCCCGCCAGAGCGAGACGCTTCCGCTCGCGAGGCAGCGAGTCTGCTTGAGACGGTCGAACCGCTCAACGGTAACACCCCGCTGAGCGGTTCGGTTGTTTCTGAGGGACTCGAGCCCATGGCTGCGGACGTCTGGCACGCGGCGGGCTATCGGGGTGCTGGTGTGCGTGTGGGCGTAATCGACCTGGGCTTTGGCGGCTACCGCGCACTCCTGGGCGGCGAGCTGCCTGCCACGGTCTCCACCCGCAACTTTGTCGATGGCCAGGACCCCGAGGACGTCGCCAGCGGCACAAGCCAGGGCACCGCCCTCGCCGAGATCATCCACGATGTGGCCCCGGCGGCAGATCTCTCCCTTGCCAAGATCAGCACCCTGGCGGACCTGGCAGATGCGGTGGACTGGATGATCGCCCAGGGCGTGCAGGTGATCCAGTGCACGCTCCCGTGGCACGGCATGGCCTCTGGAGATGGCTCGGGCGCCGTCGCAGACTTGGTGAACCGCGCTCGTGAGGCGGGCATCCTGTGGGTTACAGGGGCGGGAGACCAGGCCCGGCGACACTGGAGCGGTGACTGGCAGGATCCGGTCAACGGACAGGCCTTTCCCTTTGATCCCTGGGTCCGGTACAACATGCTGTCTCTGAACGGCTCGCCCGAGATCCCCGCCTGGGTGCGCATCGAGGCACTGCTGCGCTGGAGCGATTGGACAGAGGTCCAGCAGGACTGTGATCTGTACCTTTATCGCGCCACGGCAGACACAGTTTGGCACGCGGTCGCCTCCAGTACCGATGTGCAGGCGGGGGGCTACACCCAGCGACCGGTCGAGGCGCTGAGCTATACCACCACTGGCCCACCGGCCTACTATGCCCTGGTGGTACGCGCCGTGCAGCTCAATCGCTCTGTGCACATGGACCTCTTTGTGTATGGCGCGCCCACCCTGAATTTCGTCGTTGCGGCGCAGAGCCTGACCAATACGGCTGATGCCGCGCGGGCGCTCTCCGTCGGCGCGGTATCCTGGCGAGCGCCACATGTTGTGTCGGGTGACAGCTCTCGGGGACCCGCCAAAGGCGCCGGAGGAACCGGTGCCGCCGGATTGGCTCAGCCC
>JAAYED010000221.1 GCA_012728955.1 Chloroflexota bacterium
GCACATGACGGGGGGTGTGGCGGGATTCTTTGAGCAACTCTACATCGACCAGGACAACAACGTCTTTTATGGACGGGGCTCGCAACCACTGCCAAGGGCAACCCTCACCGCCGAGGAGCAGGCGCAACTGACCGCCTTGCGCGCGCGCCTGCGCACCTTTGAGGAAGAGACATCGGACAACCCTCGCGGTCCCGATAATCTCACGCGCCGCGTGCGCCTCATCGGGCTGGGCAGCGAGGCCCCCTCGCCCGCCGATCGCCAGGCGGTGATGGACCTGGCCTGCGCGGTGTACTGGCGGCTGAAACAGGCCTCCGACCGCGAGCACCTGTACACGCTGTTGCGTGAGGATCTTGCCGCGCGGCTGGGTTTGGAGCCGGATGATGTGACCGTCGAAACGGTGGAGGAGGTCACCTGGCCGGATACCTGCCTGGGTCTGGGCGGCGAGCAGTGTTCAAGGGCGCCCACGGTCGGGCTTCGCGTCTGGCTGCTGGCCGGCGACCGCCGATACGAGTATCGCACCGCCTTTGGCAGCACCTTTCGCTCGGCGGATGACGCTGCCCAGCCCACAACGTCAGCGACGGCCACCAGCGAACCTCCGACGGCAACCCCTGAGGTTGCCGCCACGCCTGCACCGGATGCTACGGCGACGGCGGTTGCCACGCCCACGGGCACACCTCTTCCGGTACCCAGCGATTATTGGCGCGGAGAGTACTGGCCGAACACCAGCCTGGAAGGTGCGCCCAGCATGGTGCGCAATGACCAGGCCATTGCCTATGCCTGGGGCTATGGTTCCGCCGGCTCGCGTTTGCCACAGGATCACTTTGGGGTGCGCTGGCGTCGCCTGGTGACCTTTGCAGAAGGCATTTATCTCTTTCGCGCCAGCTATGACGACAGCCTGCGACTGTGGATCGACGGGACGCTGGTGCTGGACGGATGGAACACCGGCCCGGGAGAGATCTCGGTTGAGCACCGGCTCAGCGCAGGGCCCCATGAGCTGGTGGTGGTCTATGTCGAACAGACGGGGCTGGCTCACGTCGAACTGGACTGGATACCCGCACCACCGGCGGCCACGGCCACCCCGGTCATCACGGGATGGCGCGGCGAATATATGGACAATGCGGACCTGAACGGTGCCCCGGTGGTGGTACGCGACGATCCCTCCATCGCCTTTGACTGGGGCGTGGGCACTCCTGCCCCGCGCATCCCCGCCGACAGATTCAGCGTGCGCTGGACCCGTGACCTGGAGCTGCCACAGGGCGCCTATCGCTTTGTAGTGCAGGCTGACGATGGCGTACGCCTGTTCGTCGACAATCGCCCGGTCATCGACCAGTGGGAGAGTGCCGGGTTGCGCACCTTTGAGGGCTACCTTTGGCTGGCAGCAGGTGCGCACAGTGTCCGCCTCGAGTATCGTGAGCACGTGGGCAACGCCATGGTGCAACTGAGCTATGGCACTCTCAATGTCTTTCACCACTGGCGCGGCGAGTACTATGCCAACGACAGCCTGGCGGGCGCCCCGGTTCTGGTGCGCGATGACCCCGAGCTGCGCTTTGAGTGGGGCACCGCTGCCCCCGCGTTGGGCATGCCCGCAGACAATTGGAGCGCCCGCTGGACGCGCACCCTGCCGCTGGAGGCAGGTCGATATCGCTTTACCGCCGGGGCAGACGATGGCCTCAGGCTGTATCTCAACGACCAGTGCCTGATCGACGCCTGGACAGAAGGCTCCGGCCCGGCGCACAGCATCGAACGGGAGCTGCAAGCGGGACAATATGAGCTGCGGGTCGAGTTCCTGGAGCGCGGAGGTGAGGCCAGGGTCGAGGCGAGCTGGATCCGGTTGGAGCCCACCGCCACCGCGACGCCAATGCCCACGGATACGCCCACGCCCACCGCCACCGCAACGCCGGTGCCCAGCGATACGCCCACACCTGCCGCCACCGCGACGCCGGTGCCCAGCGACACGCCCACGCCTGCCGCCACCGCAACGCCGGTGCCCACGGATACGCCCACACCGACCGCCACCGCGACGCCAGCGCCCAGCGATACGCCCACACCTGCCGCCACCGCGACGCCGGTGCCGACGGATACGCCCACGCCCACCGCCACCGCAACGCCGGTGCCGACGGATACGCCCACCCCCACTGCCAAGGCGACGCCGGGGCCCACGGATACGCCCACGCCCACTGCCACGGCGACGCCAGCGCCCAGCGATACGCCCACACCTGCCGCCACCGCGATGCCGGCGCCCGGCGATACGCCCACACCGACTGCCACCGCGACGCCAACGGATTCACCCACCCCAACGATATCGCCTGTGTCTGCGGAGACAGTGACGCCGTCGCCTGCGGCGACGCCGTCGGCGACCAGTACTGCCGTAGCGGGACCGGGCGCTACGCCAGCGCCCACGGCCACCCCCGCCGGCGAGGAGTGGATCGTGAGCTACTATGCCTCGCCTCTCTTGCGTGGGACGCCGGTGGCCGTAGAGCGCGTGCCTCGCAGCGATACGCTCTCCATCGATTGGGCCCATGACACTCCCCTGGGCGGGGGCACACCGGCTGCAAGAGGGGTGCGGCTGGCGACCGTGCGCACGCTCGAAGCCGGCGAGTATCAGGTGTCTGTTACCGCCGAGGGCCGGATGCGCCTGACCATCGATGGGCGTCCCGTGTTCGATCGCTGGCGCGTAGGCCGCTGGGACGATTCCACCCTGATCACCTTGGGCGAGGGGCAACATCGCATCCTGTTGAGCTATGGTACCGACCCGATCTATCTGCCCCAACTGTCCTTTGCCTTGGAACCATCACCGGCAACCCCTGCGGCGCCCACGGCGTTGACCCCGACGGTGTCGGCGGGCCGAACCCGAACGCCCCGCCCGGTGCCCATCCCCACCACCCGGTGGGACACAGAGGCGGAACCAACGCCAGAGCCCTGGTGGTACCGCTGGTTGCGGCCCTAGGGCGCGACCGCAGGCAGGCCCCGGCGCCGCGAACCCCTGCGCTGCCCCGCCACCGTCTCGGAGGTGCCCCCAGCCTGGCCCCGGCTGTGGCAGAGGGGCGTCTCGGTCCAGCCGTCATCGCCAGCGGTGCAGGCACAGGGCAGAGGCCGCGCTGCGAGGACCATGTCCAGCGCGCCACGGCCACAGAGGGGACAGGATCCTGAGCGTACACCTTGCCGCCAGGGTGCCTCGCGGCGCGGATGCCTCGCACCGCGGATGCCCTTCGGTTATAATCTGTAGTGCAGGCTGACGATGTGAGCAAAGGAGTTTACACCATGGCCAAGTTCAACTGGGGCGTACTGGGCGCGGGAAACATCGCCGTACGCTTTACCAATGACCTCAAGAACCTGCCGGATGCGCAACTGTTGGGAGTGGGCTCCCGCTCGCTGGACAAGGCGGAGGCCTTTGCGCGGCGCCAGGGTGCCACACGGGCCTATGGCAGCTACGAAGAGTTGCTGCGCGACAGAGACATTGACGCCGTGTATGTGGCCACGCCCCACAACTTTCACCGTGGGCATGTCTTGCTGGCGCTGGAGCATGGCAAGGCGGTGTTGTGCGAAAAGCCCATGGAGGCCAACGCCGCCCGTGTGCAAGAGATGGTGGACGCAGCGAAAAGGCAAAAGTGCTTTCTCATGGAGGCCATGTGGACGCGCTTTTTGCCTGTAATTGCGGGCGCACGACAGTGGATCAATGAGGGTCGCATCGGCGACATCCGGCTGGTGAGCGCCAATTTTGGCTTTCGCACCGCCTGGAACCCCGAGGGCCGTCTGCTGAACCTGAACCTCGCAGGCGGAGCAACGTTGGACGTGGGCGTGTATGTGGTGTCGTTGGCGCACATGCTGCTGGGTGTGCCCTCCAGCATTCAGGCGCGCGCCCACATCGGTGAGACGGGCGTCGACGAGCTCACCACCATGATGCTGGGTTATCCCAGTGGCGCCACCGCGCTGCTCTCGTGCGCTGTGCGAGCCAACATCTCGGATGGCGCCCGCATCTATGGCACCGAAGGGTACATCGATCTGCCCTCTTTCTGGCACGCGACGACGGCAACCCTGCAGATCGCCGGTGAGGCCCCAGAGACCCTGTCGGGCGAGGCGGGCTATCATTTCGAGGCGGCTGAGGTGGCCGATTGCGTGCGTACAGGCCTCACTGAAAGCCCACTCATGCCGCTGGAGGAGACGGTCGCCATCGCCCGGACGCTCGAAGAGGTGCGCCACCAGATCGGCCTGCGCTATCCCTTTGAGTAGGGATGCACCGTAGCCATACACCGGGACTATTTGACAGTACCTGGCCTGTGGGCTAGACTCTGGCGCAACATGATATGGGTGAGCCCGATGATGGCACAGTTGTCAGCACAATTGAGGAGGGGCCGCAGGTACGAGCCGGACGTCTAGTCTGGATGTAACTGCGTGGGCAAATCTGATCACAGAAGCCAGCACTCCAGACGGGGGCTGGCTCTTTTTTTGCGAGTGCCGCAGATACCATGGAGCGTAACGGTCAGGAGGGTTCGCGGATGGTCAAGATCGGGATTATGGGCGCCGCTGGCTATACAGGGTTCGAACTGGTGAGCATCTTTGCCCGCCACCCGGAGGCAGAGATCGTGTTTGCCACCTCGGGCAGCAATGCCGGGCAGTTGATGCGGGACATCTACCCCTGCCCCTGGACCACCCCGCTGATCGAC
>JAAYED010000222.1 GCA_012728955.1 Chloroflexota bacterium
ATCGAAGAGATGGCCCAGTTCTATGGACTGGTGGCCGCCGTGAGCCTGCAGCCAGAGCCCATTCCGCTGGACGTCAAGATCGTGATCATTGGCGATGCGCGCCTGTATCAGCTGCTGTATTCGCTGGACGAGGACTTCCGCGAGCTGTTCAAGGTCAAGGCCGAGTTCACCGCAGAGATGGATCGCAACGAGGAGGCGCTCCAGGATGTGGCCGCCTTTGTCGGCGATCTCTGCCGGCACGAAGGCTTGCTGCACTTTGCGCCCGATGGGGTCGCCCGCCTGGCGGATGAAAGCGCCCGCTATGCGGACGATCAGGAGCGCCTGAGCACCCGCTTCTCGGCGCTGGCGGACCTGGTGCGCGAGTCCGCCTTTTGGGCGGGGCGCGAGCAGCGTGCCACCGTGGTCGCTGCCGATGTGGAGCGGGCCGTGCAGGACCGTGAGCATCGCCTGAACTATGTGCAACAGCGCATGCTGCGCGCCATCGAGGAAGGCACCATCCTGGTGGACACCGAGGGGGCCGCGGTGGGGCAGATCAATGGGCTCTCGGTGGCCCAACAGGCGGACTTTACCTTTGGAATGCCCTCGCGCATCACCGCACGCACCTTTATGGGCAACCAGGCGGTGGTCAGCATCGACCGCGAGGTCAAGTTGACGGGCCCCATTCACGACAAGGGGAGCCTGATTCTGTCGTCGTACCTGGCCAGCCGTTTTGCGCAGCGGGGCCCCCTGCGCATGGCCGCCACCCTGGTGTTTGAGCAGAATTATGGCGGAGTCGAGGGAGACAGCGCCTCTTCGACCGAGCTGTATGCCCTGCTCTCCAGCCTGGCCGATGTGCCCATCCGCCAGGATCTGGCGGTCACCGGCTCTGTGAACCAGTCCGGAGTGGTGCAGGCCATCGGCGGCGTCAACTACAAAATCGAGGGCTTTTATGACCTGTGCAAGCTGCGCGGGCTGACGGGCACCCAGGGCGTACTGATTCCGCGCTCTAACGTACGCCACCTGATGCTGCGCCCCGATGTGGTGGAGGCCGTGCGACAGGGACAGTTTCACGTCTATGCCGTATCCACCATCGAGGAAGGTATCGAGCTGCTGACGGGCATGCCCGCCGGCGTGGCGGACGAGGAGGGCACCTATCCGGAAGGGACCCTGTACGCGGCCGTCAGCGCCAAGCTCCAGCTGTATGCCGAGCGTCTGCGGGAGCGGGACCTGCGACCTCTCGATGACGAAGAAGACGACGAAGAAGAAGAGTCCGCACAGACGGACGAGCCGGCGCCCGAGCCCGAGATCCCCGAGCCGACGGTGCCTGTGCCGCCAACGCCAGATCCAGAGGGCCCCGCGCCCGATGGCCCTGCGCCGGAGGATCCGCAGGGAGGCGAGGGGTCGGAAGGCAGGCCCGCGCGCTCGGCATAGGGCCATCGCACCGGTCCCCTGTGTGAGACTGTCAAGTGAACCCCGGAGCGAGAGACGCTCCGGGGCTTTGTTTCCCGGCGCGGGAATCGTTTCCCACCGCCAGCCGACTGGCTAGAGCGAAAATGCCCTGTACACGGCCAACAGGCTGCGTTATACTGCAGTAACTATGGGGAGGTTGCGGTAATGGACAAGATCGCACTCTTTGAGGCCGTGCTGGAGGCACGCCCCGTTCCACGGGTACCGTCAGCCTTCTGGTTCCATTTCGACTCTGCCTACGAGGGCGGCCAGCCCATGACCGAGCGCCACCTGGCCTACTATCGCGAGGCGGATCCCGACATCCTCAAGGTGATGAACGACAGCGGGTACCCGCCCATCGGAGAGTTCACCGTGCGCGAGCCCGCTGACTGGCGCCGGCTCAAGCCCACGCCTCTGGAGGCGCGGCGCTTTCAGAGCCATCTGGAGGGGCTGGCAGGGATCGTGTACGCCGTGGGCGAGCAGGTGCCCATCATCACCACCGTTTTCTGTCCCTTTCGCGAGGCGGTGCGGGTGTTGTGGGCCAGCGACCAGGTTCGGTATCCCGACGAGCACTCGGCCCGCATGGGGCTGCTGGCACAGCTGCGGAGCGATCCGGAGCCGGTCTTGGAGGGGATGCAGGTCATCGCCGGGGATATTGCACGCTTTAATCTGGCCTGCATCCAGGAGGCGGGCTGCCATGGGGTCTATTTCTCCGCCAAGGGCGGCGAGCGCCAAGACATGACCGACGCCGAACACGCCGCCTGGGTGCGTCCCTTTGATCTTGCCGTGCTGGAGCGCCTGGCCCCTGCCTCGCGCTATGTGGTGGGACACTACTGCGGGCGCGGGCTGAACCTGGCCCGCTTTGCCGGTTACCCCGTGCACCTGGCCAACTGGGCGACCCAGTCGGAGAACCCCTCTCTGGCCGAGGGCCGGGCGATGCTGGGCGGCGTCAGTGTACTGGGTGGCCTCGATGAGCGGGGCCCCTTGGTGTACGGCCCGCGGGCAGCCCTGTATGCCCAGATACAGGGGGCGCTGGAGAACGCCGGCCGCGAGGGATTCATGCTGGGGGCGGGTTGTACCGTCCCGGGCGATATCGACGTGAGCAATCTGGTGTATGCCCGACAGGTGATGACCCAGCTGACCGCCAGGGAGAGCTTCTGATGTGGGACGATCTGGACGAGGCGAGCACCGGAGCCGCCAGCCCCGTCAGCGTGCTGGTGGCGGTGGTCCCATCCCTGACCGACTGGGAGCGGATCCGGCGGGAGGGCTGGTATCGCATTCCAGCCGCCCGAGCTCCCCGGCGGATCGCTGCCTCCTACCTTGCCTTTTACCTCCCTGCCTGTTTTGGGCCCCAGCGCTGGTCCATCCGTCACTATGCAGCTATCCAGCGCTACAGCCTCGTTACACGGCGCGAACTGTTGCCTGAGGAGTCTGCGCATCCCCGCGCCGGCGACCTGTACTATCGGCTGCAGCTGGGTCCGCTGCAGACCCTGCCGCATCCCATCATCAGTCAGAAACTGCGCCGCGTCACCTTTATCCATACCGATTTGGAGATGCTGTTCAGCGCCCATGAAATCGGGCAGCTGTGGGCCCACCGGTCCCCGCGAGAGGCGCTTTGGCAGGCCCTGCGCATCAGCAGCCCTCAGGCTGCCTATCTCCTGACGGGAGCCTGAGCTGCGGGCCTGGCGGCAACGACCGGCGAATCGTTTTGCCGGATGGACCGTATAGATGGTGTCATCGGTTTCAGGACAGTGCAGTCACAGGAGAGGAAAGCATGTTCAACTCTATCGTTGCCCGGGTTACGCGCATGGTCAAGATGGACCACACCGTGTACGACGAGATCGCAGAGGACCAGCAGGCCACCATCGAGGCCGCGATCATCGTAGCCATCACGGCCCTGCTGGGAGCGTTGGGCGTCCTGTTCGTGAGAAACTTTGGCGCTTTTGTCTGGGCCTTTGTGCGGTCCATCATCATCGGGTGGGTGCTCTGGAGCGCGATCGTGTGGGTGGTGGGCACCAAGATCTTTTCGGGGAATGGCACCTTTGAGAACATCCTGCGGGTGATGGGATATGTCACAGCACCGCTGGTGCTGGGGATCATCCCGGTGATCGGCTCATTCGTGGGCAGCATCCTGTCGCTGGTGCTGAGCTTTTTCGCGGTGCGCGAGACCATGGACCTGACCACCGAAAAGACCGTGCTGACCATCGTCATCGGCTGGGTGATCAACCTGGTGCTGGGCATGGTGCTCACCATTTAGGGCACAGCAACGGGCGGGTGCCGCGGCGCTGCGGGAGTGCACACGAGGCATCCGCCCGTCTTGTATTCATCCATGGGCCGTGCTCGATCTCGAGCGCCGGCCGTTCTGGAGACGGCTCCTGTTGCGGGCGCTAGATCCGCTCCAGGCGCGCGAACTGCAGCATCAGCTTTTTGATGCCCTGGCCCACAAAGGCCACCGTCACCTCTTCATCCCCGCCGACCAGGCGACTGGCCACCACTACCCCGGGACCAAACAGGGGATGGCGAACCTTGTCCCCCTCGTGTAAGGTCTGTTCCAGCTTGGGCGGGGGTGTCCCGTCAGCTGCTCCAACCGCGTCCGGATTGCCTGTCCGCCCGGGGCGTTCCCCCATGGGCCGCCCTGCCGCAACCGCGTGGCGACGCTCGGCGCGGGGCTCCAACCGCTCCCTCTCCTGCTCCCGTGCCCTGCTGACGCGCTCTCGACGCTGCTCAAAGAGCGCCCGTCGACTGGAGCTGGCGCCCAGCCCTTGGGGCGTCCCCAGGGGCATACTGCCCGTATGGGCAACAGGGGCCCCGGGCCTGGGCAGCGGCC
>JAAYED010000223.1 GCA_012728955.1 Chloroflexota bacterium
CGCTGCCGCCATGGGTGGGAAAGCAGGTAATGCCTATGCGCATCGTGTTACTCCCGATGATAGCGCTGTGGAGCGTTAGAACGTCGCAAAAGAGACGTCGAGCGGGTCATCCACCGCCATGGTGCCACGGATCCGAAAGGCCTCGCCGTAGCGCACACCGATCTGCGCTCCCCAGTGCGCCGCCCTGCTGGTCAGGTGCCAGTTGTACTCGTTGGATGTCAACCGGGTCTGTTGATAGGCCTGGTCATCGGGTAGAAACTGGGTGGTGTAGGCATAGATCGCCCGCATCTTTTGCTCAAACTGTTCGCTGATATCCACCACAAAGGTGGGGTCGAATTCGTACCAGCCCATATAGTACATGACCCGGGTTGGACGATGGGGCGCCTGCCCCGTTTCGAGGCGCACCAGACCGGCAGCAAAGAGGCCCTCATAAGCAGCCTGGCTGGTGTGATAGTGGTCCGGATGACGATCCTCATACCAGGGCAGCAGCACCACTGCAGGGCGGTACTTGCGCACCACCCGGGCGATACGATAGCGGGCTTCGGGGGAGGAGTGGATGTTGCCATCCTCCAGCTCGAGGTTCTCGCGCGCCGAGGCGCCGAGGATGGCCGTTGCGGCAGCAGCCTCCTGGCGACGCGTCTCGATGGTGCCCCGTGTTGCCATCTCGCCCCGTGACATGTCCACCAGCACGATCGAGTGCCCGCGCTGCGCGAGCTTGATGAGCGTACCACCGCACCCGATCTCGATATCATCGGGATGTGCACCGATGGCCATGACATCCATGTCAGGCATGGAGCTCCTCCAGTGTGACAATGGCATGTCCAAAGGCTTCCGGCTCGCCCACAGCGCGCAGCTGTGAGAGAAAGCCCATGCCATAATGTTGCAGCATGTGCGTGACGGGCAGCACGCGTTCCTGCAGCCGTCCGCGAGGCAGCATCATGTTGCGCAAGGCCTGGAGCTCTCTTCTCGAATAGCCTCCTCGGCTCAATGTGACGTTGATGGCGCGTTCCTCCATCTTGTCGATATTTCGCACCGCAGATGCCAGACCCTGCTCCCATGACTTGACCAGATTGGGATCCAGCTCCTCGAGATAGCCGCGCAGGGGATTCAACGCCTCGCCAACGCCCTCGCGGGCCCGTGCAAAACGCTCCAGTTCGGCAGCCGGCATCAACCTGCGCATTGTCGAGTCGATCTCTACCTCATGCGAGAGCACATCCAGGGGGTGGAGCCCATAGGCCGCCAGCCGCTCCTGCTCCGCAGCGGACAGGATGGTATAGCTCGCCCGGGGGTAGCACACCGGCTGGGGTATGCCAAACTGCTCATACAGCGGGCGCAGCATGCCCTGATAGGCCAGCTCGCCGGCGCCCAGGGTGCTGGCCAGTACCGGCAGGGTGCTGTCGGCCAGCAGGGGCCGCAGGGCAGCGTCCGTAGAGAAACGCTCCGGGTGTGTGGCGGCTTCAGAGGCGGCTGCCACAGGGTCGCTAACCCGCACTCGTCGCCCATCGGCTTCAAAGGTGTACAAGGTGCCGGCGGTCTCGGGGTCCAGCAGTGGCGTGTAGCCATCGACGGTCAACCGCTCGGCTACCGCCTTCAGTTGGCTGCCGATCTTGTCGCGCTGTGACAACGCTGACGAGAACAGCTCCCCCGCCAGGGGGCGCACCGTGGCAGGCTCCAGAACCACCAGTCCATCCTGTGCGAACAGCTGCAGCCACAGCGCCGCCAGCCAGTCACAGTAACGGGAGCCCCGGGGCTCGGTGAGGGAGCGTACCCTGTCGGCGTCGGGGCCCGGGCGCCCGGTGCGCCAATAGGCCGCTACCGCCTCGCGCACCGCATCGGTGATGGACAGATCGGCGATGGGGCGCCCCTTTTCGTTCCAGTCAAAGGACACCCGTCCGATCTCGCCATCAGGTTGCACCACATGAGCGTGGTTGATCTCTCCAAAGTCATGGTCTTCGCTGGCAAGCCAGAATACGGGGACAACCGTCACCCCCAGGGTGTCGGCCAGCCGTCTGGCCAGCTGGATGGTGCAATCGATCTTGTAGGCCACATACGCCGGTCCCCCCATAAACCCGGCCTGTTGTCCACCGACGACGCAAAAGGCATCGGGCCGCGCGAGGGCGGCGATGTTTTCCATGGTCTGTGGGGATGCGCCAAGGCGCTGGTTGTACTCGGCCAGGCACTGCGCCAGGCCGGCGCGGGGATACGGGTGATTCCGACGCGCCTCCAGCGCTGCATAAAAGTCTCGCGGTCCCTGGGTATAGTACGCCAGGGCACGCTGCTGCCCATCCACATAGTCCAGAAACAGCCGATTCCCCGCCATGGCGGGAACTTTATTCCATTGGATCAAGTCAATCATATAAACCTCTGATCCAGCATTGATCGCATCAGGCGCAGTATCGCACCTCAGAGCCCAGGCTAATCGCTCAATGATACGTTGCTTTTGCTGTTCCGTCCAGAGGGTACCGGACTGTTGACGGTAATGTGCGGGGCGGAGGGCCTCCGCCTGCGGGACCTTTTGGTGGCGTGCCTGCTTGTGCTATACTCGGCGCGGATTCTGTTACCAGACACGGAAGGAAGTCTGCATGTCGAACGACAACCGTTGGCAACGGGCTGTCAGCGTCTTTCTGACAGTGATCGTCACCGCAGGTGCGGTACTTTCTGCCGTGTTCTTTTTCGTCACGGTTCGCGATGTAGTGGCGCAGATGGATCTGCCCTTTGCAGAACAAGAGACAGGCATCAGCCAGCCGGAGCGCAAGCCCGATCCCCAGGGAGGAGAGCCTCAACCGGTGGAGGCCGAGCCTGAGCCGGAGCCCCTTGGCGAGCGCATCAATGTCCTTTTGCTGGGTATCGATCAGCGCCCCGGGGAAAAAGGCCCCTTTCGCACCGATACGATGATTCTCGTCTCGCTGGATCCGGTGACGAACACCGCCTCCATGCTCTCCATTCCCCGCGACTTGTGGACGACGATTCCCGGGTATGGTGAAGGCCGCATCAACACGGCGCACTTTACCGGCGACAACCTGAAATACCCTGGCGGCGGGCCTGCTCTCGCCAAAAAGACGGTCTGGTACGCCCTGGGGGTCCCCGTAGACAACTATGTGCGCGTGAATTTTGCCGGATTTGAGCAGCTGGTGGACGCTATCGGCGGCATCGACGTCGAAGTCACCGAAGATATCTATGATGCTACCTATCCCACCTCGGACTATGGCACCATGGTGTTGCGCATTCCGGCGGGCAATCACCACATGGATGGTGACCTGGCGCTCAAGTACGCACGCACCCGCCATGGCTCCAGCGACTTTCAGCGCATGGAGCGTCAGCAGCAGGTCATCCGTGCCGCCTTTAGCAAGGTTCTCAGTCTCAACATCCCGCTGAGCCGCATCCCCACCATATTGCAGGTGCTGGGCTCTTCGGTGCAAACGGATCTGACGCCCTCCCAGATCATTACGCTGGTGGATGCGGCGCGCAAGATCGATCCGGGCGATCTGCGGAGCGGTGTCATCGACCACACCATGACGACCACTGTGACCACCGCCGGTGGGGCCATGGTGGAGGTACCCAACTGGCCCAAGGTTCGCCAACTGGTTGAGGACCTCTTTCCCACTACGGTGGCTGTAGAGCCCTCGCCGACGCCGGTGCCCGCAGAGGCATTCATCGAAGAGGGTGCCCGGGTGGCGGTGTACAACGGTACGGCCACCGAGTCATTGGCGGAGGAAACGGCCCAGATGATCCGCGACAAGGGCTTTACCATTGCGGGGTTCAGCACCGCTGACCGGCTCGACCACGAGCACACGCTGCTCATCGTGTACCGCGATCGGCCGTTGACGCTGATCGCTCTGGCACGAGAGCTCGGTGTGGCGCCGGAGCAGATCATCCCGCAGGAGAACGGTTCCCAGCAGATCGATATCGCCATCGTGCTCGGGAGCGACTATCTGGAGCAAAGGTCGAACCGTTAGCGTTCCAGCAGTGTCAACATGGACCCTAACCTGGTGCAGCTTGGTTCTTGAGCTGGTCGACCAGGTTTCTTCTCGTATCGGGCCGGTATTTCGCCGACCTGTGGCCGTACCTTGTGCGCAAAGGAGTTTTGCATGAGCATGTCTCCATCTGCGAGGCCCAGTGGCAGCAGCCGCCGCACCATGACGATTCTGCTCTGCATCGCGGTGTTCATGTACTGGATCTCTCTCTATCTCTATGCGCCGACCTTGCCCACCTACGTGGAGAGCAAGGTTGACAACCTCGCCTCTGTGGGGATTGTGCTCTCGATGTATGGTTTGTGGCAGGCCATCATCCGCTTTCCCCTGGGGATCGTGGCGGACTGGGTAGGCCGTCGCAAGCCCTTTGTCATCGCAGGGCTGGCGCTGGGGGGGCTGGGAGCCTGGATGCTGGCTGTTGCGCATGGCACTGGGGCACTGGTCACCGCCCGGGCGATCACCGGCCTGGCGGCAGGTACCTGGGTGCCTCTGGTGGTCATGTTCTCGTCACTGTTCCCGCCAGAGGATGCCGTGCGGGCAAGCGCGCTGCTCACCTTTATCGGCGGTGTAGGTCGCATCCTGGCCACCGGGGTCACCGGTGCGTTGAACAACTGGATAGGCTATGCCTTTGCCTTTTACCTGGCGGCGGGTGCCGCCGTGAGCGCCATCCTGACCATCCTGCCGGCACGGGAGCAGGCACAGCCGCCCAAGGCGCCTTCGCTGGGCAACCTTGCGCGGCTGCTGAGCCGCTCTGATGTGCTCTTGCCCTCGCTGCTCAGCATGGTGCACCAGTACGCCAACTGGGCCACCACTTTTTCCTTCGTGCCCCTGGTGGCGGAAAAGCTGGGGGCCACCGATGTTACGTTGAGCGTCCTGCTCAGCTTTAACATCGCCGTAGTCACCCTGGGCAACCTGATCGCGACGACGGTAGTGCGCAAGATCGGGGCACGTAACATGGTGTACCTCAGCTTTATCTTGCTGGCGATCGGCACAACGGCGGCAGCTTTTGCGCAGTCGCTCGTAGCGGTGTTTCTGCTCCAGTTCCTCATCGGTATCTCTAACGGCATCGGGTATCCGGTCCTGATGGGTATGTCTATCCGCAATGTGGAGGAGGCTCAGCGCGGCACGGCCATGGGCTTTCACCAGGCGGTCTATGCGATCGGCATGTTTGCCGGGCCGGCCCTCAGCGGGGTCCTTGCGGACATGTGGGGCCTCCCGCCTATGTTCATCATGACCGCCGTGCTCTGCCTTGTGCTGGGTCTGGTGGGGACGCGCCGCCTGAGCGCGGATCGCTCCATCTAGCAGAGTTGCACCTGACCGGCATCCTGGGAGAATTCAGCTTCCTTTAATGCGCGCCATACAGAGCGCTCACCGTATCGCTCCGTGTTGCTGGTATAGTATATGGGACCAGCTTCGGACCGGTGAAGGGGATCACCTGATGCTTATCAGACGGCGTATCGTAGCTCTAGCCATGGCGACTTGCGTGCTGTGCATTCCCGGGTTGGGATACCGAGCCGTGGCAGAACCGACTGTAGCCGGGGGTTTTGCCTATCGGGTCTACCTGCCGATACAGTTTCGCTCCTCGCCTCAGGGCTGCGAGCCTATACCGGAGGAGACCTATCATGCGATCCCTGTAGATGGCCTCTATCCGGACACTGCCCCGGCTGACTTGCACCCGGATCTGAACCTCGCCCTGCGGGGCTACCGCGAGAACCCGACCGCTCAACGCGGGCTTGTGGACTATGGTGGCGACTTTGATGACCGGGCCCCGCGCCTCCAGTCCCTGTATGGTGATGAGCGCTGGCCCGGCATCGCACGGGTTCACCAGGTTAACGGCTGGGACGGTAGCTGGCCGTGGGTCTACAGGGAGGATCTCATCACAAATCCTGCCGTCACGCTGGCGGGGCTGGTCAGCACATCGGGCGAAAAAGTGCACGTGCCCTATCGGCCAGCGGAGGTATTCCACGACACGGTGACCGGCCGGCACTATGTCGCCATGGTGCTCTACGCGGCTCCCGACAGGATCACACTCAAATACACGCGCGATGACCATGTCATCACCGGATATACCATCCACCTCGAGGGGATCTGTGTCGAGCCGCGGCTGGTGGCGCTGTACAACGAGACCAACGCCGCGGGCCGGGGCTATCTTCCGGGGCTGCAGTTCGGGCAGGCAATCGGTCGGGCTGCGGGAAGCGAAGTGGGTGTGGCGATCCGCGACGTCGGGCGGTTTATGGACCCGCGCTCGCTCAAGGACTGGTGGCAGGGCCTCAGTGCATCCGGGGCGCTGGAGGTGTTGACGCTGGACGCCAGCGACTAGGACTGGTACCAGGCGCAGCAGGCGAGGCTGGCCGTGCCAACGGGGATAGAAACGGAACGCTGAGCGAACCCTCTTCGAGGGATCGCCCATCGTGTATCCCACTGTAGCGCGGATCGGTCAGACCCGCGTACTTAGTTCCTGGGCGCCTGCATCATCTCGATCGCCAGCCCGTCGGGCAGACGAAACCA
>JAAYED010000224.1 GCA_012728955.1 Chloroflexota bacterium
CTGATCGAAGTGCCCATGGGCATCACGCTGCGCGAGATCATTTATGACATCGGTGGCGGCGTGCCCAACGGCAAAGAGTTCAAGGCCGTGCAGACCGGTGGCCCCCTGGGTGGCTGTCTGCCCGCCTCCAGGCTCGACCTCAATGTGGACTTTGATTCCCTTCGCGCCGCTGGCGCCGTGATGGGCTCGGGCGGTATGATCGTGGTGGACGAAGACACCTGCATGGTCGAGTTCTGCAAGTACTTTTTGACCTTTGCTACCGCCGAATCGTGCGGCAAGTGTGTACCCTGCCGCGTGGGTGGCATGCGCATGCTCGAGCTGCTCACCCGCATCACCGAGGGTAACGGCACGATGGAGGACATCGCCACCATCGAAGAGATTGCCCGCGGGATGGACCAGAACTCGCTCTGCGCGCTGGGTCAGCTGACCCCTGGGCCCATTCTCAGCGCCCTGCGCTATTTCAGGGACGAGTTTGAGGCGCACGTGCTGGAAAAGCGGTGCCCTGCCAAACAGTGTGTAGCGCTCACGTCCTTCTACATCGATCCCAATGCCTGCCGGGGTTGCGGCATCTGCAAGCGATCCTGCCCGGTGCAGGTGATCGAAGGCGATCGTCGGATGATTCACATCATCAATCAGGACGGTTGTATCAAGTGTGGAACCTGCCAGGAAGTCTGCCCCTTTGACTCGGTTGTGCGGCTCTCGGGCGAGACGATTGAGGTTCCTACCGAACTGATTCGTGTTGGGACCTTTGGCAAGTGATCATGCAACAGGCCGTCCCGGCTGCATCTCGTACGACGTTGGCGCACTCTAGCCGGTATGGAACGGCTGGGGGAGCAGCGCTGTGATGGCGTCGTCGGTGATGGCACAGTCTCTCCTGATTGTGGGATACGGAAACGACAGCCGTCGTGATGATGGCGTCGCCGCCCACATCCTGGTGAGGCTGTTGGAAAGGCTGGGGCTGGGTGAGGACGAGATCGGTGGCGATGATGAGCTGGATCCGGAGCCGGGGCTCAAGGTGCTTTTTCTGCACCAGCTGGCTCCAGAGTTGGCAGAACTCGCCGCCGAGTATGAGACGGTGGTGTTTGTGGATGCCCATGTGCCCGAGGCAGGTTGGGACCCACTCAGCTGGCAGTCGGTAGAGTCGGCCGTTGAGGGCGGTATGGTGGGCCACCACCTGCGGCCCGGCACGGTGATTGCACTGGCAGATCAGCTCTATGGGCAAAAGCCCCAAGCGTACCTGCTTTCCGTGCAGGGGCACGATTTCGACTTTGGGTGGACATTGTCACCCGAGACGGAGGCATTGGCGGAGCGTGCGGTGGACAAGCTGCTGCAGCTGGTTGCCGAACGCGGGTTGATGCCTGCGGGCAGGTGATTGAGCGTGATGCACATTACGTCGGTCGGGACGCTAGAAGAGGAGGAGAGGGAACATGCCCGATGTACGCGTTACAATTGATGGCATCGAGATTTCGGTGCCGTCAAACAGTACGGTGCTCGAGGCGGCCAGGAGAGCAGGGGTAAATATCCCCACCCTATGCGATCACCCCGCGATCGAGCCGATCGGTGCCTGCCGGATGTGCCTGGTGGAGATCGAAAAGCAGCGCACACTGCAACCGGCATGCACCTTCCCCGTTTTCGAGGGGATGGTGGTACAGACCCGGTCGGAAAAGGTCGTCGGTGCCCGTCAGTTTGTGTTGCAGCTCTTGTTCTCTGAGCGCAACCACTTTTGCATGTTCTGTCAGATGAGCGGCAGCTGCGAGCTGCAGAATCTGGCCTATGACTATGAGCTGGATCACTGGGCTTTTGAGCGCCCCATGCCCAAGTTCGAGGTGGACGCCTCACGCGAGTTTTTTGCGATGGACCACAACCGGTGCATCCTGTGCCGTCGCTGCGTTCGCGTGTGTGACGAGCTCGTGGGCAACGGTACGCTGGGGATGAGGAACCGTGGCGCGGACACGATGATCATTGCGGACCTGGGCGTGCCCTTTGGCGAGTCCAGCTGTATTTCGTGCGGCACCTGCCTGCAGGTGTGCCCCACCGGTGCCCTGATGGATCGTGCCTCGGCGTATATGGGCGCTACTGCCCAGATCGAGCGGGTCAAGAGCACTTGTATGGCTTGCCCCGTCGGTTGCGGGGAGGAGCTGGTGGTGCGCGACGGGCGGGTGATCCGTGTCGAGGGCGACTGGGAGGCCAAGCCTAACAACGGACTCCTCTGCGTGCGTGGACGCTTTGATCCCCTGCATGACCGCCGTGATCGGGTTCGCAAACCGTTGGTAAAGCAGAATGGTGAGTGGGTAGCCGCAGATCCGAACGCTGCGCTGGAACTGGTCTCCGGCAAGCTGGCTGCCGCCGGCGACAAGGTCGCAACCATCGCCTCGGGCTTTGTGACGGTGGAAGAAGGCAAGGCCCTGGCCGATGCCGTCAAGGGCAACAAATACTATATGTACGCCCTGCCGCCCGCTGGCAATACCGCAACGGTTGCTGACTTGGATCGCGCCGATCTGTATGTCGCCGTAGGCATCGACCTGGCGGAGGACTATCAGGTGGCGGGTATGGCCGTCAAGCGCGGCGTTCGCAAACGCGGTGCGCGCCTGGTGCTGGTGGGCAACGCTGGCGAAGGCATGGCCAAGTGGGCCGCACGCCAGCTCTGCTGTGATGACCTGGCAGAGGCTGCCAAACTGATCCAGGCAGCCGAGCATCCGTTGGTGATCGCCGGGCCCGAGGGCCTGGAGGCGGCCAATGGCCTGGTGGCAGCTGCCCCGCAGGCTCGCCTGCTGAGCTTTGCTCCCGGAGGCAATGGTCGCGGACTGGTGGAGGCCGGCTATGCCGAGGCCTTTGCCGGTCAGGCAGCCGATGTGTACGTGGTGGCTGCTGGCGAGACTGCTAATGTCGACCAGTGCCTGCTGGACGCTCTGAAGAAGGGTGCCTTTGTGGTGGTGCTGGCCAGCTATGCAGCCCCGTGGGACGGCGTGGCGGATGTCATCCTGCCCATGCCCACTTCGCTCGAGAAGAGTGGCACCACAGTGAGCGTTGACGGGGTTCTGTCGCCCGTGGCGGCGGCCATGCACACCCGTGTGGGCTCGCTGCAGGACACGGTGGCGCAGTTGGCGGAAGCTGTCCGATAGAGCAATAACGAATCGGTCCCGCCGGGCAGAGTTTGACACCCGGCGGAACCGGACTCGGGAGGTATACATGGCAAAGGTTACGCTCTGCACAGACTGGCTGGACGTGTGCTCCGGCTGTCATATGTCTCTATTGGACATTGATGAGGGCTTGGCGACCCTCTTTGGCAGCGTCCAGCTACTTTCATCGCCCATCACGGATCTCAAGCACCCTCCCATCGAAGGTGCTGACGTGGGTATTCTCACCGGCTCGGTCTCCAACGATCATCAGGAAGAGGTTGCGCGTCGCATGCGCGAGCGCGTCCGCATCCTGGTATCCATGGGCGATTGCTCGGTGTTTGGTGGCATCTGCACCATGAGGAACTTTTTCAACGTAGAGGACGTGCTCAGGCACGCCTATGTCGAAACGGACAGCACAGCGCCGAACCAGGCTGTGCCCCGCTCGCCCGAGATCGCCAAGCTGTATCCCAAGGTCAGGCCGCTGCGCGAGGTGGTCAAGGTGGATTATTACATCCCCGGTTGCCCGCCATCAGCCAAGGCCATTGCCTATGTGGTTACCGAGCTGGCTTCCGGACGCGAGCCCGCGTGGACCGAAGATCTGCTCCGGTACGGCTGAGTTGATAGTCATTACAGGTATTAGACAATAGGAGACGACAGCATGGGTCAAAAGATCACAATTGATCCCGTGACACGTGTAGAAGGTCACGCGCGGGTAACCATCCACTTGGATGACAACAACAAGGTTGCTGAAACCTATCTGCACATAGACCAGTTTCGCGGCTTTGAAAAGTTCTCCGAGGGCAGGCTGTACTTTGAGATGCCCTCTATTACGCCGCGCATCTGTGGCATCTGCCCGGTGAGCCATCACCTGGCGGCCGCCAAGGCTTGCGATGCGGTGGCCGGCGTGGAGCCTCCGCGTCCGGCGACCCTGCTGCGCAAGCTGCTCCACATGGGGCAGATTGTGCAGTCGCATGCGTTGCACTTTTTCCATCTGGCATCGCCGGACCTGCTGTTTGGCTTTGATGCAGATCCGATGATCCGCAACGTCACCGGTCTGCTCGAGGTGAATCCCGATCTGGCGCTCAAGGCCATTCGCCTGCGCAAGTACGGCCAGGAAGTGATCCGGCACCTCAGCGGACGCAAGATTCACATGAACTGGGCCGTGCCCGGTGGTGTGAGTGCGCCGCTCTCGGAGGCATCCCGCGATGCCATCCTCGCCGAGAACGAGGAGATGATCGGGATCGCTCAGCTCGGCCTGGGCGTCGCCAAAGAGTGGCTCAGCGCCAATCAGGATGTCGTGAGCCGTTTCGCCAACTTTCCCAGCATGTACATGGGCATGACCAACGATGGTGCGCTGGAGCTGTATGACGGCAACATGCGCCTCATCGATGCCCAAGGCAACCTCGTCACTGAATTCGACCCGGCCGACTATCTCGACTATGTCGAAGAGCGCTCGGCCGACTGGACGTATCTCAAGTACCCCTACTACAAGCCGATGGGTTGGCCCAATGGCGTGTACCGTGTCGCGCCGTTGGCTCGGCTGAACATCGCCGACCGAATCACCACGCCTCTGGCCAACGAAGAGCTCAAGTCCTTCAAGGCTCTTGCCGAAGGGCCCGTGCAGGCAACGCTGTACTATCACTATGCGCGCCTGATCGAGGCGCTGTACGGCCTGGAAGAGATCCGCGTGCTGTGCGAGGATGAGGACATCCTCTCGGAGGACATCCTCAACACGCGCATCCAGATCACCGGGCATGGTGTGGGCACCATCGAGGCGCCCCGTGGCACCCTGTGGCACGACTATCACACCGACGAGAACGGGGTCATCACCCGCGTCAACCTGATCGTCGCCACTGGGAACAACAACTGGGCCATGAGCAACGCGGTAGATTCGGTTGCCAAAGAGTTTGTGGATGGTAACGGCGTCACCGAGGGCATGCTGAACCGGGTTGAAGCCGCCATTCGCGCCTACGACCCCTGCCTCTCTTGCTCTACCCACGCTGTGGGCCAGATGCCGATGATCATCGACATCGTGGACGCGGCTGGCGAGCCTGTGGAGCGCTTTGTGCGCGATTAGCCTCTGAGATAAAAGAGCGCGGTGCCAACAGGCACCGCGCTCTTTTTGTTCTCGTCCCCCGCGCCGGCTCGCTGCCCGGCTATTCCTGTGCTGATATCGTAACGCTTTGCAGCACCAGCGCATCGCCTGCCGCTGATCCGCCCACCGACAGTGGCAACCGCTCACCCGTGGTCCCGTCATACAGGCCGACGATGAGTGTATATTCCCCTGCAGAGGTGTCTGGCGGGACAGGTATCCCCCGTCGATCCCGTACTGTCACTCCCGGTTTCCAGAGGCTGGTGGGTTGGGTGCCCCCTGCGGGCTCTGAGTCGAACTGGGCTGCCACTCTGCCATCGGCGTCCAGCAGCTGGGCAAAAACGGTATAGCGCCGGTCCACGATGCTTGCCGACATCCAATCCAGGGTCAGCTGGAGCGTGGTCCCCGCCATTGGCAGGCGGGGAAAGATGTTGTATCCGACCAGAGATATGGCATC
>JAAYED010000225.1 GCA_012728955.1 Chloroflexota bacterium
ATCAGGCACTTGTGAACATGGGGGAGGCAAGGCTGCCTCCCCCGTCTCAGGTCAGCCCAACGCCTCGGCGGCGTTATGCAAGCAGAATGCGGCGCCAGTCCGTCAGGAGAGCGGGCAGATCAGCATAGATCAGCTCGGGCGGCGTATCGGAGGCCAGCGCCTCGGCTTCTGTCGAGATCCCCGTCAACACCATGATGGTGTGAATACCCGCACGAGCCCCGCCCAGGATATCCGTGTCGAGCCTGTCCCCGAGGATGGCGGTATCCTTTTGTGCGGCACCCAGCAGCTCCAGCGCCCCCAGCAGCGCCGGCGTGCCCGGTTTGCCGATGACCAGAGGCTCGACGTCGGTGGCGGCAGTGATGGCCGCCTGGATACTGCCGGCACCCGGTACGATATCGTGTTCCAGAGGATAGGTCTTGTCGGGGTTGGTGCCGATAAAGGTCGCACCGTCACGGATAGCCAGGGTCGCCGTGACCAGCTTGTCGTAGGTAAGGGTCTTATCCCAACCTGCCACGACATATTGGGACTCTCGGCCACCCATTACAAAGCCACGGGCTTGCAGAGCATCCACCAGGGCCTGTTCGCCCACCACAAAGACCCGCGTTCCCCGGGGGGCGTGCGCGGCCAGATAGTTGGCCGTCGCCACCGATGAGGGATAGATGTGTTCCGGATCGACGGACATGCCCATGCGCGCCAGGCGTGTGGAGAACTGTTCGGGAGTCAAGGTCGAGTTATTGGTAACGAGGAGATAGCCCAGGCCCCGTTCCTGCAAAAAGGCGATGAACTCTGCCGCCCCCGGCAGCGCCGTCAGGCCGCGGTACAGCACACCATCCATGTCTACCAGCACATTGCGCACCTGCGCCAATACGGATCCCATTGCCTGCCTCTATGATATAGTTGGTCGCTCCCAGACCGGCCGGCCCGCCGAGGCACGGCCTCTGGGGAGCGCTCTGTTGCCGGACCGATGTGTTGGCCCGGCCCAGGAACTGGGATATCATAGGGCGGCCAACCAGGTTGAGCAAACACCGCACAGGGGTCAAGACTCATGACAGTGACCGTCGATGCACGGGGCCTTGCCTGCCCCCAGCCCGTTATCCTTACACGCAACGCCATGCGCTCGTCCGACGACGTGACGACCCTGGTGAGCACAAAAGACCAGGTGGCCAATGTGCAACGGCTGGCAGAGCGCGCCGGCTGGGATGTGACCGTATCCCCCAGGGAGGACGCCCTGGCCATACACATGATCAAGGGCACAGTGGCTCGAGAGCCCCAGACAACCCCGGATCTGGGGACCAGCGCCATTGGACCGGAATTTGGTCGTGTGGTGGTGCTCGCCAGCGATCAGATCGGGCGGGGCGAGGCCGCGCTGGGCGAGATCCTGATGCGCTCTTTGCTGTACAGCCTCCAGCAGGTGGACGCTCGCCCAGACGTGCTGATCCTGATGAATGGTGGAGTCCGGCTGGCCGTGGAGGATTCGCCTGTATTGGCCGACCTGCAGGCGCTGGAAGCCGCCGGAACACAGGTGCTGATCTGTGGCACCTGCGCCGACTATTTTGAGCTGCGTAATCGCCTGGCAGTGGGCAGCGTGTCAAACATGTACGTCATCGCCGAAATGCTGCTGAACGCCAGCCACAGCGTTGTATTCTGACCCAGCCGGAACCTCGCGAAGGAGCGCCGAATGGACCTGAGCCGCCTACGCATCGTCGATCTTACCCACGTCATCGTACCGGGACAGGGCGCACGCCCCATCACCATCGAGCGTGTACCTGCACCTGAGGCGGTACCCGATGGACTGTGGTACATCATGCACCGCGTGGAGATGCCTCTCAACCACGTGGGCACGCATATCGAAGCACCTTACCATGTGGACCCAGAGGGCAACGATGTATCTCAGGTGCCCCTTGAACACCTGTGCGGCAGCGCGGCTGTGTTGGATCTCACCTTTGTTGCCCCGGGTGGTGTGGTGACCGATGCCGATATCGCGCTGGCGGCACGGCCTGCCGGCGGCCTGCAGCCGGGGGACATTGCACTGCTGCGCTTTGATTATGATGGCGACCCGCAGAACAACCGCCACTTTACGGCGGAGGCGATCGCGTATCTCGTAGCCTCTGGCATCACCCTGCTGGGGACCGATCTCCTGGGCATCGAACTCCCCAGTGACGATCCCCGCCTGGCGGAGCAGTACAACCACCACCAGTTGTTGGGAGCGGGCATCTGCCTTGTGGAACAGGTTGCGCACCTCAATCGGCTCAGCCAGCCACGGGTGACGGTGTTTGCCCTGCCAATTCCCATCGCCGGTTTGGACAGTTTCCCCGTCCGCATGATCGCTTTGGAGCCATAGGGAGGATCTCTTGAGTCCCGCCAACCCATCCCTGTCGCAATCCCTGGCTGAGCGCTTTCAATCGCCCCTGCGCGGCGACCACGCGCTCGGCCTTGGCGCTCTGGCGGCTGGTGTCTCCCTGGTTACAGGGTATCCCGGTTCGCCTGCAACCCCGGTGTTCGATGCCATCATGGGTGCCAGCGCGCCCGAGCAGTGCAAGCTGCATTGGGCCGCCAACGAAAAGGTGGCGCTGGAAATGGCCATTGGAGCATCGTTGGCGGGCCAGCGTGCGCTGGTGGTGCTCAAATCGGTGGGGCTTAATGTTGCACTGGACCCGTTGGCTACCTTCAGCCTCTCGGGCGGTTTCGGGGGGTTGGTGATCCTGCTGGGCGATGATCCGGGGGGATGGGGTTCGCAGAATGAGCAGGATACCCGCTGGCTGTGCCGCACGGCCGAAGTGCCCCTCGTAGAGCCCACGCGCGCCGAGCAGGCAGCGAATCTGATGGTGCAGGCTTTTGCCTGGTCTGAACGTCACGGCCTGCCGATCATTGTGCGTATCACCAACAGCCTCGGGTCAGAGCGCACCATGGTGCAACCGCCCTGGCTGCTGCCCCCTGCCCCGGGCATCTTTCCCCGCAAGCGCGATCGCTGGGTGGTGCTGCCAGCAACCGTCGTCAAGCGACACAACACGCTGCACCGCCGCCTGGCTGAGCTGGCGCGTGCCATGGAAACATCACCGTACGACACTGTGGCCGGTGACGGAGCGACCGGCATCCTGTCGGTGGGGCACACGCTGGGGCGAGTCCGTCAGGTACTGCGGCGCGAACAGCAAGTCAGTATTCTCTCCCTGAGCAGTGTTTGGCCCCTGCCGGAAGAGTCGCTGCTGCGCTGGCTTGGCGAGCGCCAGCGTGTGCTGGTAGTGGAAGAGGGCGGCGCCTTTGTCGAAGGTCAGGTACGCAGCCTGGTGCAGCGCCACTCCCTGCCAACAACCGTGTTGGGGCAGGAGACGCGGACGCTGCCTGCCGAGGGCGAACTGACGGCGTCCAGCCTGGCATCGGCGTTGAACCTGCTGGCACCCGAACTGGGACTGGCCCCGCAGGGCGAGGCGCACCGCAGCATGCCCAGCCGTGTGCCCTTGTGTGAGGGCTGCGGCTACATTCCCCTCTTTGAGGCGCTGATTGCCGCCATGGAGCAGCACGGAGGCCGCGCCGCACACATTATGGTGGGAGAGACGGGCTGCATGGTTCGGGCCAACCTGCCTCCCATGCGGCTCTTTGACGTCAAGTACGGGCTGGGCTCGGGGCTGGGGATGGGCCTCGGGTTGGCCGTGGCGGGCGCCCGCCAGCGG
>JAAYED010000226.1 GCA_012728955.1 Chloroflexota bacterium
AGGATGGCGTGCGCCGGGTGGGCGCCGCCCTGGGCCTGCCGGAGGAGAGCTGGAACCGCATGCCCTTCCCGGGGCCGGCGCTGGCCGCCCGCGTGATCGGCGAGGCCACCCGCCAGCGCATCGCCACGGTGCGCCAGGCCACGGCCATCGTCGAGCGCCATCTGGCCGGCTGTGGCGCCTTTCAGTACCTGGCCATCCTGCATGAGGATCGCGTCACCGGCATGCGCGGCGGCGCCCGCGCCTATGGCAACCAGATCGAGGTGCGCTGCTGGGACAGCCTGGACGCCCGCGAGGCGACGCCCACCCGGTTGCCCTGGGAGACCCTGCGCGCCCTGGCCGACGAGATCCTGGCCAGCGTGCCCGAGGTGGTGAGCGTGACCTACAACCTGGCCACCAAGCCCCCTTCGACCATCGAGGCAGTCTGACAGAGGACCCGGCCCTGCCGGAGGTGTATCCATGAACGAGGAGCAGCGCGACCGCACCGACGCCGATCGAGGGCGCCGTGGGCCGCGGCCGCTCCTCGTGCCCGCTCTGGTGCAGGCCATCTGCCAGCGCTGGGCCCTGCCCGAGCCGCTGGCGGTGGCCGATCTGGGCGGATCCTCCAGCCTCAACCTGCGCCTTGATCTGCCCGGCCGCGCGCCGCTGGTGGCGCGGGTCTATCGCCGCCACGTCACCCCCCGTCGGCTGCGCGCGCTGCAACGGGCCCGCGGCGCGCTGGTGGCCGCCGGCCTGCCCTGTAATCTGCCCTGTCCCACCGGGAAGGGGCGCCCCTGGGCTGCGCTGGAGGTGCCGGCCGGCCCGCTGCTGGCCGAGCTGGAGCCGTACGTGCCCCACGATGGCGTCATGCATACCCTGCCGAGGATGGAGCAGGGCCTCTCTCTGCTGGGGCGCATGCATCAGGTCTGGTGTGCCGAGGCCGGTGGGCGCGCCGCAGCGGGGGAGGGGGCCCTGTACGCCAACCACATCCCGGCGCAGCGGGCCCTGGCCGCCACGGCGCGGGGCGTGTTCCGCCTGCGGGGCGGGCGCCGCTGGCGCGATGAGCCAGGCTGGCGCGGCTGGCCGCCGGGGGAGGCCATCGCCCGGGACGCGCTGGCGCTGGCGGAAGGGCTCGAGGCGGCCCGCCGGGCGCGGCCCGCGGCCCCTGCCGCCGCCCCGCAGCGGGTGCACGGGGACTTTTGGGACAACAACGTGCTCTTTGAGGGCGATCGGCTGGTGCACGTGGCCGATCTCGAGTTCATGGGCTGGCGGGCCCGTGGCGAGGACCTGGCCCTGACCCTCTGGTTCTGGATCTGCGATCACCCGCCGGCTCCGGGCCGGGCGACCGAGGCGGGAACGCTGGCAGAGCTGCGCCGGCTGCTGGCCGCCTATGATGCCGGCGCCGACCCGCCGCTCTCGCTGGAGGAGCGGCGGGCCCTGCCGCTGGCCATCGCCCGGCAGCCCCTCTGGTCCATCGGCGGCTGGGTGGCCCGGCTGGACGACGAGCAGCAGGCACGGGCCCACGCGGCGGGCACCGCCGGCGAGCTGCGGCTGGCGCTGGGCATCCTGCGGGACCATCGACGATGGGAGCAGGCCCTGCTGGACTGACCCCGCCGGCGGCGGGCGTGTGCAATTGCTGCTGGATTGACCCCGCCGGCGGCGGGCGTGAGCCTTCTTTCACCAGCGTCCGCGTCGGGAGGCTGAGGCCGCCGGCGGCGGGCGCGTGGGCCTTCTTTCAGCGGCGTCCGGGCCGCGAGGCGGAGGCCGCCGGTGCCGGGCGCGTGCCATTGCTGCTGGGGCAGGAACCGCCGGCGCTGGGCATCCTGCGGGACCATCGACGGTGGGGGCAGGCCCTGCTGGCTTGACTCAGCCGGCGCCGGGCGTGGGCCTTCTTTGCCGGCGTCCGGGCCGCGAAGCGGAGACCGCCGGCGGCGGGCGCGTGCAATTACTGCTGGGGCAGGAACCGCCGGCGCCGGGTGCGTGGAATTGCTGGGGGGCAGGTCCCGCCAACGCAGGGCATGGGCCTTCTTTCACCGGCGTACGGGCCGCGAGGCAGAGACCGCCGGTGGCGGGTGGGCCCTCTTTCACCGGCGTTCGCGCTGCGAAGGGGAGGCCGCCGGCGGCGGGTGTGTGGAGTTGCTGCTGGGGCAGGTCCCGCCGGCGGCGGGCGTGAGCCGTCAGCCCTGCCGCATCGGCGCTGGAGCCACATGTCTGCGGATCTGGTCACCGCTGCGGCACGGCCCCTGCGGAGTAGCCCTCCGTGCCTCTGGCACAGCCCGAGTCCCGTACCGGCTCCGCCCGCCAGAAAAAAACCGGCCACCGCTTTGGTGGCCGGTCCTCTCTTTACCGCTCAGCCCTGCGCGGCGCCCTCGCCCGCCCAGGGGCGCGTGCGCTGCCCGGGACGATCCTTGCTCAGCGCCTTGGTGATCTCGGCCGCCACCGCCGGCACAAACACCAGCGGGCCCACCACGCGCCACTGTGCCCAGCCCAGCGGCACCGTGTCAAAGATCGGCTGCAGGAAGGGCACATACACCACCAGCAGCAGCAGCACCAGCGAGCCCGCCACCGAGTAGAGCATGGTCTTGTTGGTGGTCAACCCCAGCGTAAAGATCGACAGCCGCTCCGAACGGGCGGTCAGTGCGCGGATCAACTCTGAAAAGCTCAGGGTCACAAAGGCCATGGTATCCGCCGTGAGCGGCGCCGCGGCCGTATCCCGCAGGCCGATCAGGTAGGCCCCCAGCACCGCCGCCGTAATGGCGATGGTCTGCACCACGATGGTCACCACCATGCGCCCGTTGATGATCGGCTCCGTGGGCGCCCGCGGCGGGCGGTCCATGGTGTCGGCCTCGCCCTTTTCCATCCCCAAAGCCAGCGCCGGCGCCCCGTCGGTGATCAGGTTCAGCCACAGCAGCTGGATGGCCGTCAGCGGCGAGGGCAGCCCCGCCAGCACCGCCAAAAAGATCACCAGGATCTCGCCCATGTTGCAGGAGAGCAGATAGCCCACAAACTTGCGGATATTGGCGTAAATGATGCGCCCCTGCTCCACGGCGGCCACGATGCTGGCATAGTTGTCGTCCGTCAGCACCATGTCGGCGGCCTCTTTGGAGACGTCGGTGCCCGCGATGCCCATGGCGACGCCGATATCTGCCCGCTTGAGCGCCGGTGCGTCGTTCACGCCGTCGCCCGTCATGGCCACGATCTCGCCGTTGTGCTGCAGCGCGCTCACGATGCGCATCTTGTGCTCGGGGGACACCCGGGCGTACACCTGCGTGTTGCGCACGATGCCCTGCAGCTGCTCATCGCTCACCCGCTCCAGCTCGGCACCGGACATCACCGTGCCCTCCGGCCCCACGATGCCGATATCCTGCGCGATGGCCAGCGCCGTATTGGCGTAATCTCCGGTGATCATCACGGTGCGGATGCCCGCGCCGCTGGCCACCCTGTGCGCCACGGCCACCTCCCGTCGGGGCGGATCGATCATCCCCGCCAGACCGATAAAGGTCAGGTCCGACTCGACCTCCTCGCCCTGGGCGGTGGAGAGGCCCGCCGGCTGCACCTTGTAGGCCAGCGCCAGCACCCGCAGGGCCTGCCCCGCCAGATCGCGGTTGGCCTCCAGGATGCGCGCCCGCACCTCAGGAGTCAGCGGCTCGGGGCGGTCCTCCAGCGTCTGATAGTGGGTGCACAGCTCCAGCAGCACATCGGGGGCGCCCTTGCTGACGGCCACCTCCCAGCCCTGCTGCAGGCCGTTCGCTGGACCCGGATCCTCCTCCAGCGGCGTGCGGATGGCGTGCACCGTGGTCATGCGCTTGCGCACCGAGTCAAAGGGCACCTCGGCGATGCGGGGGTATTCCTCCTCCAGCTGGGCGCGGCTCCAGCCCGCCCGGGCGGTGGCCACCAGCAGCGCCGTCTCGGTGGGATCTCCCACGAACTTGAAGCCGGCGTCCTGCTCGGCATCGGGCTCCATCACGGCGTCGTTGGCCAGCGCCGCAGCCCACAGCGCCGTCGTGGCGGCGGGCCAGGCCTTTAAATCCACTGGCCGCTCGTCATGATAAAAGGCGTTGGCGCCCACGCTGTGCCAGGGGTCGCCCCCCTCCCGCACGGTGATGGTGGCGCCATCCACCCACAGCCGGGTCACGGTCATCACGTTCTGGGTGAGGGTGCCCGTCTTGTCCGAGCAGATCACCGTGGTCGAGCCCAGCGTCTCGACGGAGGAGAGCCGCCGGATCAGCGCGTGCCGTTCGATCATCTCGCGCATGCCCAGCGCCAGCGTGATGGTCACCACGGCGGGCAGCCCCTCGGGTACCGCCGCCACCGCCAGGCTCACCGCCACAAGGAACATTTCCACGGCGTCGTACCCGCGCCAGATGCCCACCAGAAACACCAGCGCGCACACCACCAGCGCCCCGATGCCCAGCCACTTGCCCAGCTGGGCCAGCCGGCGCTGCAGCGGCGTCTCTTCCTGCCCCACGCTCTGCAGCATGGTGGCGATCATGCCGATCTGGGTGTGCATGCCGGTGCTCGAGACCACGCCGGTGCCGCGGCCATAGGCCACCACGGTGCCCATAAAGGCTGAGTTGAGCCGGTCGCCCAGCGAGGCATCCTGCCGCAGGAGGGCGTGGGCGTCCTTTTCCACCGCGTGCGACTCGCCGGTGAGCGCCGCCTCCTCGATGCGCAGGTTCACCGTCTCGATCAGCCGCAGGTCCGCGGGCACATTGTTGCCCGCCTCCAGCAGCACCACGTCGCCGGGAACCAGGGCGCTGGCCGGCACCGACTGGCGATGCCCCCCGCGGATCACCTGGGCCAGCGGCGCGGCCATTTTCTGCAGCGCCTCGAGGGCGGCCTCGGCGCGCCCCTCCTGCACCAGGCCCAGCACCGCATTCAGGATCACGATGGCGATAATGGCGGCCGCCTCGACATAATCACCCAGGATGGCCGACAGGATGGCCGCCACGATCAGAATGATGACGATAAAATCGTTGAACTGGGCGATCAGCCGCTTGAGAAAGGTGGGGCGGGGTGCCGCCACCAGCTCGTTGCTGCCATACTGGGCCCGTCGGCGGGCCACCTCGGCCTCTTCCAGCCCCAGAGCGGGATCGGTGTGCAGACGCTCGGCGACATCCTGCTCGCTGAGCGCGTGCCACTGGATAGCCTCGTCCGCCGGTTGCCCGCCGGTGGCGAGGGAAGGGTCCTCAGCAGATCGGGTATTGGGCATGGCCACTCCTGCACAGGGGAACATCGATGGGGCGCCCCAATGGCACCATTTTGCATTCTACACCCATTGTCCCACGATCCCAAGCCGATGGCCGGCACAGGACAGGGGCGCTGCCCCTTGCGCGGCGCCCCATCCCGCGGGTATACTGCAGCCAGTGACGGGCGGCAGCCCGCCGCCCCCTCTTATTCCGCAGCCTCGGCGCCTCGCCTGTGCGCCCGTGGTGCACCTGCGTCGGCGCGCGCCGGGGCGCCCACGAGGAGGTGTGCATGGATACCTTTACGCTGCAGGATCTCCAGGCCGTGGCCGCCGTGCGGGCCCAATGGTGCGTGTCGCTGTACATGCCCCTGCATCCCCTGCGCGATGGCGAACAGGACCGCATCCGCCTGCGCAACCTGCTGCGCGAGGCCGAGGAGCGCCTGCGCGCCCGTGGCCTGCGGGGCCCCGAGGCCCGGGCCATCCTGGCGCCGGCGGTGGCCCTCCTACCCGATTCGCTCTTTTGGTCCCGCGGAGGGCATGGCCTGGCGTTGCTGGCCGCGCCGGAGGCCTTTTTCCTCTGGCGCCTGATGGCCGACGTGCCCGAGCTGCTGGTGATCGCCGGCCGCTTTCACTGCAAGCCCCTGCTGCCGCTGGTCACCGGCGATGGCGATTATTACATCCTGGCGCTGGCCCAGGGTCAGGTGCGTCTGCTGGAGGCCACCCGCACCCACGTCAACGAGATCGACGTGCCCAACCTCATCCCCGATCTGCCCCAGGGCATCCTGGAGGAAAACCAAGATCTGCCCTCCTCCTATCGCTATCAGGTGCGCGGACCCAGCCCCTCGGGCGAACGCACCGGCTGGCAGGGCACCAACGCCGCCGAGCTGGCCGAAGATCGCCTGCGCAGCTGGCTGACGCGCATCGATACGGCCCTGCGCGCCTGGCTGGGCGACAGCGCCGCGCCGCTGGTACTGGCCGGGGTGGATTATTTGCAGAATCTCTATCGGCAGGTGTCGGGTTGGCCCCATCTGGTGGAGCAGGGCATCGTGGGCAGCCCGGAGCAGATGCGCCCCGAGGAGCTGCGGGAGGCGGCCTGGCCCCTGGTGGCAGAGCGCTTTGACCGCGCCCGCGCCGCCGCCGCCCAGCGCTATGCCGCCCTGGCGGGCACTGGCCGCACCGCCAGCGATCTGCAGGAGGTGCTGGCGGCCGCGCTGCATGGCCGGGTGGAGGCGCTCTTTGTGGCCCTGGGCGCCCAGGTATGGGGTGCGCTGGATGAGGCCAGCGGGGCCGTGGCCCTGCACGACGAGCCCGAGCCCGCCGACGGCGACCTGCTGGACCTGGCGGCGCTGCTCACCCTGCGCAACAGCGGCACGGTGTTCAGCGTGGCGCCCGAGGAGGTGCCCGGCGGCGGCGCCGTAGCCGCCCTGCTGCGCTACTAGGGCGGGGAGGTCAACGGGTGCGACCGTCGCTGGCCGCCACCGGCGACCCCGTGAAGGCTTTCCAAACGGGCAACAGGAGGGTGCGCAGGCGCCCTCCTGAAAACACTGACATGGGCCGGTCGCAGGATGGCCGCCTGCGGCCGCCCGCGGATGTTTAGCATCCAGCTCCAACCGCGGCTCGAGACCGGAGGGACTGTCTCAGCTGACGCCTATCTCCCGCTGCCCGGGCCTGCCTCAGGCGCCGTCACATGGCGGCCCTCCCGCAGGCCTCCCCGTGGTCTTGCCGGCCTGCGGAGGCCGGCCCGGCAACAGCAACAGGAGGGAGCCTGGCTCCCCCTGTGAGCGGTTCCGCTGGACGGTGGCAGGGGCGCGGCATGTGGACAGCGGCGGCGGTCCGGCATCCGGCCCCACGTGGTGTGTCGAGTCCGAGCCCTGCCTCAGTCCATGCCGGCTGCCCGGGCCCGTGTACGGGACACAGCGGCCCTGGGCCGCACGCCCCCCCTTGGTTCTGCCGGCCCGAGGGCTGTCCCCCCGGAAAGCAACCGGAGGGAGCCAGGCTCCCTCCGGTGAACTGCAGGCCCGCGCCGAGAGGGCGCCTCACTCCACGCTGTTGGCCGCCTCCGCCAGCACGCTGGTCAGCTCGTCCAGCGTCGCCGTCATCGGGTAGCCCTTGACGTCGCTGCCGGCGATCACTGCCAGCACCGGCAGGCCCGCCCCCAGCTGGATGGCGTCCGCCTGGTCGTACACGATCTGCTCCATGGCCCAGCGCCCGTCGAGGCAGGTGGCAAAGGCCTCGGCATCCAGCCCCACCTCGCCGGCGATGGCCTGCAGCTCGGGCACCGGATCGGCCACGGCCCAGCGCTCGTTCCCCTCCAGCAGGGCGACCTGCATCTCCCAGAACTTGTTCTGGGCGCCGGCGCACTCGGCGGCGGCAGCCGCCAGGGTCGAGCCCGCATTGGCCCGCTGCGGCAGGTGCTTGAACACCCAATACACCACTCCCGGCTCCACAAAGGCCTCATCCAGCCCGCTCTGGACCTTGAGGGCAAACTCACGGCAGCCGGCATCCATCAGGTCGCAGAACTCGATCACCGTCACCGGCGCCTCGGGGTTGCCCTTGAAGGCATCGCCGTTGAGGGTATAGCCCGGCCGGTCGGGATCGGGCGCCATGCTGGCGCTGCGCATCCAGGGCGGGAAGATGGCCTCCGGATCGGGCGTGGGCTCGGGCACCGGCGTGTTGCCCGCCAGCAGCGCATCGATCACGTTGGAAAAGGCCGTCAGCGGCTGGGCGCCGCGCACCGTCCAGGCCTCTTCGCTGCCCTGCCGGGTGATGCGAAAGATGGGCGTCACGCTGTAGCCATAGCGGTTCACATCCTCGCGGGTGGCCTCCAGGATGGCCGCCGGCCGCTCCGAGGCGATGCAGGCGTCATAGGCGGCCATGTCGGCGCCCAGCTCCTGCGCCAGATCGCGCATATAGCTGGCGGCATCGGCCGCGCCCCACACGCCGCCCTCGGCGAACACCCGCTCATGCATGGCCCAAAAGAGCCCCGCGCTCTGCTCCGCCGCGCAGACGGTGGCCTCGTGGCCGAAATGCGCGGTGGGGTGGTTGCTGGCGATGGGGAAATCGCGGAACACCAGGCGCAGCTGGCCGCTGCGGATGTACTGTTCGATCAGCAGCGGCTCGGTCTCGGCCACGTGCCGCTGGCAAAAGGGGCACAGATAGTCGGTGAACTCTTCCATGGTGATGGCCGCGTTGGGATCGCCCAGATAGGCATAGCCCTCCTCGGTGATCCCCGCGGGGACCCCCTGGTAGCTGTCGGGGTCGATCTCGCCGGCCGGTGCGGCCGTGGCGCCCGTCGCCGGCGTGGCGCCCTGGGGCGCAGCGGTGGCCGGTGCAGCGGTCGCCGTGGCCGCGGTAGTGCCGCCGACGGGTGTGGCTTGTCCACCGCTCGTGCCGGGCTGGCAGGCTGCCAGCAGCAGCGCCGCCAGCAGGAGCAGCGGCAACAGGGAATGACGCCAACCTGTCTTCATGCCAGGATACCTCCTGAAACAAGGTCGGGCGGGGCGTTCGCGCGGGGGCGGCCCGGCGCCCGGCCTGCCGCCCTGGGGCGCGCAGGTGCAGACAAGTGTACTCTGCTTGGGCCGCAGCAGGAAATCGGGCCGCCCCGGGGAGGGAGATGGGCTGGAACGCCGCCGGCAGCCCTGTGACCCGGCCGCGGCCAGCGCGCTCTGTCGTGCCCGCCGCAGAGGGCGGCCGGCCCAGTCCGGTGTGCCTTTCAAGTGGGGGCAGGCGGACCCGGGGGCTGCCTCTTCTCGGTCAGGGCGGCCATTCCATGGGGCAGGGCGGTGCAGCCTTGCAGCTCGGACCTTGCCGTGCGTTACGCGGGGCGAGGATGGTGGCAACCCCTGCCGGCGGTGCGTGGCCCCTGCCGGGCAGCTGGCCGTCACGGCGGAGCGTGGCCGGCATTGCCCACGCGCTTTGGCGGGCGGTGCGCCCGGTGAGCGCCGCCGGCCCG
Organism: Chloroflexota bacterium; assembly: GCA_012728955.1. Taxonomy (GTDB): domain Bacteria; phylum Chloroflexota; class Anaerolineae; order UBA1429; family UBA1429; genus JAAYED01. The sequence goes on from JAAYED010000226.1 coordinate 9,117, forward strand.
CCTGCGGCATTCTCTCTTCCGGGCGGCGGACCCGTGCGCGCCTCGGACCAGCGCTCCGCCGCAGCTACCAGAGGCTGCCTTGCCGGCGGCGCTCCAGCCCCCGTGGCAGCTCCTGCAGCCGGGCTACCCAGGCGTCCCAGTCCACCGCATCCGGATCCAGTGGGTGCAGCGTAGAGTTCCCCTCGCGGCCCGCCAGCCGCTGCGCCGCCCGCGCCGCCGGCGGCGCCACAAACAAGCGCCTGCCGCAGCCCAGCGCCCGCCGGGCGGCGTGCAGCGTCCCCGGATCGCGCTGGCCGGCGGTGGGCAGGGCGCAATCCGCCACCACCATGGCCAGGCAGAGCGAGGCAATCAGCGCGTTGCGCACCAGCAGCCGCTCCGGCACGATGCGGTCGTCCGGAGGATATTCAGAGAGCAGCGCCCCCTGCCGGGCGATGCGCTCGGCCAGCTGCCGGTTGCTGCGGGGGTGCACCGCCCAGCAGCCGCTGGGCAGCACCGCCAGCGTGCGGCCCCCGGCCTCCAGCGCCGCCCGGTGCGCCGCGCTGTCGATGCCGATGGCCAGGCCGCTCACCACCGTCACGCCACGCCGCGCCAGCTCCCCGGCCACGGTGCGCGCCGCCGTCAGCCCCTCGGGGCTGGGCGCCCGGGAGCCCACCACCGCCACCGCCAGCCCGTCGGCGGGCAGTAGACTGCCCCGCACGTACAGCACCGCCGGATCGATCCCCGGGTCCCGCAGGCGGGCGGGGTAGGCCGCGTCCTCCGGGGTGACCAGCTGCACCCTGCGGCGGGCCAGCCCCTCGGCGGGATCGGGGTCGTCGGCGTGGGCCCGCACATGCGCGATCACCGCCGGCGTCATGCGGCGGCTGGTCTGCGCCAGGCTCTCGTCGCTGGCGGCCAGGGCCTGCTCCAGGCTGCCAAAGCGCGCCAGCAGCGCGCCCATGGTCGCCCGCCCCGTCTCCGGGGCGGTGCTCAGCGCCAGCCATTGCGAGCGCGTCATGTCGCCCTCCTGCTACTGGATCTGATACAGCCGCGCATAGGTCCCGTTCACCGCCAGCAGCTCCTCGTGGGTGCCTTCTTCGGAGATGCCCCCATCCCCCAGCACCACGATGCGCTCGGCATTGCGGATGGTCGAGAGCCGGTGGGCGATGACAAAGGTGGTCCGCCCGCGGGCCACCGCCTCCAGCGCCCCCTGGATCACCTTTTCGCTCTCGTAATCCAGCGCGCTGGTGGCCTCGTCAAAGATCAGCACCGGCGGATCCTTCAGGAACACCCGGGCGATGCTGAGGCGCTGCTTTTGGCCCATGCTCAGGGTCACCCCGCGCTGGCCGATGTCCGTGTCATAGCCCTGGGGCAGCCGCGTGATGAATGCGTGGGCGTCGGCCCGGGTGGCCGCCTCGATTACCTCCTCGCGGCTGGCCCCCGGTCGGCCATAGGCGATGTTCTCCAGCACCGTGCCGGCGAACATGTACACATCCTGCTGCACCACGCCCACATTACGCCGCAGCGCCTCCAGCTTGAGCCGGCGGATGTCCACCCCATCCAGCAGGATCTGGCCCTCGCTGACGTCGTAATAGCGCGGGATCAGCGAGCAAAAGGTGGTTTTGCCCACCCCCGAGGGACCCACCAGCGCCACGTACTGCCCGGGGGGCACCACCAGCGAAACATCCTGCAGCACATGCTCATAGCCCTCGCCGTAGGAAAAGCCCACCTGGCGGAACTGGACCTCGCCACGCACCTGGCCGGGATCGATGGCGTCCGGCGCCTCGGCCACGTCGGGGGCCAGCGCCAGCACCTCCAGAAAGCGATCGAAACCCGCCAGCCCCTCCTGATACTGCCCGATGATGTGGGTCAGCTTTTGCACCGGCTCGACGATATAGCCCACATACAGCAGATAGGTGATCAGGTCGGGCACCGCCAGCGTGCTGCCCACGATCCGCAGGCCGCCGTACACCGCCACGGTGATGGTGATCAGCCGGGTAAAGAACTCGACCCCCTGATAGGTGACCGATTCGGCGCCATAGATCCCCTTGCGGCTGCCCAAAAAGCGCTCGTTGCGATCGCGAAAGCGCTCCACCTCCAGCCACTCGTTGGCAAAGGACTTGACCGTGCGGATGCCCGAGATGGCGTCCTCCACGGTGGCGTTGATATCGGCGATCCGCTCGGCGTTGCGCGTCCAGGCGGCGCGCTGCCGACCGGTAAAGTGCACCGCGAACCAGGCCATCACCGGCAAAAAGGCAAACACCGCCAGGGTCAGCCGCGGATCGATGCGGATCAGGATCACAAAGGCGCCCACAAAGCGCACGATGTACACCGCCAGATCCTCGGGGCCGTGGTGAAAGAGCTCGGCCAGCATCAACAGGTCATAGGTCACCCGCGAGAGCAGCTGGCCGGTGCGCTGCCGATCGAAAAAGCGGTGCGAGAGGCACGTGAGGTGCGCAAAGAGCTCGTTGCGCATGTCGCGCTCCATCTCGGCACCGATCACATGCCCGCGATAGTCAAAGTAGGCGTTGCAGGCCCGCTCGGCCACGGCGATCAGCAGCATCAGGGCGCCCATACGCAACAGCGCGGCGGGCGCGGTGGCGTGGTCGCCGGTGAGGATCACGCCGGTGATGTGGCGGATCACCAGGGGAAAGAGCAGGGAGAGGCCGGCAGAGGCGCCGGCGGCCAGCATGACGGTGATAAAGGCGATGCGGTAAGGGCCGTAATACGACAAAAAGCGGCGCAGTTTGGGCATCGCACGCTCCGGGGCGGTATTGAGCGGCGCGGTTCCGGCGGCGCTGCCCTGGGCCCTCTGCCGGCCAGCATATCGCGGCCGCGGCGCGCCGTCAACCCCTGCGCGGCGAGTTGTGCCCGCGGCCCCGGCACGCCGCCGCATGTCTCCGTCCGGGCGGCCACCGCGGGCCGCGAGGTGCCGCCTTGGCCCGGTGTGCTCCACCGACAGAACCCGAGGGGCAGCCGTGCGGCTGCCCCTCGGGCGGTTTCAGGGCCAGTGCGGGCCCGGGATCAGACGCTGTCGTCCTGGCCCTGGTCCGGGTCCGGGACGGAAACCGGATCCAACGGCTGTGGATCCACCGGGCTGTCCACCGAGATGGGCTGTCCGTGCTCCGGGGACCGATCCTGCTCCGGCGGGATCGCCGTCGCCACCGGCGGCAGCGCAGGTACCGGCGTCACCGGTGCGGGCTGCTCCACGGGCACCAGAGTGGGCACCGGCGTGGGCGTGGGCTCCAGCGGACCGATGGGCACCACCTCAGCGGGCGAATCAAAGGGCGTGGCGGCCGGCGAGATCAACATCTCCTGGATCCAGGTGCTGTCATAGGCCGTCTCCTGCCCCCGCAGCAGCTTGGCGGGCAAGACCTTGGGCTCGCTGGACTGCTCCGTGGTGGGCGGCGCCACGTGCTCCACAGGCACCACATCGTGCAGCAGGATCGGCCCCCGCACGGATGCGCTGTCGGCACGGGCCAGCGAATAGCCGATGCCGCTCAGCGCCAGCACCCCCGTGGCTGCCGCCAGGGTCCATCGGGCCCGCTGGGTCACCCCTTTGCGTGCGCTCATGGCCTCATCCGCCTCCTTCCAAAGCCACGGCCGTGGCCGTGGCAGCGGCCGGGCTGGTCGATCTGCCCGTCGCCGAGGTCCGCCGCTCCATCCGTGGGGCTGCCACGTTGCGGGCGCTCTCCAGCCAGCGCTCGGCCAGCGCCACGCGGCGCCGCGTCTCTGCCGGCCAATCGGACGTCAGCACGCGAAAGGGCCCCGTGGCCAGGGCCAGGGCCACGCCGGCGGCGCGCCGTCGAAAGGTGGCCGGATCCACCAGCCCATCGGCCAGCGCCGCCACCTGCCGCCCGTACTCCTGGATGCGCGCCCGGGCGATGCCGCCGGTGCCCTCCATGCGGGTGGCCAGATGGCCCGCCAGGTTGCCCCAGTCGTCCACCCGGTGGCCCAGCCCCACCGTATCCACATCCAGCAGCCCCGTGATGCGTCCCTCCACCACGGTGATCTGCCCGTCGTGCAGGTCGCCATGCACCGGCTGCCGCGGGCCGGTGGTCCCGGGGGCCAGCAGCCCCTGCACCAGGCGCTCCAGGCGGGGCGCCAGTTCGGGCAGCACATGCTCCAGCAGCGTGCTGGCCGTCCGCAGCATGGCGGCCGGATCGGGCGCGGGGCGCTGATCCTCTGTGTCGGGCAGCTGCTGTAACAGATCCGCGATCACCGCCGGAGCGGGCAGCGCCGCCGCCGGATCCGACAGTGCCTGTCGTAAAGTAAAGCCGGGCATGGCCTCGAGAGTCACGAGACCATGCTCGGCGGACCAACCATGACTGCGGGGCGTCGGCAGATGCCGGGAGAGAAGAGCATGCCGCCTCTGCAACGCAGCCACCTGTTGGGGAGACACCACTTTGATATACAGCCGCTGATCATCGGCCTGCACCTCGACCACGGCGCGGCTGCCCGGCCGGTAAGAGCGCAGGCGCGGCAGGATGCGCGCCGCCCGCAGGCCCAGCGCCGCCAGCAGAGCGCGCAGCCGCTGGGGATGCAGCGCCACCGCCAGCCCCGGCAGGCGCGGATCGTTGGCGGCGGTCCACAGGGCCACCTGCTGGCCGGCCTGCTCCAGACGCAGCGCGCCGCTTGGCATCCCCGCGCCGGTGCTGGCCACCACCAGGTCGTGCAGGCTCTGGCCGGCGCCGTCCCGCAGGCGCACATCATAAACCACCGTCAGGGCGCGCTCCGGGTGCCAGAGCACCTGTTGCGGATGCCAGCCGTGCAGCACCGTGCCGGCCGGCACTGCGCCCTGGGCCATGGCCTCTTCCAGGGCCGCCTGCAGCACCTCCCGCGCCTCCCGCCCCAGCAGGGTGGGGAGCGCCGGCAGCGCCGGGTCGCGCAGGGCATACAGGCGGATCCTGGACTCGTCCATAACGCTATTATGGGGCCGCAAGATGATCCCAGACTAAGAGCAGCATGAGAGTTTTCTCATCGAAAGGGCTGCCGAGATGGAAGGGCCCGCCGGGGGTGTGGGTGGCGCCCCCAACGGACCGTTCCGCTTGCCCGCCGCCGGGCGTCCGTCGCCCGAGGCGTCAGTCGCCCGAGGCGTCGGCGCTCTCCACCGACACCGGGTCCATCGGGCTCTGCGCCGAGGGCGGATCCACCGGGCTCTCTACAGAGACGGGATCCACCGGGCTCTCCACAGAGACGGGGTCCACCGGGCTCTCTACAGAGACGGGGTCCACCGGGCTCTCTACAGAGACGGGTTCCACCGGGCTGGCCACCGTGACCGGCGATACCGGGCTGACCACCGAGCCGACTGAGGCAGGGCTGGCGGCCGCGGTGGGATCCATCACGCTCTCGGTGACCCCCGGAGGGGTGTCAAAGGGCGTCTCGGTGACCGGCGCCGGCGACGGCAGTAGCGTGATCTCCCGTGGCGTGGGGAGCGGCGTGGGCTCTGGCGTGGGCAGCGGCTGCAGTTCTTCGCTCAGCGCCGGAATGGCGTGGACCGCGCTCAGCGGCAGCACATCCCGCATCCGCACGGGCTCGGCGGGCGCCGTGCCCTGGGCGTTCACCAGGGTCCAGCCCAGGCCGCTCAAGGCCAGCACCCCGGTGGCCGCCGCCAGCCGCCATCGCGCCCGCTGTGTCAATGGTTTGTTTGTCTTCATAACTGCGTCCTCCGCTGGGTGAGGGCGTGTGCCCGCGGTACCAGGTCTGCCGAGGGGCGCTCCGGTCCCTCTCGACCTCAGGGTAGCGCAGCCTGATGAAGACAATCTAAGGGCGAGATGAGCAAGTTCTCATCTCGCCCATTTCTGCCGATCGGTTCCAGGCGCCGCTATACCGCGCGGTAGCCCGCCCCGCGCACCGTCTCGATCACGCCATCGCCCAGCTTGCGGCGCAGATAGCCGATGTACACGTCCACCACGTTCGAGCCCGGGTCATAGTCATAGCCCCACACCCGCGAGAGCAGCTGCTCTCGCGAGAGCACCTGCCCGCGGCTGCGCAGCAGCGTCTCGGCCATCTGGAACTCGCGGGTGGAGAGCTCTACCACCGTATCGCCCACGGTGGCGGTGCGGCTCAGCAGGTGCAGCGTCACCGGGCCGGCGCTGAGCGTTTCGGGCTCGGCCTCTCCCGCCGGGCGCAGCCGGGCGCGGATGCGGGCCAGCAGCTCGTCAAAGGCAAAGGGCTTGGTGACATAATCATCCGCGCCCTCGTCAAAGCCGGCCACCTTTTCCGATACCGTCTGTCGCGCCGTGAGGATGATCACACACAGCCGCTCGCCGCGGGCGCGGATCTCGCGCAGCACGCGGTGGCCGTCCATATCGGGCAGGCCCAGGTCCAGCACCATCAGGTCGAAATCGGCATCGCGGGCGGCCAGGATGGCCTCGCGCCCGCTGGCCACGGTCTGGCTGGTGAATCCCTGGGCGCGCAGCCCCTTTTCCAGAAAAGAGGCGATGCGGGCCTCGTCTTCGACGATCAGAATGCGGTTCACGGGCTGGCCTCCTGTTGGTCGGTGGGGAGGTAGAGAGTAAAGGTGGCCCCCTGGCCGGGCGCCGAGTCCACCTGCACATGGCCGCCGTGGGCCTCGGCGATGGTCTTGACGATGGCCAGCCCCAGGCCCACGCCGCCTGCGTTGCGCGTGCCGGCGCTCCCCCGGGCAAAGCGGTCGAAAATGCGCTGGCGCTCCTCCTGCGTCACGCCGCGGCCCTCATCCTGCACGGAAAAGGCAACCGAGCGCCCCTCACGCCGGCTGGCCAGGGTGATGCAGGAGCCGGCGGGGCTGTTCTCCACGGCGTTACGGGCCAGGTTCATCAGCGCCTGGGTCAGCCGATCGCGATCGGCCCGCAGCACCAGGGGCGCCGCCTCGGCCAGCCGCCACTGCCGCTCGGCCGAGAGGGCCGCCACCTTGGCGAACACCTCGGCGGTAAAGGCATCCACGTCCAGGGGGTGCAGCACCAAAAAGGCGGGCTGCTCCGAGCGCGCCAGCAGCAGCAGGTCCTCCACCATGCGCGACATGCGGTCCAGCTCGTCCAGCACCAGGGCGCGCACTTCGGGCCAGTCGCCGGCCTCGGGGCTGGCCAGCTCCAGGTGCCCGCGGACGATGGTGATGGGGGTGCGCAGCTCGTGGCCCGCATCGTCGATAAAGCGCCGCTGGGTCTGAAAGGCGCTCTCCAGCCGATCGAGCATGGCGTTAAAGGTGGCGGTGAGGTGCGCGATCTCGTCGTCGCCGTGCACCGGGATGCGCTGGCTCCAGCGGGTGTCCTCGATCTCCCGGGCGGCCTCGGTGAGCAGGCGGATGGGCCGCAGCACGCGGCCGGCGGCGTACCAGGCCACCAGCGACACGATGGCAAACACGCCCGCGAATACCAGGCCCCCCATGCGCACCGTGCGCTGCAGCCGCCCGATGGAGGAATCCAAAAAGTTCACCGCCACGAACAGCCCGGGGGTGCCCTGCTGGGGCACCACGGGGATGGCCAGGTAGCGGATGCGCCCATACGGGGTCTCCACCTCAGCCCGGGTGGGTTCGGCGAGGGCGGCCCACTGCGCCACCAGATTGGGGTCCCTCAGCAGCTGGGCCGGGGTGACGCTGGAGGCATAGGGCAGCCCGCCGATCAGTGCATAGTAGGCGTCGCCCGGCGAGGGCGCGGTGCGGCTGAGGTACACGTCGAACAGGGTCTGCAGGTCGTTGCCAAAGGGCTGCCCGCTGTAGGGATTGACGTCTGCCGAGAGCCGCTCCAGCTCGTCCACCACCTGGGTCATGCGCAGGTCGATCTCTTCGCTCTCCTGCAGGTAGAGCACCGTAAAGAGCAGCAGCAGGCTGAAAACCAGCGCCACCGCCAGGATGCCCATGTAGGATCCGAGGATGCGCACCCGGGTGCTGGCTGCCGGTTGATGGGGACGATCCTGCACGGGCGAGTGGCGCGTCATGCTGCGGAGAACCCCGTTGCTGCCGATAGGGTGGATAGCCTCATGGGGATATGATAGCGCAGGCAGGCCTCCGCCGCTACCCCCTGCCGCGGGCAAAGGGGGCCGGCGCCGCGCCGGCCAGGGATCACGCCGGCACCCGCTGTGCGTTTGGCGAGCCCCCGGGCAGGCAGGTCCCGCCGGGGGCGCTCCTGTGGGGTGCCTTCACGGGGCCGGCGCGCCGCGCAGGCCAAGGATCACGCTCCAGCAGGCAGTCCCCGCCGATGCGCCGGGCAGGGGGTCCCGCCGGGGGCGCTTCTGTGAGGCGCCTTCACGGGGCCGGCGCTGCGCAGGCCAGGGATCACGCCCCAGCAGGCAGTCCCCGCCGATGAGCCGGGCAGGCAAGTCCCGCCGGGGGCGCTCCTGTGGGGTGCCTTCACGGGGCCGGCGCCGCGCCGGCCAGCGATCACGCTCCCATCGGCAGTCACCGCCGTTGCGCCGGGCAGGCAGGTCCCGCCGGTGGCGCTCCTGTGGGGTGCTTTGAATGGGCCGGCGCCGCGCAGGCAGGGGATCACGCCCCCGCCGGCAGTCACCGCCGTTGCGCCGGGCAGGCAAGTCCCGCCGGGGGCGCTGCCTTTGCGGCCAAGGCACCGGCGGGATCCCCGCTGTCTGCTATTCCGGCTGGGGCAGCCCCAGCCGCTGGTACTGCTCTGGCGGCGCGTCGTTGGCCTGCATCAGTTTCAGCAGCAGGCCGATCATGCGCGCTTCCTGCACCGGGTCATCCAGCGGATGCTCCTGCCCCGGATCGTTCTGCAGGTCGTACAGCACCGTGTTCATCAGCGGCGCAACGCTGCGCATCACGGTGGGGCGCCGGGTGGGGATCTGCAGTACCGGCACGCCCTTGGTAAAGGGCAGCGGCGGGTGCAGCGTCATGTCCCGCAGCTCTTCCACCGCAAAACGGGAGCGCATGTGCGTGGGCATCAGCGTATAGTCGTTGAGCGGCGTGTTGGCCACCGTCGCCGGCGCGCGCATATAGACATAACGCCCATCGGTGACGTTGACCTGTCCCCCAAAGATGCCGAACAGCCCGGCCTCGCGCACCGGCGTATCGTCGCGCAGCACCGGCTGCAGCGGCTGCCCCTCCATGTCGGGCGGGCAGGGCAGCCCGAACCAGCTCAGCACCGTGGCCGGCAGGTCGATGGTCTGCGCCAGGGAGCGGACGTGCACCCCCGCCCGGCCCACCTGGGGATCCCAGATAAAGAGCGGGGTGTGGGCCACCTCGCCATAAAAGGGCATTACGCACTTGGCCCACCAGTCGTGCTCACCCAGCATAAAGCCATGGTCGGTGTTGACGATAAACAGCGTGTCGTCCCACAGCTGGTAGCGGTCCAGCGCATCCAGCACGCGGCCAAGATTGCGATCGCACATGGTCACCAGGGCGGCATAGTTGTTCCGCGCCCGCTGCACCTGCTCCTCGCTCTCATCCACCGGTCGGTAGGGGGGCCAGTCGAAATCGGGCCCGGTATAGTCATCGGGGTAGAGCGCCTTGTAATGCTCCATGGTGTAAAAGGGCTCGTGGGGATCGAACGTCTCGATGTGCAGGAACCAGTTGTCCTGCCCATGATTCTTTTCCAAAAAGGCCAGGCCCTCGTCCACCGTCAGGGTCTGCGGCTGCAGCTCCTCGCTGGTGAGATACTGCCGATTGACCCGATCCTGCGGCTGGAGCGCCTCGTTCATGGCGGTGGTTTCGCCCACGTGGGCCTTCCAGCGGTCGCCCTCCTGGCCGCGCACATTGGCCCAGGTAGAGTAGCGCTGGTGATAGGTGGCGCCGCCGTACTCCCAGTAGTGGCCGTGATCCGAGGCCAGATGGCAGTGGATGCCGTTCTGCCGCAGGATCTCGGGCAGCGAGTCGTCAAAGGGCTCCAGCGGCCCCCAGGAGCGGTGCAAAAAGTTCAGCCGGCCGGTGTGCAGCTCACGACGGGCGGGCATGCAGGGCATGGAGCCCACATAGGCGTTGTCGAACACCACCGTGCGCTGGGCCAGCCGTTGAAAGTTGGGCGCCTGCACCCAGGGGTTGCCGTAACAGGGCAGATAGTGCCTGTTGAGCGAGTCAAACATCAGCATGATGGCTTTCATGGGGACCTCCCTCCTTTCGATGCGCGCAGCTGTGGGACGGGTGGCTCAGCTCTCCAGCCACCACTGCTCGGGGAACTCGGGGTAGGTCCACAGACTGTCCCAGCCCCAATAGCCCGTCTCGCTGACATTGTGCATGGTATTGCGCACGATCAGCGGGTGGGGCGAGTTGCCCACCGTGCCGATAGTCCAGATGTTGGCGGCCTGGCTCTCCAGCACGATGCGGGCCGGCTCTTGGCCATCGGTCAGCATGTACTCGTCCAGCAGGTCGTACAGCTCCTTGATCTCGGCGGGAGGTTCCTCCCCCTGGGCGCCCTTGGAGTTGTACCAACGGCCCCAGAGCACGCTCCAGCAGGACTCGTCGCCATCCAGCGGCATAAAGAACTTGGGCCTGCGCAAGAACAGTATGTCC
>JAAYED010000227.1 GCA_012728955.1 Chloroflexota bacterium
CAGCGCGTATCGGCTCGCGGTTGGTGAGCAGGATATCCAGCATCATCTCGGGGTTCCCCGCAGCTACTCGGCTGGTATCGCGAAAGCCGCTGGCGGCCAGTCGCCACACCAACGAGTCGTCCGCGGCGAGCGTGTCGGCGGCGTTGACGAGTGAGATCGACATCAGGTAGGGCAGATGGCTGATCAATGCTACCATGCGGTCGTGTTGCTCGGGGTCCAGTACAAGCTCTCGTGCACCGACTGCAGTTACCACTTCGCGAGCCAGCGCCAAGGCGGCGGGCGCCGTGCGCTCGAGAGGGCACAGTACGAACACTTTGCTCAGGAACAGATCCGGCTCGGCAACCATCAGGCCAGCGGACTCTTTGCCACACATAGGATGCCCCCCAATGGGCTGTACGTGGGCTGGCAAGTTGGCCATTGCCTTGCAGATAGCCTTCTTGCTTGATCCGACGTCGAGCAACACGCAGTCTGGCGCCAGCATCGGCCCGATCTGGGTGATGGTATGCACGATGCTGCGCACTGGGGTGGCAAGCACTACCAGGTCAGCCCCCTGAACTCCTTGGGCGAGATCTGTGGTGCCCCAATGGATGAAACGCAGCTCGCGGGCGGTCCGCACCACGCCTTCTCGCCGTGCGACGCCCACTACCTCACGGCAGGCGCCAGAGCGGCTGAGGGCGGCGGCAAGCGAGCCGCCCATGAGCCCAAGCCCCACAATAGTAACGCGAGCATCGCGCAGAATCATTGACATAGCATCCTTACAGGTCTCGGCCTACGGCCTGGGCCACTGCCCTGACGCGGGTAACCAACTGGGCAAAGTGATCCGGTCGGAGCGATTGCGGTCCATCGGAGAGCGCTTGATCAGGGTGAGGGTGTACCTCAATAAGCAGCCCGTCTGCGCCGGCGGCGACGGCTGCCATGGAGAGCGGCGTCACCCATTCCCAGTTGCCGGCGGCATGGGACGGATCTACCACGATGGGCAGATGCGTCAGCTGCTTGAGCACCGGTATCGCGGAAAGATCCAGCGTGTTTCGAGTGTAGGTCTCAAAGGTGCGGATGCCGCGCTCACATAGGATCACATGCGGGTTGTTGTGCGAGAGCACGTACTCGGCAGACATCAGCAGCTCCTCCATCGTGGACATCATACCTCTTTTGAGGAGCACTGGCTTGCCTGCCTCGCCCACCGCATGGAGCAGGTTATAGTTCTGCATATTGCGTGTTCCAACCTGCAGCACATCGGCGCAGGCGGACACCAGCGGAACCTGCTCCGGCGCCATGACCTCGGTAACTAGCGCCATGCCCGTCACAGCGCTTGCCTCGGCGAGCAGCTCGAGCCCCTCTTCGCCCAGCCCCTGAAAGCTGTAGGGTGAGGTTCGCGGCTTGTAGGCGCCACCTCGCAAGACGCTCGCGCCCGCCTCTTTGACGGCCCAGGCCGTCTCCAGAATCTGCGCGCGGCTTTCCACTACGCACGGACCCGCGATGATCACCACGGGATGACCGCCGATCGCGTCTTCCCGGAGTGGCACAACCGTATCCAGGGGGTGAAAGTCCCGGCCAGCCAGCTTGTAGGGTTTGAGGATGCGGACAACCTGCTCCACCCCCTCTAGCAGGTCAAAGACTCCTTCATCCAGCTGCCGCCTATCTCCGATGACGCCGATGATGGTCCGCTCCTCTCCAGCAGAAAGATGCGCTTGGCATCCCAAGGCCTGGATGCGGTCCACCGCCGCCTGCACCTGCTCCGGAGTAGCGCTACGGCGCATAACGAGGATCATCGTGGTCCCTCCTTGGGAGCGGGTTGAGCCAGATCGGGCCTCAGCGACCGCGCCTCACGCAAGTAGATATGCTGAACATCACTAGCAATGGTCTCGGTATTCCAGAGCAAGAGTACGCGTATGCAGCGTGAAAGGCTGCCCGGCACCGCGATCTCTTGCGCGTCCAGCAGGGGCACATGGATCCAGCCGAGCCCGCGGGCAGCAGC
>JAAYED010000228.1 GCA_012728955.1 Chloroflexota bacterium
CAGAGACACTCGCTCCCAGCCCCACTGCCACACCGGTAGCGGAAACGGCCACACCGGAGGCATCTCCTGTGGCGACTCCAGAGCCTCCCCTGGAGACCCCAACTCCTTTCGAGGCAGAATCTCCCTAGCCGAACATGGCTGGGGCCTCAATGATCCGAAAAAAGAAACAGGCGCCCCTGAGAGGTCTCAGGGGCGCCTGTTGAGCATCCCGCGATCAGGGAAGATAGTTGAACGGATTGAGCAGCGAGCCGCCGCTGCGCACCTCAAAGTGCACGTGGGGTCCCGTCGAGTTGCCAGTGCTGCCACACTTGCCAATGACATCGCCCTTGTTGACGGCCTGCCCGGGCTGCACGAAAAAGGCGTCCATGTGCGCATAAAGCGTCTGGTACCCGTTGCCGTGATCTATCACCACCATGCGGCCATATCCCTGGGCCCAGTTTGCGGCAGCCACGGTGCCTGAATCCGCCGCAATGATCGGAGTGCCGCGCGGCGCATAGATGTCGATGGCCCGGTGTCCCTGCCAGTATCCCTGGCTGATCTTGCCGCTCATGGGCCAGGCGAACTGTCCGGTTCCCGATGTGCCACCCTGTGCAGGCACCGCCTCCGCCGCCGCTGTTTCTGTAGAGGCAGCCGGTGCCGCCGACACGGTGGTTCCAGTGGAGCGTGAGTAGGTCTGGACCTGGGGCGGAACGTAGGGCCGAGTGCCCCCCGGAATGATCAGATACTGGCCTGCCTGCAAGGAGTAGGGCGGCTCCAGTTTGTTGCCTGGATATTGCGCGATCACATCGGTCTCGACCTTGTACCGCGCCGCAATCGACTGGATCGTTTCGCCCCGAGCGACCTTGTGGTAGGCACCATCCACCGGCAAAATGACCAGCTCCTGGCCGATCTTTAAGGTGTCATTCTGGCCGGCCAGCGTTTCGTTGGCATACAGCAGCGAAGTGGGCTGCAACCCAAAGGCGTTGGCGATCTGAATCAACGTATCACCCGCCTGCACGGTATACATGGTGATGCTGGTACGCACCAAACGCCTGGGCTCGGCAACCTGGGGGAGCGTCTCGCTCCAGGAAATCATGGTATAGGGGACTGTTTCCTGCTCCAGATACCGTTCACCGGTTTCCGCGCGGGCATAGGCACTGAGATAGTCATAGCTGCCGGAGAGATAGGCGCTGGAGCCCAGGCTGCGTCCCCTGCCCACCCAACGATCCAGGCTGGAAAGGCCCAGACGACCGGCAGAAACGCCGTACAGCAGGATGACGAACAACGCCGTGAGGATCACATGCCCGGCATAGCGCGACAGCGTGGGCAATTGCCGCCAAGAGGCCGGTATCTCTATCTGCAGGGGCCGACGTCGCTCTGCCCTGCTGAGCACTACCCGTGCCAGTGCTCGTGAACCATACATGGGCTATACGTCCTTGTTGAGTGTCTTGAGGAACTCTTCGTTGGACTTGGTGCGGCGCAACCGGTCCAGGATGGGCTCCACTGACTCAAAGGAGCCGATGGTGTCCGTCATGCGGCGCAGCAGCCACACCCTGGAGAGCACTTCGGGCTCCAGCAGGAGCTCTTCGCGCCGGGTCCCCGAACGCTCGATATCGATTGCGGGGAATATCCTGCGCTCGGCGAGCTTGCGGTTCAGGTGCAACTCCATGTTTCCGGTGCCCTTGAATTCCTCATAAATGATATCGTCCATCCGGCTGCCGGTATCCACCAGGCAGGTGGCGATGATCGTCAGGCTGCCACCCTCCTCGATTTTGCGGGCCGCTCCAAAAAAGCCCTTGGGCGGCTGTACCGCGGCAGGATCCAACCCACCGGAGAGTGTACGCCCGCTGGGAGGCACGATCAAGTTATAGGCGCGTGCAAGCCGGGTGATGCTGTCCAGCATGATCACCACGTCCTTGCCCACCTCTACCAAGCGCTTGGCCCGCGCCAGCGCAACCTCGGCCACCTTGGCGTGGTTCTGCACCGGCTCATCAAAGGTCGAGCTCACCACTTCGGCCTCGACCGACCGATCCATGTCGGTGACCTCTTCGGGCCGTTCGCCCACCAGTACCACCATCATGTGCACATCGCGATGATTGGCCGAGATGCCGTTGGCGATCTGCTTGAGGATGGTTGTCTTGCCCGCCTTGGGCGGAGACACCACCAGACCGCGCTGCCCGCGCCCGATGGGCGCCAACAGGTCGATCATGCGGGTACTGTAGATATTGGGAACGGTCTCCAGCTTGTATTGCTGATTGGGGAAAATCGGAGTGAGCCGCTCAAATATCGGCCTGTCTTTGGCGACCTCGGGGTCAAGTCCGTTGATGGCCTCCACGCGCAAGAGTGAAAAGTACTTTTCCGAATCTTTGGGCCGGCGCACCTGGCCGATGACCATGTCGCCCGTTCGCAAACCAAACCTGCGTATCTGCGACTGGGACACATATACATCGTCGGGGCCGGGAAGGAGATGGTCACTGCGCAGGAAACCGATCCCATCCTGCACGATCTCGAGCACGCCGCCACCGAACAACAGACCGCGCTCCTCTGCCTGCGACCTCAACAGCCTCAGGATCAGGTCCTGCTTCTTGAGACGACTGGTACCAGCAATCTCTTTTGAGCGGGCAACGTCGCGCAGCTCGCTGAGGGTCATCGTCTCGTATTCAACGATGTTCACGGTGGGCATGCTCCATTGGAATGAGGTGGCACGATCATTCAGGTATATCCGATCTCGGGCAGCAGATAAAGGGACAGTTGCTTTGCTGAGCGGGTGATAAGAGGATGAGAGAAGAGTCGTACTGTCCAGAGCGACGTGGGCGGCCTGACTGAGGTAACCAAGCCAACACCATTGCGGGCATTATAACGGCGGCCTGTTCAAGTGTCAACTGGTGCCAGTCACGCAACCTCCTTCTAGAGCCGGCCACGACGTGACCTGCCTCCTGACCCGAGGCGCGGCCGTACCCGCCTCCATTCCCGTTTGAGCCTGGCAACTGCAGTGATCTCTGATGGGGCCGGCCGACCGGGCGCGCTGAACAATGAATTCGGGGCCCAACGCGGCACCACTATCGACAGCGATCGGGGCAGAACCTGGACGGACAGGGGCGTTGCCGCGATCGGGTCGCCATCCACCTGCACCGGAAGCGTATCCTCGGTGACTACATAGATATCCCGCCCCTGAAGGACCTCCACCTCGGGGCTCCCGGCATGGTTGCCCATGATGAGCCTGCCCAGATGCCAAAAGATGTCCACTACGGTGTTGCCACGGAAAATAAAGATGTCAAAGAGCCCATCGTCGAGCTTGGCCTCGGGGGCCAACCGCAGCGAGGGGCCATACAACTGCGCATTGGAGATCACAATCATCAGAGCCCGATAGCGTGTGGCGCGACCGTCCACCACAACAGTGGCACGGGCCCCCCGCATGAAAAAGGCCTCAGCCAGGCCCGCCACACCATAGGTGAGGTTGCCGAGGCTGCGACGCACCTCACGGTGCGGTTCCACATCCTGAACGATCTGGGCGTCAAAGCCGATGCCGCACCACATGATAAAGTGATGCTCGCCTGCCCGGCCCACATCGATCCGGCGCTTTTCTCCCTGTACAAGAATCCGTGCGGCATCTACCAGCGCCGAGCGATAGACCGGTGACCACACAGGCATCCCCAGCATGTGCGCCCACAGGTTGCCCGTTCCCAC
>JAAYED010000229.1 GCA_012728955.1 Chloroflexota bacterium
CCATCGTGGCGCTGGCCATCACCGTGGTGGCACCCAGCCTGTACATCCGACCAGCATACCTGCCCCCACAGCGCATCACGCTTCCACAGGTGCCCATTGACGTCCACGCTCTGGATGTGAGCTATGGGGACAGCCTGTACCTGGTGGGCTACAAGCTCCAGCGTGGAACTGTGGAGCCGGGGGGGCACCTGCCCATTACCCTGTACTGGCTGGCGCGCAGGCCCATGACCTCTGACTTTACCGTCAACCTGACGATGCTGGGCCGTAATGACGACATGCTATCCAATCTGTTCACCCGTGCCGGATCCAGCCTGCTCCCTTCGTCGCTGTGGGTGCCCGGCGATGTCATTGTGCAGGATGCGGTGCTGGCCGTCGACGCAGATGCCAGCATCCCCGTAGCAGGTCGGCTGGGCCTGACGGTGACGGAGGATGCCACAGGAACGGTCATCGAGCCGCGAAGCCCCGCAGGCGAGATGCTGCCGCCCGTGCTGGAGTTTGCCACCGTGCGGGTGGGGAGCGAGGAACCGGTTCCACTGCAGCCGGGAGTACCTCTGGATGTCAGTTTGGATGGACAGGTGACCCTCATCGGATATGAGGTGGCTCCAGCGGCGGATACCCTGCAGGTGACGCTGTACTGGCGCGCCGAGGGCCCGCTGTTGTACGACTATTCGGTGTTCGTCCATCTGGTGGACCGCCAGGGCAACATTCTGGAACAGGCCGATGGCACACCGATGAACGGCGAATTTCCCACCGGGCTTTGGCTGATGGGAGAGCAGGTGAGTGACACGCACCTGCTGCAGATTCCGGCAGACCTGCCACAGGGATGGTATTGGCTGCAGGTGGGGATGTATCGACTGGACACGCTGGAGCGCTTGCCAGTCCAAGGCTCGGATCCCGTCACAGATTTCGTGCGCGTTGGACCGGTGAGACTGCAACCCTGATTCGAGCCTGCAGAATACTTACAACAGCGGTTTCCGCAGAGAGCCACGGGCAAGAAGAATCCGCCAGCTCTGCGATGGAAGCCGTTGGCAACAGGGTGCGTGCAACTGTTCCGCGAGGCAGTGGAATGTCAGACGACATCGCCCAGCGTCACGTCAGGGCCACCCATATCAGGCGCTTTGAGCCGTCCCTCCACCTGGCGGCCTTGGCGGATCTGGTGGAAAGCAGCTTTGCAGAGGATCTCGCTCGCACCAGAAATCCCATCACCGCTGAAATGCGTGAGATGGCTACCTGGGGACCACTGCTGCGCCTTCCAGGGGTGATGGGGCGCCAACGCCATGGACTGGTTTGGGTCGAACAAGACACCTTGCTGGGCAACGTCTCTATCACGCACGAGGGCGGCGGTGTTTGGTCTCTGAGCAACATCGCTGTGGTGCCCGAGGCCCGGGGGCGAGGAATCGCCTCTGCGCTCGTGGACGAGACCATCGCCCGGCTCCGCCACCGTGGGGCGCGATACGTGGTGCTCCAGGTTCGGCCAGACAATGCCATCGCACGGGGGCTGTATCAGCGTCGCGGTTTCATTCTGGCGGATCGCGTTCACGAGCTGGTACTCACCCGTCAAAGGTGGCCGCTCACCGTCGCTGTGCGCTCAACCCCAATGAACGTAAGGGCTGCCACCCGGCGCGATCGCCCAGGGATCACCCAACTGGTAGAGATGGCCCGCCCGCCCCTGTGGCAACGGGTGCAGCGGTACTCACAGCGCCGCCGCTGGGCGCTATGGAGTGGCTCCCTGTGGCGAGCTCTGAGCACAGGGATCGACTGGGCGGATCGCTGCGGCTGTGTCGCCGAGGGCATGGGCCAATTGGTCGGCGCAGCCTGGATGACTGTACGTCCGTGGTCCCCTGTGTACGAGCTCGGACTGGCTCTGTCTCGGCAGGCAACCGCAGCCCTCGCCCTGAGGATGGCCGAGTGGTTGTTCGGCGAGATGGACCACCTGGTGCGCAAGGATGTGCACGCCACCGTTTCCACACAACAGACCGAGGCGCTGGAAGCACTGCGCTCCTTTGGATTTGAGACGATGCGCGTGCTGGATCGGATGGTGCTCAGCCTCGGCGATGCGGAGGTTGGCCTGCCCGGGTGAGTTACAGGACGGCCGCTGTGAGCGGGCAGACAGAAGATGCCAAGGCCCACCGCACCACACCGGGTGACGCATCGTCGCACGATGGTAATCGTGCGACAGGATCGAATTGCCTGGCGCAAAGGGCGCAGGCACTCCACAGAGCGCCTGCGCCTCCGAGCGACTAGCGAATGATCTTGCGCGCCTCGGCCAGCCACTCGCTGAGGATTCCGCTGCGGATGATGCTGCGCAGCACCAGTGCCAGCACGCCCGCACCGATCAGGATAAAGAGGAGACCGCGCATCGGTCGGGATATGAACTGCAGCGTGAGATAGTAGACGAACTGCGGAAACGGTTGCATGCGATAGAGGTGTGTCAGCAGGTAGGCGATTCCGAGGCTCAGCCCCAGAGCGCCAAAGGTGATGAAAAAGAGCCAGCGTGCGATATCGCTGCGCTCCACCCTGGCCCGCCCCGTCTGCTCCTCCAGCTCACGGGCCCGCTCTGAAAGCAGGACCATGGACTTGACCCGCGCCTCGCCCTCGGCGAGTGCTTCGGGCGTCACCGTCGCGGGCACAGAACGCGGCTCTCCGACGTGCCGCGTGATTTCTTCCTCCACCTGGATGTATTGCACCGCCGTGCTCAGATCGCTGGCAACAGGAAAGTCCCTCTCCAAGTCAGCTCGGCCGAACACGTCCTCGATAGAGCGCTTGCCCAGAATCACAATGGGGCGCACGCCGGCCTGCTGCGCGGTATAGACATCTTCCAGCGAGTCGGCCAGCAGATAGCAATGCTCGGGCTGGAGCCCAAAACGCCGCACGGCAGCCCAAACGATGCCGGGCGCCGCCGCACGCTCGCCCCGCACATCCGGCAGGTCGGAAAAAGTGATCGAGACGTCCACCTGGCCACCGCCAGCCTGCAGTTGACTGGAGGATTCAGCCAGTCGACGGGACATCGCAGCACCTTCAGCGGAAGGATCCACCCCATCCGACTGGGCCCCACAGAGCACCACAAAGCCCTCACCGTTACGCAACATGCGTACCGCCTCGATGGTAGCGGGCATCAACTTCCAATCGGGCTCGGGATCCACCGTATCGATGTGACTGTCTCGCAGCAGGCTGGCTTGATGAATGAAAACCGCCCTCATCGCAACTCGGTATCCTGACTGGGCTGCGGATCCTGCCCTGTAAGCCCTGCTTCGTCGTCAGCCGAGGGCGCAGCTGCGGTCTGCTCACTGACTGAACTGGG
Organism: Chloroflexota bacterium; assembly: GCA_012728955.1. Classification (GTDB taxonomy): domain Bacteria; phylum Chloroflexota; class Anaerolineae; order UBA1429; family UBA1429; genus JAAYED01. The sequence continues at coordinate 3,302 of JAAYED010000229.1, forward strand.
CACCGACTGCACCTCCACACCGCCGGCCTCCAGCAGTTGTGGATCGCTGGCAGCGGGCAGAGCGTCCACATCCTGCCCGTCCATATAGCACTGGCCCCGGAACAAGCCCCCTTCGTCGATCATCATCGACCCTACCGATACCTCGCCAAAAACGCGACCGGAGGACAGGATCTCGAGCCTGCCACTGGTCTTGACGGTGCCCTGGACCTGCCCCCAAACTTGGACAGCATTGGCACGGATGTCCGCGACGATGCGAGCGGAGGGTCCAATCACCAGGTTGCCCGCCGTCTCGATGGTTCCCTGCAGGACGCCATCGATACGGATATTGCCATCGGACTTGAGCACACCGCGAAAATCGGTGCTGGTGCCCAACACCGTCTCCAAACCACCCACTCCCACAGGGGGGCGGTCACCTCCAAATAGTGGCATGTACGCTCTCCCTCTCGGCAACGAACCGCGCTGCGGGACCGCTGGTCCCGGCACCGGCAAATAACGACTCAGCGTGTCGGCGCGTCCCCTTCTCGGGCAATACGCACCGCTTCCTGTTCCTCCTCACTCAGAGGACTGCTCGATACCCAGTTCTCCAGCGGGCGTGCGTACAGGCGCGTGCTGGTGCGCCCGTGGAGGCTGCAAAGCACTACCCCCCGCCCGGTGGCATCGGCCAGGGCCAGCGCAAAGGAATAGTCGCCGCCGGTGTCCCCAAAGGGATTATACCGCACCAGCCCCACGTGACGCACCATGCGGGCGGTGTCGGCAACGATCCCCTGGCTCTGCTCTCGGAGCGTTGCGATATCCTGTGCGCTCTGTTCCACCCGGGCAATGTGCGCCAACAGGCCATCGGAGTTGTCGCCCTGCTGGCCGGCCTCCAGCACGCCGCTGTAGCGAGTTTGAAAGGCGCGATAGCGGCGCCAGTGCAGAAACACCACCACCGCCAAAGCCAGCAGAGCCAGATAGGCTACCGCCAGCGCAATCACCAGATACAAAGGAACGGACGTCAATGTAACTCCCTGTCAGGTTGGGCCTGTGCCACACCCCGAACAAATAGAACAGTACGACTCCAAGGGACCGGCTCGCCGATCAGCGCCTGGCCCAGCAGCAACCTGATCTGAGCGATCTCTGTGTCTGTCAGGAGATGAGCCAGCTGCTGCGCATAGCTCGGCCTGTCCATCGCCCCGTCGCCGAACCAGCGCTCGAGATGGGCGGGGGTTACCAGCATCGGTGTGCTCAGCACCAACGGCTCAACTCTTACTTCCTGCAAGCCGGCAGACTGCAACGCTTTGACCAGATCGTCCGGCTCCCAGTTTACCATAGGATCCTCGACCTGACGATAAGTGGCCTCCTCCGCCTCTTGCCAGCGTGCCACCAGGCCATCCGCCAGTGCGCTGTGATCCACCAGCTGGTAGAGCCGTTGACTGGCCCGAGGCCAGCGTTCACACAGAGACAGGCTGGCACCGCCAGCCAGCAGGCCCCGCAACAGAGGCACGCGCCGCGGCCACTGATCAGAGCGCGAAAGGACATTACGGCCCATGACCACATCAAAAGAGGACGGGTGACCACCCGCCTCCAGCAGAGGGGCAACGTCATTCAACTCGCCCGCCAGTACGATCGGGCGTGACAAGGGCTCCAGACGCTCGGCCTGCTCACGCAGCGTCTGCAGGAGCCGCGCATCGGACTCGAATGCCCACACACCGCCCTCGGGCACGCGCCTGAGCGCCTCCCAGGTCAACAAGCCACTGCCCGCCTGCAGGTCGAGCACCGTGCTGTGGCGCTGAATGGTCAACCCCTCGAATACACCCCGTCGGATCTCCTCCAGCCCCCGCGAAGATTGATCGATAGCCCGCGCCAGCCAACGCTCCTCGCCGGGACGCTCCGGCGTATACGTCAAATAGTCCTCGGCGCCGGCCTCCTGCTCCAGCGCCGCGGCCAGCTGCGCCTCACGTCGGCCAGCTACCCGCGAGGCGATCTGACCCTCCCGCCCCTGATCGCTGGGTTGATAGAAAACCTTGCCCACCAAACTGGGGGGAAGGTACTGTTGCACGACCCAGTGGTCACGATAGGCATGGGGATAGAGGTAGCCCTCGCCGTGACCGAAGCCCTGCTTGTCACGATTGGCATCACGCAGGTGATTGGGCACCTCGTCGTCTCTCTCAGAGCGGACTGCCTCCAGCGCATCGTAATAGCCCAGCGCCGAGTTGCTCTTTTCTGCCGTGGCAAGGTAGATGGCGGCGTGCGCCAGATGAAACTGTCCTTCAGGCATGCCCACCTGCTCAAAGGCCCTGGCAGCGGCCTCTACCACCACCAGCGCGTTCGGGTCGGCCATGCCGATATCCTCACTGGCCGAGATCAACATGCGGCGGAACAAAAAGCGTGGGTCTTCGCCAGCATGGACCATGCGCGCCAGCCAATAGAGGGCTGCATCGGGATCCGAGCCCCGCAGCGACTTGATAAAGGCGCTGATGATGTCATAGTGATAATCGCCGTCACGGTCATAGAGCACAGCGCGCTGTTGGATAGACTGCTCGGCAACGGTTATGTCGATCTCGATGGTACCCTGTTCATCGGGAGGGGTTGTCTCCACCGCCAGCTCCAGCGCGTTGAGCAGCGAACGGGCGTCGCCACCGGCCACGTGCACCAGGTGATCCAGGGCCTGGTCGGTAAGATGGACGACGCGATCACCATAGCCGCGCTCGCGATCAGCCAGAGCCGCCGCGGCCACCCTGCGCAGTTCGGCTTCGGTGAGCGGCACCAGTTGAAACACCCGGCTGCGGCTGAGCAGAGCCGAGTTGACCGAGAACCAGGGATTTTCGGTGGTGGCGCCAATCATGATGACGGTGCCATTCTCGACCCAGGGCAGCATGGCGTCCTGCTGCGCCTTGTTCCAGCGGTGCACCTCATCCACAAACAGAATAGTCCGCCGGTTGTACAGCGAACGCTGCTCGCTGGCTTCGGCCACCACCTCACGCAGCTGGGCTACCCCCGCCAGCACCGCATTAAGCGTGACAAAGCGCGAGTTGGTACTGTTGGCAATGACCCGCGCCAGGGTCGTCTTACCGGTGCCGGGTGGACCGCAAAAAATAAGCGAGCTGATCTGATCCGCCTGGATGGCCCGCCGCAGCAGACGCCCGGGCCCCACCACATGCTCTTGCCCGACGAACTCGTCCATAGTGCGGGGTCGCATGCGCGCCGCCAGGGGTGCCTCCCGTTCGATCTGCGCCTGTCGACCGTGCGCAAAGAGATCCATAGCCCGCCCTCGCGCCCTCCCTCTTTCAACTCTGCTCCCATTCTACCCCCACTCGCGGCCAGCGAACAAAGGCCCCCTGCGGTGACGGTGACGAACCTGGCACAATCCAGTACAATGGCGGCGTGCAACCTTGGGGCTGCTCCTGCGTATCGAGTGTGACATCAGGGAGGACGGCCGTTGCTGCCAAACTGGGTGCTGTTCTTTCTCAACGGAATCTGCCACCGCAACCCTGCGCATGCGCTCAGCACGGGCGGGATGCCCACTCTGCTTTGCGCGCGCTGCACCGGACTGTTCTGCGCCAGCGTACTGGTCCTGTTGCTCCTGGCGCTGGCTGGCCTGCGGCGCCATGCCGGTGGATTGCCCCCCGCCGCCCATGGGCTTGCGGCTGCCCTGGCGGTCTGGTGGGCCCTTGACGGGGTGAACTCGGCTGCGATGGTCTGGCTGGCAAGGCCCCTGGCCTATGAGCCCACCGCAGCTCTGCGGACCGTTACAGGTGCAGGGATGGGAATGGCCATGGCGCTGGAGGCCTGGCCGTTGGCAGCCAGTACCCTGTCCTCCGTCCCTGAACCGCAACCGGCAGTGAACAGCGGCTGGGAGTTGGCAGGTCTGCTGGCAAGCGCCCTGCTGGCGGCACTCTTGTTGCTCAGCGGCCGGTTACCGTGGATCCTGGTGGCGGTGTGGTCGCTGGTGGGAGTTGCAGTCGCCATCGGTGGTGCCAACGTATTGCTGTTGGTGCTCCTTACGAACAGCGGCAGGGCGCGCTTCACAGGCTGTCGACGCATCGCACTCGTGCTGGGCGGGCTTGGACTGGCGCTGATAGAGACGGGAGGTTTGGCATGGGTGCGTGCCTTGACCGGTACCTGAGTCACGCCCTGTTGAGCATCGAGGAGGTTGTGCAGGCAAAACGGTAGCGATATACTGGGCCCATCGTATCCGCTGCGATCGTAAGGAGAGCCGATCGCATACCAAGACCTAGCAACGGGAGGATCCATGGATATCGGCAAGGCGTTTACGTTCATTCCGGAAGACAAAGAGTGGTTGAAAAAGATCGCGATCGGAGGCGTCTTGACCCTCCTGCCCGTGGCGAACTTTATCCCGCAGGGATATGCGCTGCGCGTGATGCGCAACGTCGCCACGGACGAGCCCGCCCCTCTGCCCGAGTGGAGCGATTGGGGTGGAGACTTGAAAAAGGGCTTTATGTGGTGGGTCGCGATGGCGGTGTACGCGATTCCCATCATCCTGTTAGGCATCGTGTTCTCAATCCTCGGCGCGGCGACGGGTGGCGCCTCGTCGGAGGAAGTGAGCGGCGTGTTGGGTATCGCCACCCTGTGCATGAACTGCCTGATGGGCTTGTATGCCCTGCTGATGGCGGTGGTGTTGCCCGCAGCCATGGTGCGCTTTGCGGACAAGTGGTCGCTGAAGGATGCCTTTGAGCTGGGCGCCATCAAGGCCCTCATCACGAAAAAGCCCGGGGCTTATGCTACCGCAATCGTCGTGGCCATGCTCGGCGCGATGGCCGGCAGCCTGGGATCGATCGCCTGCGTGATCGGCGTGATCTTTACCACCTTTTACGGCACGCTGGCCGGCATGCATGCCCTGGGCCAGTTCGCCGCCGAGACCGAAGCGATCGAGGGCTCCGGTGTGGTGCTTCCCGAGGACGATCTATTGGACGAGCCGGAAGAAGAAGACCTGGCCCCCCTGGATGATGAGCCCCCCGCACCGACGGAGTAGGCTCTGCCCCGTAACCCCTGCCCCGTATTGGACACCGAGAGAGACCCCTCTCTCGGTGTCTGTGTTTCGTGCTGCATGGCGGTCCCTGCCCCCTCATTCTCAGTGCAATTGCCAACCGTCAGCCACACTTGGCAGCAATCAGAGGGTCTGTGACAGTTTCTGACAGCATCCGGGGACTAGACTGGGGCCATGGCAGACTCACAAGTGTCCCTTGGCCTGAACAGCCGCGGCCAGCGGGGTTATACCTCGCGCCTGCCGGGGCTCTATCGCTTGTCCTTCTCTGAACGCCTGCAGCTCGTCGGTGGTGTAGCAGGCCTTTCAGAGGACGAGATCGACACTCTGCGGGGAGTCTATTCCACCGGGCCCGAGGAGAGCGCCATCGAGAACGCCCTGGGCATGGTTCCCCTGCCGCTGGGCATCGGCACGAACCTGATCGTCAACGGGCGAGACGTGCTGGTTCCCATGGTTACCGAGGAACCATCGGTGGTAGCCGGATTCAGCAACGGTGCGCGGCTGGTACGCCAGAGCGGCGGCGTCATTGCCAGCTGCGATCCGCCCGAGATGATTGGCCAGATTCAGCTGTACGATGTGCTGGATCCGGAGGAGACCCAGCAGCGCATCGAGCAGGCGGAGGGCGATCTCCTGGCCGTGGCCAACGCGACCATGCCAGGAATGGTCGCCCGAGGGGGCGGCGCGCGCACGCTGCAGGTACGCCGTGTGGCAACCATGCAGGGCACCATGCTCGTCGTGCATCTGGTTATCGACGTGCGCGATGCCATGGGTGCCAACGTGGTCAATACAGCTGCGGAGGCGGTGGGCGATGCCCTGGCGACGCGGGTGGCGGACCGCGTAGGGGTGCGAATTCTGACCAATCTGGCAACACACAGGTTGGCACGGGCCCACTGCAGCCTGCCAGTGAGCTCTCTGGGTACTGCCGAGCATGAGGGCGGCGCAATAGCGCAAGGCATCGTCTCTGCCTGTGCCTGGGCCGACGCAGATCCCTATCGAGCCGCCACCCACAACAAGGGCATCATGAACGGGATCGACGCCGTGGCGCTGGCAACCGGAAACGACTGGCGAGCGATCGAGGCGGGGGCTCATGCCTGGGCGGCGCATGGCGGTCACTATGCTGCCCTGACGCGCTGGCAGATCGCCCAGGATGACCAGCTGGTCGGAGAGATCGAGCTTCCGCTGGCGGTGGGCACGCGGGGCAGCGCCATACGGGCCCATGCCGTAGCCCGGGTGGCCCAGCACATCATGCGGGTGAACACCTCCGGCGAGTTGGCTGAGATCATGGCCGCCGTCGGGCTGGTGCAGAACCTGGCGGCGCTGAGGGCGTTGGCGGCAGAAGGCATTCAGCGCGGACACATGAAGCTGCACGCCCGTCAGATCGCGCGGGCGGCGGCGCTGGAGGGTGCTGAGGACATGCGATCCCACGCCCAGCACGGGGAGATGCCCGCGGACACAGAGGATAGAGAGCCATGCTGATGCACCCGCAACTGGCGACAGGCATCGTCGGGTACGGTGCCTATGTGCCGCGGTACCGCTTGCCCTCCAGCGAGGTGAACCGGGTCTGGCACGACGGCCTGGATGCTCCGCCCATCACGGAAAAGTCGGTGCCGGGACCCGATGAAGACACGGTCACCATGTCCATCGAGGCGGCGCGCAACGCCCTGGCACGGGCTGGTATTCCCCCCGCCTCGCTGGGCGCCGTGTGGGTGGGCAGCGAATCGCATCCCTATGCCGTCAAGCCTACCTCCAGCATCGTGGCAGAGGCCATCGGCGCGGTGCCCCACGCCCTGGGGGCCGATTGGCAATTCGCCTGCAAGGCCGGCACCGAGGCGCTGCAGGCGGCAATTGCCCTGGTAGGATCGGGTATGGCCCAGCACGCCATGGCGATCGGAATGGACACCGCTCAGGGGCGCCCGGGAGATGCGCTCGAGTACACCGCAGCCGCCGGTGGCGCCGCTTACATTCTGGGCGGTGCCCAAGAGTGCATCGCCGTGCTGGAGGGCTCTACCTCCTGGATCTCGGATACGCCGGACTTTTGGCGACGGCCGGGCGAGCACTATCCCGAACACGCCGGGCGCTTTACCGGCGATCCCGCTTACTTTCGCCACGTGCTGGCGGCGGCACAGCAGCTCTTGCAGGGGCTGGGGGTGACGCCCCGGGATGTGGACCATGCGGTGTTCCATCAACCCAACCTGCGCTTTCCTCTGCGGGCCAGCCGCGAGCTGGGTTTCAGCCGGCAGCAACTGGAGGCAGGGCTGCTGGTCGACCGTGTCGGCAACGCCTATGCCGGCTCCTCGATGCTCGGGTTGAGCGCCGTTCTCGACGTAGCAGAGCCCGGACAGCGCATTTTGCAAGTGTCCTTTGGCTCGGGCGCCGGCAGTGACGCGCTGTTGTGGCGCGTAACCGAGCGCCTGGCACAGCGCAGGAATCTGGCGCCCAGCACTGCGCAGTACATCGGGCGGCGCGTAGTGGTGGACTATGCGCAGTATGCGCGCTATCGCGGCAAATTGGCCTAAGGGATGACATCTTGAGAGACGTCGCCATTATTGGGATCGGGCAGACACCGGTGGGTGAGCACTGGGAGTTGAGCCTGCGCGACCTGGGCTATCGGGCGCTCAGATCCGCGCTGGAGGATGCCTGTGTGGAGGCCCCCCAGATGCTGTTCGTCGGCAACATGCTTTCGGGGGCCCTTTCGCATCAGGAGAACCTGGGAGCGCTCATCGGCGACTATGCGGGTCATCGCGGCATCGAGTCCTTCAAGGTTGAGGCGGCCTGTGCCAGTGGCGCCGCGGCTGTGCGCATGGCCAGCCTCGCTGTAGGTGGTGGCGCCTGCGACGTGGCCGTGGCGCTCGGCGTGGAAAAGATGACCGACGGGCGCGGGGACGAGGCCACGGCAGCGTTGGCCATGGCCGCCGATGCAGACTATGAGAGCAGCCAGGGTCTGTCCTTTGTAGCCATCAATGCGCTGCTGATGCAGCGCTACATGCACGAGTTCGGGTATCGCCATGTGGACTTTGCTCCATTTGCAGTAACGGCCCACCTGAACGCCAGCACCAACGCCAACGCCATGTTCCGCAGCCGGATTACCGCGGAGCAGTTTGAAGCCTCGCGCCCCGTTGCCAGCCCCATCAACCTGTTGGACGCCTCAGGAATCTGTGACGGCGCGGCGGCGGTGGTGATCGTTCCGGCAGACCTGGCGCGCAGCACAAGTCCATACCCGCTGGTGCGCATCGCCGCCTCCAGCTCGGCAATCGACTCGGTAGCGCTGCACGACCGGCGGGACCCTCTGGTGCTTCAGGCCGCAGCCGATTCCGCCTGGCGGGCCTATTCCCACGCGGGGATCGGGCCGGAGGATATTGACTTTTTCGAGCTGCATGACGCCTTTACGATCATGGCGGCACTGTCCCTGGAGGCCTGCGGATTGGCTCCCCACGGACGAGGAGTCGCCCTGGCAAACGAAGGAGTGCTTGGCAGGCAGGGGCGGATCCCCATCTCTACCCTGGGAGGACTCAAGGCCCGCGGGCACCCCGTAGGAGCCACCGGGGTCTACCAGATCGTCGAGACGGTGCAGCAACTGCGCGGCGCGGCCGGTGAGAACCAGATCCCCGGTGCCCGATTCGGACTCGCCCAAAACATTGGCGGAAGTGGCGCCAATGTGATCACTCATATTCTTGAACGCGCTTCTTGACCGCTGGAGGTATCAGCATGAGCAGCCCATCGCAATGGAGAACCCGAGCGCAACGCCTGAGCCTGACCGGTGAGGTGTGCCCGCACTGCTCGTCGCGGATCTTTCCGCCACGAGACGTGTGTCCCTACTGTCATGGAGAGGCCCGCACGCCCTACTCGCTTGGTCGTCGAGGTGTGGTCTATTCTTTCTCCCGTCTGATGTCCGCCCCCGAAGGCTATGCGGACGCGGCGCCCTATTATGTCGCCTTGATCCGACTCGATGATGGCCCCATGGTAACGGCGCAACTC
>JAAYED010000230.1 GCA_012728955.1 Chloroflexota bacterium
CGCCGGGCACCGTACCATCGCCACTGATGTACACCGTCTCCTGACAGGTGTGCTCCAGACGCCCCTTGGAACCATTAAAGGCCACCGTATAGCCCTCCCAGGGCATGTAGGCGTTGAGGGAGTAGCTCATGCGCACTCCGTTGGCATAGGTAACGGTCAGGGCCATGCTGTCCTCGATGTCGATATCCGGGCTAAAGACGCACCGGTCGCGATAATATCCGTCCCAGCCTTCGTTCTGGCGGTAGAGCGCCGCCAGATCGGGTGCGGCGTCGAGATCGAGATAAAAGGGGCAGCGCTGCGCTTCAGGACAACCGGTGCAACGCTCTCCGCGAGCGGTCAACCCGTAACGATCCGCCTGGTGAGGCGTGTAAAACGCCCGTCGACCGGAGGCATAGACCGTCTCGGGCACTGACGACAGCCACCAGTTGATGATATCAAAGTGGTGGGTTGCCTTGTGCACCAACAGGCCGCCCGAGTTGCGCTTGTTGCGATGCCACCGCCGAAAATAGTCCGCGCCATGTGAAGTATCGAGCAGCCAGTGAAAGTCGACCGAGAGGAGATCTCCGATCACGCCGGACATGAGCAGGTCCTTGACCTGTGTACGCGGCGGCGAGTAGCGATAGTTAAAGGTAACGCGACAAGCCCTCCCGGTGCGACGCTGGGTGTCGATGATCCGTTGGCACTTGACCTCATCAGTGGTCATGGGCTTTTCCGTGATCACGTCATAGCCCAGATCCATCGCTCGGCAGATGTAACCATCGTGTGTGCCATCCACGGTGGTCACGATGACGGCGTCGGGCCGGCATTCCTCCAGCATCCGCTCCATATCGGCGGCATCGTACACCGCAACCTGTGCCCCGCGCTCGGCAGCCCACTGCTGGCGCAAAGCCAGCCGGCCGGGGTTGATGTCGCAGATGGCGACCAGTTCACAGTTGTCTCGATAGGTCTCGACAATTGCCCGGCTGTACATCATCGACCGGCCGCCCACGCCGATCTGCACATAGCGTTTGCGCATGATCACCACCCTCACTCATGAAGCTCGCTCGCGTTGATTCTAACCAGCGTGGGCGTCAGGTGCAATCGTCCGAGGTATGAAAAAACCCCCAAAGCGCACTTTGGGGGTCAGGGGTGAGCGGTGGGATTTGAACCCACGGTCTTCTGGGCCACAACCAGATGCCTTATCCACTCGGCTACGCCCACCACGACATTCAAATTGTAGCACAAGGGGCTCAGCTCGGCAATTCTGCCCTGACAGACATCGTCTTGAACAGTACCGGCAGGGCACAGCTCAAACCAAAGGTTCCTTTCCCAGGCTCCGATAGACGGCGATCATGCGATAAATGGCTGTGGCGACTGTCCCAATGGCCAGGATCCAGGCCAGCACGCCGACCCACCCGGTAATCAGTCCGACAACGGTCACCAGGGTTCGCTCTACCCGGGTAAAGAGGCCGTCCTTGCACTGGACTCCCAGACCCTCGGCGCGAGCACGGGTATAGCTGACCATCAACGACCCCACAAGGGCCACGTATATCAGCATCTCTTCCAGCGCGCCAGGGAGCTGCATCCAATACCAGGCCAGCCCCAGCAGCACCCCTGCCTCGGCAAATCTGTCGAGGCTCGAATCCAAAAAGGCGCCAAAGCGCGTGGCGCCACCCTGCTCACGGGCCAGTGCTCCGTCAAAGGCGTCGAATACAGAGGTTACTGCCAGTACCACCCCGCCCAACGCCAGGTGCCCCAGCGCGACCAGCACCCCGGCACACAGCTGCAGCAGACAGCCCAGCACCGTCAGCATGTTGGGGCTGAGCCCCATGCGACCGAACAGCCTCGCGCCCGCCCGAATCACTCCAGCAAAAGTTCTTCTCAGCCAGTCAGTGAACATGCATCCTCTCTTGGGATGATCACGGAGCAACCGGGATGGTAAACTAGAAGCCTTCCAGGAGGCTCAGATCGACGATGCCGTCCGCCAGGGCGCCCACCTGTTGCAGAATCGCCACGCGATTGCGGCGCACGGCAGGGTCCTCAGCCATCACCAGGACCTCATCAAAGAAGCGCGTAATGGTCGGCACCAGGCGCTCGAGCCCCTGCAGGAGGCCCTCCAAACCGGGGGCACGCTGCAGTTCTGCCTCGACGCTCTGGCAGGCCTCATACAGCGCACGGCTCGCAGGCTCAGAGATCAGCCTTGCGTCCACGGCATAGCGCTCGGCGACGTTGCGTGTGATGCGGATGCAGCGCGAGTAGCTCTCCAGCAAAGAGGCCCAGTCCGCGCGCTCCAGCCAGGGCGTAAACAGGTCCAGCGCCTCCCGGGCACCCTCTGGATCGTCGCCCTGCTCTGCCAGCACGGCCTGCACCGCATCGTACCGGTAACCGGCATCGCGCAGGTAACCCTCCAGTCTCCTCTGAATGAACTCGAACACCTCACGCAGAGTGTCGGCGTCGGGCTCCTGAGGGAGCTGCTCAGCCGCACATGCGATGGCACTCGCCAGAGAAAAGGAGACGCGATTGCCGACCAGGGTCTGTACTATGCCCAGTGCGGCACGCCTCAAACCCCAGGGATCAGCGGCCCCGGTGGGGCGGATGCCCACTGAAAAGAGCCCCACCAGGCTGTCCAACCGATCTGCCAATCCAACCGCCATGCCCGCGCCGCTGGCTGCAAGACGATCGCCCATGAAGCGGGGCAGGTAATGCTCTTCGATGGCCGCCGCTACGGCCTCGGTCTCGCCCGAAAGAGCGGCATAGTGCCGGCCCATGGTGCCCTGCAGGGAGGTGAACTCGATTACCAGCTGCGTGGCCAGATCAGACTTGGCCAGCCCGGCCGCTCGTACCGCCGTGGCACTCTCATCGGGCGAGAGGGAAAGGAGCTCGCAGATGTCGGGCACCAGTCGCTCCAGCCGATGCACCTTGTCCAGCACAGACCCCAACTTTTCCTGAAAGGTCAGGGCGTCCAGCTTGGGCGTCATGCTCTCTAAAGAATGGCGCGTATCGGCCGCGTAGAAAAAGGCAGCATCGGTGTAACGGGCGCGCAGCACCGCCTCATTGCCTGCCCGGACGGCATCGGCATCCAGCCTGGGCCCGTTGGCAACGGCGATAAACCCGGGAAGCAGACGCCCTTCGCGCACCACGGGCAGATAGCGCTGGTGTTTTTTCATCACAGCCAGCAGCACCGCCTCGGGCAGGCGCAGGTGCGCCTCATCAAAGGATCCCAGAATGGCAAAGGGTGCCTCAACAAGGTTGGCTACTTCACGCAGCAGAGCCGCGTCGCCACCCGGCTCACCTCCCAGCTGCGCCGCCAGTTCAGCCGCCTGGCTGGCGATGGCCGCCTCGCGTTCCGCCGGCTGCAAAAGGATGCCTTCCTGCTCCACAAAGGCCGCATAGTCCCGCGCGTGCGTCAGTACCATCTCGCGAGAACCGCCGGGCCGGATCCCCCGGGTCTGACCGCCGGACTGGACCTGTGCAAAGACAAAGGGCACCACCTGGTCGTCCAGGAGGGCAACAATCCAGCGGACCGGACGGGAAAAGGCGACGCCGCTCTCATTCCAGCGCATGCTCTTGCCAAAGCGCAGCCCTGCACATACCTGAGGCAGCAGATCGGCCAGCACCGTGGCTGCGCCACGCCCCGGCTCGGTGGTGACGGCCACAACGTAGGGCTTGCCATCATAATCTCGCTGCTGCAGCTGCGAGACGTCGATCCGTCGGCCACGGGCAAAGCCGAGGGCGGCAGGGGTAGGTTGCCCCGCCGCGTCAAAGGCGATACTCACCGCAGGGCCGCGCGACACCAGCTCCACATCAGGCTGCTGTGCTGCCAGTCCCGCCACCCGCGCCACCAGGCGCCGTGGCGTCCCCGAGACCGAGAGAGAGGAACAAGTGAGCCGCGCCGCATCCAGCTTTTCCCGCAGAAGCGCCTCCAGTTGCGCGATGGCGCTGTCCACATCGGCCACGGGCAACTCTTCTACGCCGATTTCGAACAGTAATTCGCGAGGCCCGTCACCCGCGGGCTCACGGACTGCAGGCAGCGTCCCCTTTCCGCTTGGGCCGCTCTTTTCCTTCAGCAGCGGGTAGCCCATGCGCTCTCGCTGCGCCGACATCAGTTGAGCCACCTGCCGAGAAAGGTCACGCATGCGCACAAAGTAGCCTGCACGCTCTGTCACGCCGATGGCGCCACGGGCATCCATCACGTTGAACAGATGGGAGCACTTGAGCACATAGTCGTGGGCCGGCATCACCAGGCCGCGCGCGAGTGCATTGCGTGCCTCGGCCTCGTTCAGGTCGTACATCTGCCTCAGGTTGGCAACGTCGGCGACCTCAAAGTTGTAGGTACAGTGCTCGATCTCGCTCTGCAGCAGGATGTCACCGTAGGTGATGTCGCCGTGCCAGGTGATCTCCCCAAACGACTTGACCCCCTGCAGCACCATGACGATGCGCTCCAGCCCATAGGTGATCTCCACCGAGACCGGATCGAGATCCAGACCACCTGCCTGCTGAAAGTACGTGAACTGGGTGATCTCCTGGCCATCGAGCCAGACCTCCCAGCCCAAGCCCCAGGCCCCCAGTACCGGTGACTCCCAGTTGTCCTCCACGAAACGAATATCGTGCACAGCAGGATCGATTCCCAGTGCGCGAAGGCTGTCCAAGTATCGCTCTACGGGGTTGCCCGGATCGGGTTTGAGGATGACCTGGTACTGGTAAAACTGCTGCATGCGGTTGGGGTTTTCGCCATAGCGCCCATCGTCAGGACGGATGGACGGCTCGACATAGGCCACATTCCAGGGTTCGGGCCCCAGTACGCGCAGTACCGTGGCGGGGTTATTGGTGCCCGCTCCAACCTGCACGTTATACGGCTGCCAGATGAGGCAACCCTGATCAGCCCAGTACTCTTGCAGGCGTATGATCACCTGTTGGAAATCCATGCAACTCTCTCCTCAATCAGACTGAACCCTCGAGCGAATCTAGGCCCAATCGAACCGACCGTCAAACTTGAGCCTGGTCCTCTGCGTCGTCGTGCAGTGAGGCACCCTCGTGCAGCAACAGGTTGGCCCTCAATGCCTTGAGAAACTCGGTCGATTTGAGCTGGCGTTCCAGCGTATATTGCAGGTAAGCCTGCATCACGCGCTCCAACTCTTGATGCGTGCTATCGCGAATTCTGAGAAGCGCCACCTGGTCTGGAGAACGTGTACCGAGATAGCGCAGCACCTTTTGAGCGCCCAGGGAGAGCGGGACACCATGGGTCAGCGTGGCGCTGCAGGATGCACATACCAACCCGCCCTGAGCAACATCAAAGACATTGCGTTCAGGCACCAGCTCGTTGCCACAAACCACACACTTATACAGGGAGGGCATGTACCCCGCATCGTTGAGCAGGGCCAGCTCCACACGGCGCGCCTCCAGACGCAGATCGCTGGCGGTGGCGAACCACGCCAGCGCGCCGCTGACCAGTTCGAACAGTTGCGGCGAGCCCTCCCCTTCAGGCACCAGGAGATCTACCAGCTCGGCGACATAGCTGGCATAGGCATATCGCAACAGATCCCGCCCCAATGCCTCGTGTGCCTCGATAACTTCAGCCTGGGTCACCAAATCCATGTTGCTGCCTGTTGCCAGCATCAAACGCGAACGACAAAACAGGCCCAGATGACCGGACTTGCGGCTGGTTGGGCGCCGAACGCCACGGGCCAGTACGACCACTTTGCCGGCAGGGGTCAGCAAGGTCAACAGACGATCGGCTTCGGCGTAATCTCGTTGACGCAGAATGACAGCTTCGGTGAGGTGGACACGAGGTCTGGGCACTGGAACCGCCTAGTGCGGAGCCTGAGCGAGGATCTGCAGCCCTGCGCTGGCACCGATGCGGGTGGCACCGGCGCCCACCATGGCGATGGCATCGCCATAGCTGCGCACGCCACCGGCGGCCTTGACGCCAAGCTCGGGGCCAACCACGTGACGCAGCAGTGCCACGTCGCGCGCGGTGGCACCAGCGGTGCTGAATCCGGTAGAGGTCTTGGCAAAATCAGCACCCGCCCGCACCAGCGCCAGGCATGCCGCCACCTTTTCCTGATCGGTCAACAGGCAGGTTTCGATAATGACCTTGAGCAGGGCTCCCCGCGCCCGACACACCTCGGCCACGGTAGAGATGTCGGCATAGACGGCGTCCAGCATGCCGGCCTTGAGCAGGCCAACCGCGATCACCATATCGATTTCGCTGGCGCCGGCCTCGATAGCCAGACGGGCTTCGCAGGCTTTGGCGCCTGACAGTGCTGCACCCAGCGGGAATCCCACCACCGAACACACCCGGGGACCCGCGTTGCCCAAGCGTTGGGCACAGGCCGCCACGTGGCTTGAATTGACGCACACCGCTGCAAAGCTGTGCTCTACCGCCTCAGCGCACAGGCGCTCCACGGCCGACGGGGTGGCATCCGCCTTGAGCAACGTATGGTCGATCAAAGGAGCAAGCTCGGCCGCAGTGAGGACGGGAGGCTCGCTGGGGACATGGGTGGCCTCAAAACTCTGCAACAGCTCTGCGCTGGAACGCAGGGCCTGCTGCGACCAGGATGGTTGCTGATTGGACATGCTCACCTCCCTGACTGGACGCTGGACTGCCAGCGTGTCTGCTAGCGATAATTCACCCGGGGAAAGGCATCCGGCAAGAGTGCTGCCAGGCTGGTGAACCAGGTGTGCCCTGCGGTATCGGCCACGAGAATCGGCAGATCGGCTTCAAACTCGACCAGTACCTGGCGACAGGCCCCACAAGGAGTGGCTCCCGTCTCTGTTACCAGGGCCAGTGCTGCCAGGGAGCGCTCCCCGTGAGACACCGCATTCCACACCGCCACGCGCTCGGCGCAGACCGTCATCCCGCTGGAGGCATTCTCCACATTGGCCCCTGTATAGATCTCTCCAGAGGCGGCGCGCACCGCAGCTCCCACACTAAAGCGTGAGTAAGGGGCATAGGCCCGTTCCCGTGCAGCGCTGGCCGCCGCCAGCAGCTCCTGCCACTGGGCATCCAGTATCTCACGATCAACTTGCCTTGCTGTCGTCATCGCCCTTTACCAGCCTCTCTCGCGCAGGGACCCCATAGGCCAGGGCACCGGGGCGCACATCTCGGGTGACTACAGAGCCGGCGCCCAGGCGAGCACCCTCGCCGATTGTCACCGGCGCCACCAGCATGGTGCCGCTGCCTATAAAGACTCCCGGGCCGATGGTTGTGGTGTGTTTGTGAATGCCATCATAGTTGCAGGTAACCGTTCCGGCGCCGATGTTGGTTCCCTCGCCGATAACGGCGTTTCCGACATATGAAAAGTGCCCCATTTTGGTGCCGGGCGCCAGATAAGCGTCTTTGACCTCGCCAAAGTTGCCCATGTGCACGCCCTCACCCAGGTGCGCTTTGGGGCGCAGGTGGCCGTAGGGCCCCACCTCAGAGCCCGCGTCCATCCGAGCCCCCTCCACCACAGAGGCAGCAACCCTGCACCCATCGCCGATCTGCGAATCGCGGATCACACTGTTCGGCCCAAGAACGGCGTCGCAGCCGATGACGGTCTGCCCCTGCAGATGTGTGTTGGGCAGTATGATCGTGTCCTGGCCGATCTCGACTGTGGCATCGATAAAGGTGCTCGCAGGATCCAGAATGGTCACGCCCGCCAGCATCCAGTGCTGGTTGACCCTCTGTCGGATGACACTTGCTGCGACGGACAATTGCACGCGGTTGTTGATGCCCAGCACCTGAGACACATCGTCAATAGTCAGTACCGAGACGGCCTTGCCATCAGCGATGGCCAAAGCGAGCATGTCGGTGAGATAGTATTCGTTGCTGGGGGGCGTAGGCGTCACCGCGGGCAGCCGGCTCCAAAGCCACTGGGCATCGAAACAGTATACCCCGCAGTTGAGCTCCCGGATCGCCAGCTGCTCGGGGGTAGCGACTGCCTCTTCTACAATCTCGCGAACGGCACCGGAGCCGTCACGCACGATGCGACCAAAGCCCATCGAGTCGCCTGAATCCACCGCCAGGAGCGTCATGACGGGCCGCGTGTCGGCATGCAGTTGCAACAGCCTCTGCAGCGTGTCCACGCTGAGGGTCGGGTTGTCCCCATACAGCACGAGAACCCGCTCACAGCTCCCTTCGAGCAGAGTCATGGCCTGGAGAAGCGCATGGGCCGTCCCGCGGCGCTCTGCCTGGACGGCATACTGAGCGCGATCCCCCACCAGCCGCTCAACCTCTGCGCCGTCATTGCCGATAACCAGAACCGGCCGCTCTGCACCCAATTGGCGCGCCGCCTCCAAAGGCCAGAAAATCATGGGGACTCCGCCGACGGCGTGAAGCACCTTGTTACGCTTGGAACGCATTCTGGTGCCCTGCCCCGCCGCCAAGATCACAACACCCAATTCCTGCATGGAAC
>JAAYED010000231.1 GCA_012728955.1 Chloroflexota bacterium
CTGATCAAGCGGCTCTGCCAGCGGTATCGCGTGGCCATGCTCAGCAATGCCACCGACATTCTAGAGCAGCGACTGCGGGACAACTATGCCGTCAACCAGTACTTTGATCCGATCATTAACTCGGCAGTGATCGGCATCGCCAAGCCTGATCCTGCCATTTATCGCCACTTGTTGGATCGCCTGGCGCTCGAGGCGGGCCAGGTGCTGTTCATCGACGACAAAGCCGAGAACATCGCGGCTGCGGCCGCCCTCGGGATGCACGTCATCTGGTACGTGAGCTCTGCCGAGCTGGAGCGGCAGCTGACGCCCTACCTGGGTTTGGACGTTTCCTCTTCCACCACGGACTGACCGCGATCGGAGCGAAGCATGGAAAGCAGACGTTAGATCATCTGTATGGCCTGATTCTCTACCATACTCTTGACGGGAGCGCCATGCTGCATGTTTCTGATATCTCCAAGCGCTATGGCGACACGCTGCTTTTTGAGCATGTCAACTTTACCATCAACCGCAACGACCACATCGCGCTGATTGGCCCCAACGGAAGTGGCAAATCTACCCTGTTGCGCATCCTTATTGGCCAGGAGCAGCCCGACAGCGGCAGCGTACGCTATGATATCCCCACCGAGCGGATCGGCTACCTTCCCCAGGGCCTCCTTCTGCAGGATGACCTGTTGGTAAGCGACCTGCTGCTGGATCCGTCCCGCAGCCAAGAGGCCTGGCTGGCCGAATTGCAACGTCTCGCAGAGACCCTGGCCGTAGCAGCGGTCCACCAGCGGCCGGCTCTGGAACAGGCGTACGCGGCGGCACTGGAACAATTGTCCAACCCAGCCGTACTTGAAGCCCACCAGGTCGACACCATTCTGTCCGGTTTGGGGTTATCGGATATAGCCCAGAACACACCCGTAGGTACGTTAAGCGGGGGACAAAAGACGCGCCTGGGGATGGCACGCCTGCTGCTGACACAACCGGACATTCTGCTGCTGGACGAGCCCACCAATCATCTTGACATCACGGCTTTGGAGTGGCTGGAGGGTTATCTCGCCACCTATCGTGGCGCTACCTTGATCGTCTCACATGACCGTGCCTTTTTGGAGCGCACCTCCAGCACCAGCTTTGTTCTGGGGAACGAACAGCGCACGCTGTCCGTCTATCCAGGGAGCTACTCGGACTATGTGCTGGCGCGCGAGCGGGAAGAGGCGCAACACTGGCAGAGGTACAACGAGCAACAGGAACGCATCGGCCGGCTGGAGAGCGCCATTCAGCAATGGAAGGGGCAGGCCAGCCGCATCGAGGGCGAGACGATCAACTTTCACTACCGCAAGCGGGCGAAAAAGGTGGCCCGGCTGGCCGTCATCCGACAGCGACGGCTCGAACGCCTGCTCAATTCGGAGGAAAGGTTGGACAAGCCCGTTCAAGGATGGCAGGTTCACCTGGAATTTGGCGAGACGCAACCCAGCGGACAGGATGTGCTCACTGTGGAGGGACTCGCCAAGTCCTTTGGTGACCGGGTTCTCTTTCAGAACGTGAACCTCCAGCTGCAGCGTGGTGAGCGTATCGTGCTGGTGGGCCCCAACGGCGCCGGCAAGACGACCTTTTTTCGTTTGATCGTTGGGGATCAGGCGCCTTCCGCCGGCTCCCTGCGGCTGGGCGCCGGGGTGCGACTGGGTTACTTTGGCCAGGAGCAGGAGACGCTGGAACCCGAGGCGACGCCTCTCGAACTGGTGCAACAACGCGCTGGCCTGGCCGAAACCGAGGCGCGCAACTTTTTGCACTTTTATCTCTTTGCCGGCGATGATGTGTTCACACCCATCGGGCAGTTGAGCTATGGTGAGCGGGCCCGTCTGGCGCTGGGCATGTTGGTTCTGGAAGGATGCAATCTGCTCCTCCTGGATGAACCGGTTAACCACTTGGACATCCCTTCCCGGGAGCGATTCGAACAGGCGCTGGAGCATTACGAGGGCACGGTACTGATGATCGTCCACGATAGGTACCTCATCGAGCGCTTTGCCACAGGTATCTGGGGTCTGGCGCGGGGCACCATCCGGCGCTACCCGGACCTGCGGCAGGCTCTGGCAGCTGCCGCACCTGCCCACCCTGTTGAGGACGCCTGATCTCTTGCGAGACGAGGAGTAGATCGATGCGAAGGGCACCGGACGACATTCCTTCACCTTGGATCCTGGAGCCAGAGGTAGAGGAGCTCGACACCCGCGCCATGATCCTGCGCGGCGTTGCGATCGGACTCGCAGCCGCCATCCTGATCCTCGCAGTGCTGGCAACCAGCAGCATTGCCGTCTATGCGCACTTTGCTCGAGACCTGCCCTCTCCCCAGGAGTTGTACGAGCGCACGGCCACTTTCAAGACCACCCGCCTCTATGACCGCAACGGCATGCTGCTGTACGAGATTATCGATCCACTGGGTGGCCGCCGCGTGGTGGTTCCATACAAAGAGTTTCCTGCCGACTTGGTGAACGCCGCTGTGGCCACCGAAGACAAGACTTTTTTCTCCAATCCGGGCGTCAACCCCGTCTCCATCGTCAAAGCGCTGGTGCAGAACCTGCGCGAAGGAGAGATTGTTCGGGGGGCCAGCACCATCACCCAACAGGTGGTGAAAAAGGTCTTTTTGTCTCCCGAGCAGACCTACTCCCGCAAGATCAAAGAGGCGATCCTCGCTACCGAACTCACCCGTCGCTATACCAAGGAAGAGATCCTGCAGGTGTATCTGAATGAATCGTACCTGGGGAACCTGTCGTATGGTGTGGGCGCGGCCTCTGAGACCTACTTTGGGAAACCCGTGAGCCAGCTCGCACTGCCAGAGAGCGCCCTGCTGGTGGGACTCTTGCAGGCCCCTTCGCTCTATGATCCCTACGTAAACCCGGATGCAGCCCTCGACCGCCGTGAGATTGTGCTACGCCTGATGCTGGCAGAGGGATACATCACGCTGGAACAGTTCGAGAGCGCCTCCACGGCGCCGCTAGGGGTTGTGCCCCGCGAACCTCAGGAGCAGCGCGAGGCACCGCACTGGGTGGACTATGTGCGCACCCAGCTGGAGGCCGAATTTGGCGCAGAGACGCTCTATCGGGGAGGGTACAACGTGTACACCACCCTGGATCTCAACCTGCAGCACATAGCAGAACAGTCTGCGCGGGGACACATCGACGAGTTGCGCGCCCGCAACGCCCATAATGCCGCATTGGTGGCCATCGATCCCTCCAACGGCGATATTCTCGCCATGCTGGGCAGCGTGGACTTTGACAGTCAAGAGTTCGGGGGTCAGGTCAACGTCGCCACCCAGCCACGCCAGCCCGGCTCAACCATCAAGCCCATCGCTTACCTGGCTGCCTTTGAGCACGGCTATACGCCATCCACCATGCTGATGGATCTCAAACAGAGTTTCCCGGATGGTGCCAACCCTCCCTATGAACCCACCAACTATGACGAGCGCGAGTACGGCCCGCTGTCGCTGCGAGAGGCATTGGCCTGCTCGCGAAACATCCCTGTGGTAGCCACGCTCAACGACATCGGCATCCCAGCCATGCTGGAGATGGCACAACGGCTGGGGATTCACTCGCTCACGCGGCAGGACTATGGTTTGGCCCTGGCCCTGGGCAGCGGCGAGGTGACGCTGCTCGAGCTCACCTCGGCTTACGCGGCCTTTGCCAACCAGGGTTACCGCATTCAGCCACGGGCCATCCTGTACATCACCGATCAGCAGGGGCGCACGGTGGTCCCTGAAACCGAGCCCACTCTGACTCCCGTTATCGACCCACGCTTTGCGTACTGGCTAAGCGACATCCTGTCTGACAACCAGGCCCGCACCCGCACCTTTGGCGCGGATAACCCCATGAAGCTCTCTTTCCCCGCGGCGGTGAAAACAGGTACCACCAACGACTGGCGCGATGGATGGACCGTAGGGTACACGCCCGAGCTGGTGGCCGGCGTATGGGTGGGCAACAACGACAACACGACGACGGACAGGTTGGACGGATCGCGCGGCGCCGGCCCGATCTGGCACGACTTTATGGAACAGGCATTGGCTGACCAGCCGCACGGGGCCTTTCCTCGACCGGGGGGCCTGGTGGAGGCGCAGGTATGCCCCATCTCGGGTCAGCTGCACACCCAGTGGTGCCCCGAAGCGGTGACGGCAACCTTTCTGGAAGAGGCGCCGCCCAGCGCATGCACGGTCCATGTAGAGCTGGGCATCTGCGAGGTCAGTGGACAGCTCGCCACCGAAAATTGTCCACGAGACCGGGTGGCGATGCGTGTGTTTCAGGATTATCGGCCCGCCTGGGACGCCTGGGCTCAGGCTCAAGGCTTTACAACGCCCCCCAGGGAGACCTGCAGCGTCCACTCAGAGCCCATGAACATTGTCCTCCAGGCCCCCGCCGAGACTGCACCGGGGATCGTCACGCTGCAGGGCAGCGCCGAGATGAGCGGGTTTGCCTACTATTACCTGGAATATGGGCAGGGCACCGACCCACAGGGCTGGGTACGCATCACAGACAACATCAACACGGCGGTTCGCAACGGCCTGCTCGGCAGGTGGGACGCCTCGCTGATGCCAGCGGGCGACTATACCCTGCGGCTGATTGTGGCCACCCAGGAGGGTCGCGGCTATGAGACCCGCGCGGCCATTCACATCCTGCCTGGTGCCCCCACCAGCACGCCCCCGCCCAGCGCCACGCCCAGTGTTACGCTTGTGCCTTCACCAAGCGTGACCCCCTCCCCTTCGCCAACGGTTACCCCCTCGCCCACGCAAACCGCCACTGCAACGGCGACGTGGACAGCAACACCAACGGAAACCGCGACACCGACGGAGGAGCCTTCGCCCACTGCCACAGA
>JAAYED010000232.1 GCA_012728955.1 Chloroflexota bacterium
CCGACGCCCTACGCGCTCAAGATGGCGCTGCTCGACGCGGGCTTTCGCCTGCTGGGGGCCGAGCGAGCCGAAACCATCTGGCCGACGCTGCGCGATCTGCAGGTAGCCTGTTGCCTGCCCCAACAAGCGGTGGTCACAAACCTGTTCACGCGCATTTTAAAGCCCAGCCGCAACCCCGCCCCGGCCGGTACGCCGGAAGCCGGGCCGCTGGGTCGGACGATTGGCTATCGGGAGTATGTTCACTTTGGCGGGCCTCTGGGCATCGCCCTGGGCGTGCCCACGGACAGCCTGCCCGACTGGTTGCCCCAGTTGATGCTGGGCATCAACTACCTCGGCAAGCGCGGGGGCTTTATCCAGGCCACCTGCTTGCCAGAGACAACGCCTGACCTGCCGCCTGGGATGGTGCGGTTGAATCCTCCCGGCGGCCAAACCCAGTTCGCCATGCAAGGGCTGCTGCAATTGCTGGACGACTGTGGGGACAAGATGAGCTTTGCGCAGGCCAACATCTACAGCGGCAAGAGCGTGCGCACAGGCAAGGACCGGCTTTCCTATCCGGTGGTGATCCCCTACCGCCTGGTGCGCTCTAGCAAAAGCTATACCTTGTACGAACGGTTGGAGTAAGCAGAATGTCCCCCTCCCACCTCGTCGAAGCGCTGCTCGCAGGTCTCGTCTTGGATGACGAGACCTGCGAGGCCCACCCCGAGATGGAGACCCTGCGCGCGCTGGCCGAAACGGGCGGCCCGGGGACGGGTATGCTCCAATGGCTGCTGTGTGCCGTCGACCTGCCCGCCGCCCGCCGCGTCATCCGGCGGTCCGCCTGGGCGCTGCTCGACCTGCTGGAGCGTGTCGACGAGGGCCATGCCGAGGGCGAACGCAACGGCTGCCCCCTGTGGAGCGTGCTGCGCCACGCTCCGCCCTGGCTGGCACGCCCCGTCGAGCCAGACGACCGCCTGGACGATATCGCCCTGCTGCTGGAACGGGACGAGAGTTACCACGGGGACTGGCAGGCGCTGATCGAGGCGCTTCATCAGGCGGGGTCGCGCTCCTGGCAGTGGGCCATCCGCCGCTGCCGATGCATGCAACGGTTCGAGCGAGAGCAAGGCGTGAACCTGCGCAACCTGCTGGAATCGCCCCAGATGGAACAGTGCAACCTCCCTCATCCGCGGCCTCGCCAGCTTGTTGGCGCAGCCGCACCTTCTCCCAAGGGGCGAAGGAAGCAAGGCGGGTTAGGGGGAGGGGGAGTGGCTTCCTCGCCCCCTGGGAGAGGGAGCGGCACATGTGCCGGGGGTGAGGGCGGGTGAAGGGGAGTCCTTAATTCAACAGAGGAGCTAACATCGTGGATCACTTTACCGCCCACCGCCTGACCATCGAGGCGGTGGCCGTGGAACCCATCTCCTTGAACGAGCACAAGGGCAGCGCCCTGCGCGGCGCGCTCTACCATGCCCTGCGCGACCGCTTTTGCACTGTGCGCGAGGCCAACGAGTGCGCCGCCTGCCCGCTGTGGAACGTGTGCCCCGTCTGCACGCTGGTCAGTACGCTGGCCACCGACCACCGCCTGGGCCGCGACGCCGCCCGCCCCTATACCATCCAGCCCCCGCTGGACGAGCACAAGCTCGACTATGCCGCCGGCGAGGCGCTGACTTTTGGCCTGACGCTGTACGCCAATGCCCTGCGCCTGTTCCCTTATGTCATCATGGCCCTGCAAGGGCTGGAGGAAAGCGGCCTGGGTAAACGCCTGGAGGCCAACCGCTGGCGGCGGGGTCGCCTGCATATCCGCGCCGTCTGGGCCGAGCAGCCCCTCACCGGCCAACGGCTGGCCGTGGCGCGCGCAGAGCAGGCGCTGGTGCAGGTGCCCGATATCCCCATCACCCACGCCCAGGTGCTCGATCGCGCCGCTCAACCCTGGCCGGAGCAGATCACGCTGGAGTTGCTCACCCCCCTCCGGCTGACCGCCCAGGGCCGCCTGGTCAAGCCGGGCGAGGTGACG
>JAAYED010000233.1 GCA_012728955.1 Chloroflexota bacterium
CGGTGACAAACATCTCGCCCAGCAGCGAGATCATGCCCGAACCGCAGATACCGCGCGGGGCCACCCCGCCAATGCTCTCGTAGGTCGGCTCGGCGGTGCGCCGGTCAATCCACACTTCCTCGATGGCCCCTTCGGTGGCCCGCATACCGCAAGCCACGCCCGCCCCCTCAAAGGCAGGCCCCGCCGAGCAGGCGCAGGAGATCAGCCAGTCGGAATTGCCCAGCACGATCTCCCCGTTCGTGCCCACGTCGATGAACAACGTAACGGGTTCTTCCTCCGCCATGCGCGAGCGCAGCACTCCCGCCGTGATGTCGCCGCCCACATATGGCCCCACACCCGGCAGACAGTCCACCGTGGCCTGCGGATGGATGTGCAGCCCCAGGCTGGCGGCGGTCACCGGCATGGGATGGTTCACCGTCGGGATGTACGGCTCCAGGCGGATATGCTGCGGGTCCAGCCCCAGGAACAGGTGGATCATCGTCGTGTTCCCGGCCACCGTCGCCAGGTAAAGGTCTTCCGGCATCAGGCCGTGGCGCGCCAGCAGATCATCGATCAACCCATTGAGCGTTTGCAGCACCAGGGCTTGCAGATGCTCCAGACCGCCGGGCCGCCGGGCGTAGATGATGCGCGAGATGATATCCTCGCCGCAAGCGATCTGCCCGTTATAAGCCGACGCCTGATCTAGCAGCGCACCGGAGACCAGATCCACCAGGTAGACCACGTTGGTGGTCGTGCCAATGTCGATGGCCAGCGCCAGCGTGCGGCCCGTGGTATCCCCCGGGCGCACATCCACCAGCCGGGGCGTGCCGTCCGGGTCCTGCCAGGTGCCGTGCTCTAGCACGGCCGTCACCTGCCAGTTCGCGTCGCGCAGCGTTCTGGCCAGCGTTTGCAGCACCGGCAAGGTCGTCACGCAGTCGGCCACCTGATGTTGGCGAGCCAACTCCCGCTTCAGCCGGTCGAAATCGTTCGTATTATCGTCCAGGCTGGGCGGCTCGATGGTCAGGTAATACTTTTTGATCCACGGCTCGGCCCCATGATCGCAGGCCACCACCAGCGGAGCGACCTTGTCGGCGGCGCTCGTCGCCGCATCGGGCCGCACATGCTCCGCCTGTTGCGGGGGGACGTAAACCGTCACGTCCCCCTCGATGGTCGTCTGACAGGCCAGCGCATAGCCCTCTTGCACCTGGGCGGGGGTCAGCCGGGCCGACTCGCGTCGGCGCACCGCGCCATCCTCCACCCGCACCAGGCAGCGCCCACAACGGCCCTGGCCGCCACAGGGCAGGGGGATGGCAACCCCTGCTGCTGCAATGGCCTCTTGCAGCAGGGTACCCTGCTGCACGGTTACCTGGCGACCGTCGGGCAGTACAGTTACACAACAAACGGCGTTCGTCACGATATTCCTCACAAGGGAGTGCGGTGTTTAGCGATTGAGATCGCAGCAACCTCTGCATCGCCAGCAAGCTGGCGATGCAGTAGTTGGTGCAGTTTTCACTGCGTACGCACCCCTCCAAATGCTATCGGTAGCGCGCTATGGAAAGCGCGCTACGAGCTACGAGCAGCAAAAGCGCGATTTAGGAGAACTGTTTCA
>JAAYED010000234.1 GCA_012728955.1 Chloroflexota bacterium
CGTCTGGCGAATGAGGCCGCCCTCATGGCGCAGATTCACACGGAACCTCTGCAAACCTATCCCACGCGGCTGCAGGACGGCTGGGTGCTGGTAGCCATCTAGTCAGCGCCGATTACCTGCAGAGATGGGCGCGACACCCTGCCGCGCCCCGGGTAACTCCCTTCTCTCGCCCCCAGGTGCGGCGCCGGGACCGGCGCCGCATACACCGTTCGCCTGGAGGCCCTCCCGGCGGGCCCGCTGATGCGGCTGCCGCGGCGCTGCTTTCTGCCTTGCAACAGGATCGCACGGGGCACTTTGGGTTCGGGCGCACCTTGCATGAGGATTGTCCTCTCCATCCCCACCGATTCGGCCTGGTCCTCTGCCCGCCTGTACGCAGCGGGATTTGATCGTCACATGAAGAACCCCACGTCAAAGTGGGGAATCTGTACTTGTAATACCTTGTAGTTCAATGTATAGTAGTGACATGTATGGCCGCTGATTGCGCCGCGGGCGACGTTCGGGAGGTAAGAATGGACATCAACAAGGACCTGACGGCCGCCTCATCGACGCCCATCGTCCTGGCCATTCTCGCAGAGGGAGACAGCTACGGCTATGCCATTCTGCAGCGCGTGCGCGAGCTCTCGGGAGGGCGCATCGCCTGGACCGACGGCATGCTCTACCCGGTGCTGCACCGCTTGGAGCGCCTGGGCTATGTGGTAGCGCGCTGGGAGTCAGTGGAGGGGGGCGGGCGACGCCGTCGCAAGTACTATCGCATCACCCCGGCGGGGCGCGATCAACTGGCCGAGGAGCGCCGCCAGTGGCAGGCCGTGGATGAGACCCTGCGCTGCATCTGGTCGAGCATCACTGAGAGAGCCCTGGAGCTCTCCTCCTGGCCGAATGATGCCGCCCGAACATGGGGACAGGGGACCATGGCACCCGCTCAGGGAGCAAGCCTTCAAAGGAGCCTGGCATGAACGATCCAGAACAGAGCAGTCTGCTTGAAGAGAAAATCGCCAGTTGGCGGAGCTATCTCCAGCGCCGACAGGCGATCCAGCCCAACGATGTCGCCGAGTTGGAGGATCACCTGCGGGAGCAGGTGGCAAACCTCCAGGAGGCGGGCTTGGATGAAGACGAGGCCTTTCTGGTAGCGGTAAAGCGCGTGGGCGACCTGGACGCCCTCTCGCGCGAGTATGCTCTGGAGCACTCGGATCGCCTGTGGAAGCAGCTGGTGTTGCCCGGCCAAGTGAGCCCCAGCCGCGGCCCCATCTCCAGAGATACCCTCATCGCCATCGCCACGGCCATCCTGGCGGCGCTCCTGGTCAAGCTGCCCGATCTGCTGGGGCTCAAGGGACTGGATGGTGACGTGCAACTGGGACACAGATTCTCGCTGCTGGTATTGCCGGTGCTCACCGGCTACCTGGCCTGGAAGCGCCACCTCAGCCTGCGGGCAGTGGCGGGCATGTTTGCGGCATTCGTTGTGGCCGGGTTGTTTGTCAACATCTACCCCAGCAAGCCACCCTATCACACTGAAAAACTGGCGGCTCTGCACCTGCCGATCGCGCTGTGGGCTGTGGTGGGCCTGGCCTATGCCGGCAGGCGCTGGAAGGAGACCGCCGGTCGTATGGACCTGGTGCGGTTCTCGGGTGAGATGTTCATCTACTATGTGCTCATCGCGCTGGGAGGCGGCGTGCTCACGATGATGCTGAACATGCTGTTCTGGGCCATTGATGTAGACCTCAACCAGTTCTTTGCCGAGTGGCTGTTTCCCTGCGGCGCTGCAGGGGGCGTGATCATCGCAGCCTGGCTGGTGGAGGCTAAACAAAGCATCATCGAGAATATGGCGCCGGTGCTCACAAGGCTGTTCACGCCGCTGTTTGCGTTGGTGCTGATCGCCTTTGTGATCGCCCTGGTTGTCACCGGTCGCCCTATCGACATCAGCCGCGATGTGCTGATCGGCTTTGACATGCTGCTGGTGGTGGTGGTAGGACTGGTATTGTACGCCGTGTCGGCCCGGGATCAGACCACGGCCCCCGACCTGTTCGACTGGCTGCAGATCGTGCTGGTGGTGTCGGCGGTGCTGGCCAATGGCGCCGCCCTGTGGGCCATGGTGGCGCGCATCTCGGAATTTGGATTCAGCCCTAACAAGGTGGCGGCCCTGGGTGAGAACATCCTGCTGCTGGTGAACCTGATCTGGTCGGGCGTGCTGTATCTGCGTTTTGTCCGGGGAAGGGGCAGCTTTGGCGCGCTGGAAAAGTGGCAAACGGACTATTTGCCGGTA
>JAAYED010000235.1 GCA_012728955.1 Chloroflexota bacterium
CCAGGGAGTGGCAGGCACACCTCGCCCCCTGCCGGCAGGTACACGAGGATGATATCGCGGGCGGGTGTCGCCAGAGCCAACGGACGATACCCCCCGGGGCACTGGCTCAGGGGCGCCAGGAGCTCTGGAGCTGGCTGCAGGTGCGCAAAGGGCACGCGTTCATTGAAAAACCGGCGAGCCACTAACAGATAGGCCAACCCCTGCTGATCGTGCTCCAGATCGGCAAAGGGGCCCCAACTGTTCTCAAATCCGTGGATGATGCCTCGAGCCATAAACAGGCCACGCCAGGCTCCGCGGCGGGTGTGCTCGCCGTCGCAATGGGCGTGGGAGGGAATCAGCAGCGGGAACCGCTCATTGCGCTCATAGCCCCACTCGGCCAACAGGCTGGCCCCGCCCCACCCTTCCAGACTGGCCTGCAGTCGATCCTCGATCTCCGCGGCCAGCCAACCACGCGCCGCATCACGGGTGCCCCAACTCTGGTAGAGGATCAGGTCGATGGCCTCTGGGTCCCGTTGGAGCCGCTGGGCAAAGGGCGGAAGCTCGGGTCCGTTATGCAGGGCGACAATATGCCCGTGCGGGGCGATCCCTTTGAGCCAGCGTCCCATGCGCAGGGCCCAACGATCCGCCACCGGGTTATGGCGCCAATCACCGTCGGGGTAGAACTCGTACTCGTTCATCAGCGTCCAGATGGCCACAGCGCTGTACGCGTCGTACCGTGCCACCAGGTAACGCATCCACAACTGCTCCCACTCGGGGACAAAGAGTTGACGTTGGCTGAAGGGGAACTCGAATCCCCAGGCCTCCATGATCATCTCCAAGCCCAGCCCCAGCCGTTCTGCCTCTTGCACCACCGCATCCACGGTGTGGAAATAGTCCAGATTAAAGCGATCGAACTGGGGCGCCTGCTCACTCCCACCCCAGGGCCAGGTGCGACGCTCCTGCCAGGCCGAATAGCCTTCGGGCGGATGAAAGGGACTCACCGGCACGCGGACACGCAGAAGGTTGATGCCCTGCTGAACGCGGCGCTGCATAAAGGCTTTTACATCCAATCCGCAGTGCGCCATGCCAAATAGATTATAGGTGGTATCGCCGATCACCAGCGCCGGCTCGCCATTTTCCCAGGCCAGGCCCCAGGCGGTACCCGGCACGGCCCGCAGCAAGCCACGGGCCTCACAGGCGCCCACCTGCAAACGCCCCTCCCAGCACAGCGCTGGGTCGTGGGGGGATGAGCGCAGGCTCAGCTGCCAATCACCAGGTATGGAGGGGCTAAAGCGCAGGCGCCAGATGCCCTGCCCATCGTAAAAGGCGGGCATCTGGTATGTGACGCCCGCCGGGTCAGTCAGGACGCCCTCCACATCAACATCCGCAAAGGGATTGGCATACGCCCTGGGGCTGTAAAAAGCCCATTCGGCCACCTGGCGTACCCGCGCACCAAGAGGGACTGCTGAAGGAACGCTCACAAGGTCCACACCTCCCGGACGTATCCAGCCACGCCCTGCTGCGACCGTGGCTGATTCCATTATACCAGACTCGGGTCCGGACAGTCCGCCGGCGGTAAAGGCACAATGCATTGACAGCGGCGCGCCCACGGGATAGCATCGGCGGGCTAGCGTATCGAGCCATCCCATACCCACAGGAGTCTGAACGTGCCACGCTTTGATATGCCCCTGGAAGAGCTGGTCAACTATCGCCCGCCGCTGACGGCCGAGCCTGACTTGGACGCCTTTTGGGCGAACACGCTGCAGCAGGCCGCACAGCAGCCCCTCAACGCCACGCTGGAAAAGCAGGACTATCCTGCCCTTGGATGCACTGTCTTCAAGCTGACCTATGACGGCTGGCAGGGCTCCCGTATCGCAGCCTGGTACCTGCGGCCAGAGGGCGACGGCCCCTTCCCTGGCCTGGTGCAGTACCACGGTTACAGCGGCAGCAAGGCCGAAGTCTTTGGTTACCTGCCCTGGGCGCTGCAGGGGTACGCGTTGCTGGCCGTGGACGTCCGCGGCCAATCCGGTGACAGCGCGGACACCTTCCCCTACCCCGGAGGACACGTCAAGGGCTGGATGACGCAGGGTATTCTGGATCCCGAGGTCTACTATTATCGCGGTGTGTATGTCGACTGCATTCGGGCGTTGGACTGGTTGTGCAGCAATGGCGATGTGGACCCGCAGCGCGTTGGCGTGATGGGCATGAGCCAGGGAGGAGGATTGACACTGGCGGTGGCCTCTCTGGACGCCCGCCCTGTGCTGGCCATGCCCGAGATGCCTTATCTTGCGCACTTTCGCCGCGCTGTGGACATGGCCATGCGGCAGCCCTATCTGGAGATACCGGACTATCTTCGGCGCTGGCCCGAGCGCGAGGCCACCGTGTGGCGTACCCTGTCCTACTTTGACGTGATGAACCTCGCCTCACGGGTGCGCTGCCCGGTGCTGATGACCGTCGGCCTGCAGGACGACATTTGTCCGCCGTCGACGGTGTACGCAGCCTATAACCAGATCCAGTCGCCCAAAGAGATACGGGTGTACCCCTACCACAACCACGAGATGGTGCAGGCCCACTGGGAGACCAAGCTCCGCTGGGCCCATCACCATCTCAAGGGACTGGATACGCTGAAAGGCTAGCTCTCCAGCGGACCGTTGGGCAGGATCACCGTCTTGGGATGGTCGCCTGGACCGGTTGTCAGCAGCCCTGGCAGCTGGTCCAGGGTTGCCCGTTGCGTAATCAGCGGAGTTACGGTGAGCCTGCCCGATCCCAGCAGGGCCAGCGCCCGAGCGTGGGTATAGGGGTTGATGCGCGCACCGCGGATGGTCAATTCCTTCTGAAAGACCAGGTTGGGGCTGACCGATACGCGTTGCTCGGGCGGAGTGACGCCGAACCACAGCACAGTGGCCGCGGGGGCCGCCCACTCGACTGCCTGCGCATTGGTGACCGCAGAGCCTACCGCCTCGATCACCACGTGCGCGCCCTGCTCCAGCCTGCCACCGGGCCGGGTTGGATCCTCCTGCAGTGGATCGATGACCTCGTCAGCCCCCAGAGACAGCGCCAGTTCCCTGCGCGCCGGCGAAGGATCGCTCACCAGCACCCGGCCGGCTCCCTGTAGCCGGGCCAGCTGAGCCATGATCTGACCGATGGCGCCTGCACCGATCACCGCCACGGTATCGCCCGAGCGCACCCCCGCCAGATCCATGCCGTGCACGCAGCAGGCCAAGGGCTCGGCCATGGCGCCCTCGAGAAAGGTGACGCTCTCCGGCAAGGCGAAGCATTGAGAGACGGGCACCAGGCTGTATTCGGCAAAGCCACCGTCGATATCCACGCCCAGGGCCACCAGATTGCGGCACATGTGAATCTGCCCACGTCGGCAGGGGCCGCACTTGCCGCAGTAGATATTGGGATCCACGGCCACGCGGTCACCCACGTGCAACTCGGTAACCAACGGCCCGACGGCGGCGATACGTCCGGCGTACTCGTGCCCGATCACGACCGGCGGCCTGGTTTCAAAGTCCCCGTGAAAGATGTGCCGGTCGGTTCCGCAGATGCCGCAAGCCATGACCTGCACCAGCACCTCACCGGCAGCGGGCTGGGGCACCGGCCTCTGCTCCACTGCCAAATCGCCCACCCCTCGGAAAACAGCAGCCTGCATGCCAAACCTCCCCTGGAACCTGTCATTCAGTTGGGCAACCTTGCGCCAGCGGCTATACTGGCGGCATCCAGCCAGGAGGACCGGCATGCCTGCCTACGACTATCGCTGCAAAGCCTGCGCACAGGTGTTTGAGGTATTCTATCGCAGCCCCGGCGCCGCCCAGCGGGCGGGCGCACCCGCCTGCCCTCACTGCGGCGGCACCGATACCGTGAAACTGGTCAGCCGCATCGCGCCCGCCGTATCGGGCGGGGGTGCGCAGCGGCCTTCCGTCGACGCCGGCGCAGCGGCGGCTGGGGAACCCACCTATACGCCGCGCTCCCAGATCGATAGCTGGCGCCAGAACAAGTAACCGTCGCTAGTACACCGCCAGATAGCGGTCGAGCTCCCACTGGCTTACGGAAAGCCGGTAATTGTCCCACTCCTGGAGCTTGGCGTCGATGTAACGCTCCCAGATATGCGGCCCCAACGCCCGCTGCACCACCTCATCCTCACAGGCGGCATCGATGGCCTCTTTCAGGGAACCCGGCAACACCTCCAGCCCGGCACGGGCCACATCCGACTCGAACAGATTTCTCTCGCTGGGCTCTCCCAGGGGCAGTTCGTTGCGGATACCGTCCAGCCCGCATTGCAGCATGACGGCAAAGGCGAGGTAGGGATTGCAGGCCGGATCGGGAAAGCGCAGCTCCAGGCGGGCCGATGCGGGTGTGCGGGCCTTGGGAATACGGATCAGAGACGAGCGGTTGATGCGCGCCCAACTGACATACACCGGAGCCTCAAAACCGGGCACGAGGCGCTTGTACGAGTTCACCAGCGGGGCCAGGACCACCGACATGGCGCGCGCGTGGCGCAGCTGCCCAGCCAGATAATGCTTGGCCAACTGCGAAAGCCCATACCTGTCGGCCGGGTCCGAAAATACATTCGCTCCCGTCGCAAGCGAGGTCAGATTCTGGTGCACATGCATGCCCGAGCCGGCGATGCCTGCGATAGGCTTGGGCATAAAGGTCGCATACAGGCCCTGTTCCTGAGCGATAGCCTTGAGCACATACTTGAAGGTCAAGGCCGCATCGGCACTGGCCAGCGCATGGTCGTAACGAAAGTCGATCTCGTGCTGGCTGGGGGCACTCTCGTGATGCTCCGCCTGTACCTCGATGCCAAATGCCTCCAGAGCCGCAGACATCTCCTGCCGCACCAAGACGGCACGGTCGGTACTGGCGTCAAAGTAGCCCGCCTGATCGTGCATGGCGTTGGCTACCGGCATGCCGCGCTCATCGGTATCAAAAAGAAAAAACTCGAGTTCGGGGCCCACCTGCAGACCGTAGCCCATCTCGGACGCATCCCTCAGCGCCGCTTTCAGCACACTGCGCGGCGAACCCATAAACTCGGTGCCGTCCGGCGCAAAGACATCACAGATAAGCCGACCGGTCTGGTGGGCGCCGTTCTGCCAGGGGATCACCGCAAAGGTGTCGAGGTCAGGGAACAGGAACATGTCGCTCTCGCTGACGCGCGCAAATCCGTGGATAGACGAGCCGTCAAACCAGAGGCCGTTCTCCAATATCCGATCCAACTGACTGACGGGCACGGTGATGTTCTTGATCATCCCCAGGATGTCGCTGAACTGGAGGTGCAAAAACCGCACATCCTGGTCCAAACAAGCGCGCACAACGTCCTCTTTGGTCGACTTGGCCATGGTCATTCCTCACGGATTCCGAATCGGGCTCTGTATCAAGTACGCACACAGGAATCGGGCGGCAACGATCACCGGCGAGATTGCCACACCGGATCGAGCACCGGAACGGGCGCCCGCTTGAAGGCGGTGCGCCGATATACCCGTTGCACCGCCTCGACGGTGGCCTGGCTGAACCCCCGCGATGCGATCTCTGCCACGGAAAGGCTCTGCTCCGTCAGAAGGAACAGGATCTGGTCAGCGTCGTCATAGGAAAAGCCCAGATCGCCCTCATCGGTCTGACCTTGCCAGAGATCGGCGCTGGGAGCCTTGGTGACCACGACATCGGGCAAACCCAGATAGGTAGAGAGCTCCCGCACCTGGACCTTGTACAGGTGCGCGATGGGCCGCAGAGCGGCGGCGCTGTCCCCGTAAAGCGTAAAATAGCCCAACAGCCACTCGGTGCGGTTGCCTGTGCCCATCACCAGCCCGCTAAAGGAGGCGGAGCGGTCATACAGCGTGACCATGCGGAGGCGCGACATGATGTTCCCCAAGCGTCCACCGCCCATCGCGGGTTCGCGGTCCAGCAGGGGACGGTACATGGGGGTGATGTCTACAAATTCGGATGGCATGCCCAGCTGGTCGATGACCAGCATGCCGTGCTCTGTGCTGGAGGGGTTGCTGATCTCGGAGGGCATAATCAGACCGAGGACATTCTCGGCGCCCAGGGCGCGCACGCACAGTGCCGCCACCAGAGCCGAGTCGACACCGCCCGACACCCCCAGAACCACACGATGGAAACCAGCGGCAGTCACTGAATCGCGCACAAAGGATGTGATACGATCGGTCTCCTGTGCCAGATCGAGGTGCAATTCTTGCAGCATGGCTACCTCCCTGTAGGTTCCGTTGGTACCAAGCTCCGTGAGCTCTCCTACAAGCGGTTGAGTATAATCACCGCCTCAATCCCTGTCCACTGGAACGCAAGCACCGAACGGAACGACCGTGGAAAACGGTACACGGCACCGCGGGCACTAGCGATGGGGCCGCACCGCCTCCACCACCAACTGCAGGCTCTCTCGTCCCTGCCAGCGATCGATCGACGGCCGAAAGAGCAGATCGACCGATTGTCCAGGCACGAGCCAATCGGCGGCCTCGCCCTGCCGAAAGGCCACACAACTGCGGGGCACCTGATTAAAGGCGACGTTGAGACGCAGGTGCTTGCCCTCTGAGCCCATGCGGCGGGCATCCAGCACGGTGACTCCCAGGGAGGCAAGCAGCGGCTCGGGGTTGCCTTTGCCAAAGGGGCCCAGCGCCGCAATGGCCCCGGGGGTGCGCTCGGTAACATCCTCCAACGTCACGATGGCATCCACTAGCTGCCGCGCTACCAACAGGTCAGGGGAAAGGTGCTCCACGGCATATTCCAGCATCCCCTGCTGAAAGGCCTCGATCTTGTCCGTCTCCAACGTAAAGCCAGCCGCCTGCTCGTGGCCGCCATAGCGCAACAGCAGATCGGCACAGCTCTCCAGGGCTCTGGTGATATGAAAGCCCTCGATGCTGCGTGCCGAGCCCCGGGCCGTGTGCTCCTCGCGTTTGAGCACCAGCGCAGGGCGATAGAATTGCTCGCGCAAACGACTGGCCACCAGCCCGACGATGCCTTCATGATAGTTCTCGCCCTGGACAAAGATGATCGGCGGGGGAGAATCGGCTTCCAACCCGGCAGAGGCCTCCAGCAGTTGCTCCTCCAGCAGTGTCTGGCGCTCCCGATTGTGCTCGTGCAGGGTTTGCGCCGCCGGGGCCGCCTGCTGCGAACTGGTGGCGCTCAACAACTGATAGGCAATCCGGGCATTATCGATGCGCCCGGCGGCGTTCAGGCGCGGCGCCATACGAAAGGCCACGTCGCCACTGTCCACCGTAGCGAGCTCGATGCCCGACACCCGGGCCAGCTCGGCGATGCCGCTACGGGGCGCCGATCGCATGCGGTTTAGCCCCCAGCGCGCCAGCAGGCGGTTTTCACCCACCAGGGGCACCACATCGGCAATAGTGCCCAGTCCCACCAGGTCGAGCTGTGCCTCCAACAAAGCGGACAGCTCGGCGGAGGTACCCGCCCCCAACGCAGCCACCAGGGCAGCCGCTACCTGGTAGGCCACGCCCACGCCGGCCAGCTCGTCAAAGGGATAGCGGTCGTCCTCACGGCGTGGATCGATCACGGCAACCGCCTCGGGCAGCGTATCGGGGACAGAGTGATGGTCGGTAATCAGCATGTCCATGCCCAACGTACGCGCGTGAGCCACCTCTGTCACCGAACGAACGCCACAATCCACTGTGACGCAGAGCGTCACGCCGCCGCTGCGCAGGCGCTCGATAGCGTCCACGTTCAAGCCGTAACCATCCTCAAAGCGATCGGGGATAAAGGCCTGCACACGGGCTCCCAGCGCCCGCAGCATGGTGGTCATCAGCACAGTGGAGGTGACGCCGTCCACGTCAAAGTCCCCATAGACGGCCACCTGCTCCTGGTTTGCCAGCGCACGGGCGATGCGCTCTATGGCAGCGCCCATGTCCGGCAGGCTCATCGGATCGCCGAGAGTCCCGTCGGTGGCCATAAAGGCATCGACCTTTTCGCTTGTATCCAGGTGGCGCGCGTACAGAATCCGCGCCACGATGGGATCGAGCTGAGACTGCGCCCGCAAGAACGCATCGGGAACCCTGCGGCGCAACACCCACGATTGTTCAGTCACAGAACAGTGCCCCCCTGAACCGAGATCGGCCACGGCCTTATTATAGGAGCTTGGCTGCGCTGCTCAATGCGCGCTCCTTTGCCTCAAGCACGCCTGCGCATGGCGCACGCCTCACCACCCGGCCGATACCCGGCACAGCCTGGCCTGTGCTAAAATGACCCAAACGATGCGCCGAGGGGGAAGCAGTGGCACGATTGGTGTTCCTGGGCACGCCCGAATATGCCGTGCCCTCTCTGGAGGCCTGCCTGGCAGAGCACGAGGTGCTCGCGGTCATCACGCAGCCGGACCGTCTGGGGGGGCGCGGTCGGCGCCAGCTGATGGCCCCGCCGGTGAAAGCAGTGGCGCTGGAGCACGGCGTGCCGGTGTTGCAGCCACAACGGCTGGGACGGGATGCCGCCACGCTGGCCTTTTTGCAAGAGGCACACTGTGACCTGTTTGTGCTGGCGGCATATGGGCAGATCCTTCGCCCGCAGGTGCTGGCCCTGGCACGCCGCGGCGTGCTGGGAGTGCACGCTTCGCTGCTCCCGCGCTGGCGGGGCGCCGCACCGGTGGCTGCCGCCATTGCCGCCGGAGACTGCCAGACGGGGGTCAGCATCATGCTCACCGAGGCAGGGCTGGATACCGGCCCGGTGTTGGCGACCCAAGTGGTAGCGATCGCGCCAGATGACACCACCGGCACGCTTACCGCGAGACTGGCGCGGGCCGGCGCGCAGCTGCTCAGCACCACCCTGCCCCGCTGGCTGAACGAGGAGATCGTGCCCAGCCCTCAGGACCCCACACTCGCCACGTATGCCCCCGAGATCCTCAAGGCCCAGGGACGCATCGATTGGACGCTGCCCGCTGCCGCCCTCGAGCGGCACATACGCGCCATGTCCCCCTGGCCTGGCGCCTACACCAACACCCCGGCTGGCGTGCGACTGGCCATTCAGCGCGCACGGGTGGCTGCCGCAGCGGCTGAGACCACACCCGGCTGCGTCCTGTCCCTCGATGGCCAACTGGCGGTGACCACTGGCCAGGGCTTGTTGCTGCTGGACCAGGTGCAGCCTGCCGGCCGGCCTTTGATGTCGGGCTCGGCCTTTTTGCGTGGGCAACAGCAGCTGATCGGCACACTGCTGGGGGCCGGCGATGTCGCCTGAGGTGCCCCGCCCCGTGATCCGGGTGGTGGATCTGGGTCTGCGGCAGTATGGCCCCGTTCACGCCTTGCAGCACGCCACGGTGCAAGGGGTACGCAAGGGCACCGTCTCGCAGGTGCTCTATCTCGTAGAGCATACCCCCACCATCACCCTGGGCAGGCGTGCCGACCCAGCACACATCCTCGCCAGCCCGGAGACCCTCCAGAGAATGGGCATCGTCACCTGCCAGATCGAGCGCGGCGGCGACGTGACCTACCATGGCCCCGGCCAGCTGGTAGCCTACCCCATCCTGCCCCTGCGAGCGTATGGTCTGGGCCCCTCGGACTATATGCATCTGCTGGAGGGCTGCGTGATCGGCGCTCTCGCCGACCTGGGCGTGGCTGCAACGCGCCGCACAGGATTAATCGGGGTCTGGGTGGGCGATGCCAA
This sequence comes from Chloroflexota bacterium, assembly GCA_012728955.1. Taxonomy (GTDB): domain Bacteria; phylum Chloroflexota; class Anaerolineae; order UBA1429; family UBA1429; genus JAAYED01. The sequence goes on from JAAYED010000235.1 coordinate 9,595, forward strand.
GATCTGCGCACTGGGGGTGCGCATCCTGCGAGGGGTCTCCTTGCACGGGCTGGCGCTCAACGTGGATCCCGACATGGCACCCTGGCAGACCATCGTGCCCTGCGGCATCCACGATGGCAGGGTGACCAGCCTCCGACAGGTCCTCGGCCAGGTTCCGGCCATGGCGACGGTTCAAGATAAACTGGTCCAGCAGCTGGGCCAGGCCCTGCGGGCAGACATGCTTCCGGTGACGGACGTCGAGCGATGGATCGAGGCTACAATGGCCGCCGCTGCGACTCCATAAAGCGCTGCAGCTCGGCGCGGGTGGGCACCCCCTCGAGCGGGCCCTGCCTGGTGGTCGCCAGGGCGCCGGCCGCATTGGCAAAGCGTCCGACTCGAGCCAGATCCCAGCCCTCGGCCAGCCCCACGATGATGGCGGCATCGTAGCAGTCGCCCGCACCGGTGGGATCAACCTCGGAGATGTGATAGGGAGCAACGTCCAAGGCCCCATCCCGTGTATAGAGGCGCGATCCCTGGTCTCCCAGTTTGAGGGCCACCAGCTCTACCCCCCGCTCGAGCAGGTACGTCGCACCGGCGTCGGGCTCTGTCTGGCCGGTGAGCGCGGTAAGCTCGGCGCCACTGGGCAACACCACCCGCGCGCGCGAGACGATGGGTTCGCACACCTCACGGATGCGCTCCACCGGCAGCAGTTCGGGGCGCAGATTAGGGTCGAGGCTCACGGTTCCGCCCCGCCCATGCACCTCTGCGGCCAGGGCGTAACAGGCCTCGCGCATGGCCTCACTCCCCGAAAGCGAAGAGCCCATGATATGCACATGGTCAATGGCGTCCAGCGCCTGCCGCGGAATCTGGCTCAAAGACACGTGCGCTGCCGCTGCATCGGCAAGGTGAAAGACGAAATTGCGACTGCCATCGGAGCGATAGGAGACAAAGGCGATGCCGGTGAGGGCCTGAGGATGACGTCGCATGGCGCTGCAATTCACGCCGTCGGCAGTGAGGCGATTCACAATGCAATCGCCAAAGGCGTCCTTCCCTACAGTACCCACAAAGAGGGCGTCGGCGCCCAGCTTGGCCACCGCGTCGGCAAAGATGGCGGGGGCGCCGCTGGCAAAGGGGCCCACCAGCCCGGCTGGCCGATCCAGCGGCTGATCCAGCTCTGTGCGCATGATCTCGACCAGTGCCTCACCGATGGCTGCTATGCTACCCATGTTCACCTCCCTGCCCGGAGAGTGTAGCCTCGAACAACCCGGGCAACAACCCGTATTGCGTGATTGGCGCGAAAAAAGGATGGTACGGGCCTGCTCTGTGTGGTACACTCGCAGATGCGACAGGGAGGATGGCGATGCGTGCACTGGTGGTCTCTGACATTCACGGGAACCTCGAAGCTCTGAAGGCGGTGTTGGCCGACGCCGGTCCCTTTGACATGCTCTGGTGTCTGGGCGACCTGGTGGGATACGGCCCCGAGCCCAATGCTTGCATCCAAGTGGTGCGCTCCTTCCGGCACCTGTCCATCCCCGGCAATCACGACTGGGGCGTATTGGGCCGCCTGGATCTGAATGACTTTAACATCGATGCCCGGCAGGCCAACCTGTGGACCCGCTCGCAGTTGACCGCCGACGCGCGCCAGTACCTGGAAGGGTTGCCCGAGATGCGCGTGGAGGCTGATATCACGCTGGCGCATGGGAGCCCGCGCTATCCCATCTGGGAGTATCTGCTGTATCCCAGCACAGCGGCCCTGAACATGGCTCACTTTGACACGCGACTCTGCCTGGTAGGCCATACGCACGTACCCATCCGCTATTCCAATGAGGGAGAAGCAGTGGATGTGGAGATGCATGCTCTCGAGGAGCGTCGGCCGCTGGTCCTGGAACAGGGTCGGCACATCCTCAATCCTGGAAGTGTCGGACAGCCGAGGGACGGCGATCCGCGGGCGGCCTATATGCTGCTGGACACCGAAACACTGAACGTGGAGCATCGCCGCATCGCCTATCCCGTCAGTCGCACGCAGGAGCGCATGCGCGAGCTGCGTCTGCCAGAGCGACTCATCAGCAGGCTGGAGGTTGGCTGGTAAGAGGATATTTATCAGTGTAGGCACCGCCTGGGGAACCTGCAGGGCGGCAGGGACGTCTTGAATTTAAAGGCGAGGCCCACCTCAATTCATACAACCGTGGAGGAGTGATATGCAAAGGTTTCGATCCGTCTTGATCCTGTTCCTTGTCCTGACGTTGATGGTTTCAGGTTGCTCTGCCATGAAGCCCGCGGCGCGTGAAGCGGTGGCATCCTATGACCAAGCGGCCGGGTCCGCGGCAATGCCCGTGGCGCCTCAGGCGGAAAGCCCATCGGGAAAGACGGAAGAGATGGCGCTTGGCACGACCGCCATCTCTGGGGTAGAAGGCCGCATGATCGTCACCACTGTGGACCTCGGGATTCTGGTGGAGGACACGGACACCGTCTTTGAGCAGATCCGCAGCGTCCTGCAGGCCAATGGCGGATTTGTATCCTCTGCAAACCGGTACCTGGTGGGCGGACAGGCTCACGCCATGATCAGTGTACGCATACCCGCAGACAAGCTGGATGCCTTTCTCGGCGTGGTGCGCGATGCCTCCATCTCGGTGATGAACGAACAGACCTCGGGCCA
>JAAYED010000236.1 GCA_012728955.1 Chloroflexota bacterium
CCCCCCTGGCAGATCGTGCTGAGCCTGGCGCTGATCACCCTGGCGGCGCTGGGCACCATCCATCTGATGGCGCGGCTCTTTCGCGCCCAGAACCTGCTCAGCGGGGCGCCGCTCACCTGGAGGGGGCTGCTGCAGGCGCTCGCGCGCTGAGGAGCGCCTGCAGCCCCAGCATCAGCCCTGATGTGCCCGCACCATGGCCTCTGCCGAGGCTCGGATGGTGGCGAGCTTGACCTCGCGGGTGATGCGCTTGATGCCGATCATGTCCCAGGGCAGGGCGCGCACATGCTGCACCCAGCGCTCCATATTGGCCAGGCAGCTGATCATCCCGCCGCCGCCTCCCCCCGCAGCCGCCACCAGCAGCACGGGCTTGCCGAACAGGCGGCTCTGTTCGCCCAGGGTCGCCTCGCAGCGTCGCAGCCGGTCGGTAAAAGCCTTCATGGATTCGCTCATGTCGCCCCAGTAGACGGGCGTCACCAGCACCAGCCCGTCGGTGCCCATCAGGGCGCCGTGCAGCTCCTCAAAGTCGTCATCAGAGCCGTCACAATGGTGGATGCTGCGGCAGCCGCCCCAGCCATCGTCGCACTGGTTGCAGCGCGTCAGGTAGCGCTCGGCCAGCGGGATGCGCTCAAAGCACCCGCCCGCGGCGCTCACGCCTTCTGCTGCCGCGGCCGCGCAAGCCGCCGTGAGACCATCGGTATTGGGACTCGCCTCAAAAATCAAGATGTGCATTTCTGCCTCCTGCGGGCTAGATCAGCCCTGCGGTCATCAGGGCGCCCATGGCGATAAACAGCACCGCCGCCACCATCAACATGCGCGGGCGGGGTACCATGCGGCACAGCTGCTGGCCTCCCACCACCGCCGCGCCTGTGACGGCGCTCAGGGCCAGCGATCCGCCCAAAAACACCGGCCAGGGCAGCGCGCCGCCGCCGGTCATGCCCATCACCGCCAGCTGCGTCTTGTCACCCAGCTCGGCCACAAAAAGCAGGCCAAAGGTGGATGCAAAGGCGCGCCAGTCCCACAGGGGGCTGCTGCCCTCTGTCAGCTCGCAGGACGGGTCCTCTTCGCTGGAGCGCGAGTCGCGCCAGGTGAGGATGCCCATCACCACAAAGGCGACCCCGGCAATGATCCGCAGCACCTGCGGGGGAATCACGCGGCTGAGCAGCTGCCCCGCGACGGCGCCCAGCGCGGTGACCAGTGTCAGCGCCAGGCTGGCGCCGATGAACACTGCCCAGGGCGAGCGAAACTTGCAGGTTTGCGAAAGCACCGCCAGCTGCGTCTTGTCACCCAGCTCGGCGAACAGCACCAGGCCAAAGGCACCCCAAAAGGCTTCCCACGACATGCGTCCACCCTCCAGTAAACTGCCTGCGAGTATAGCCGCTTGGCGCAGACCGGCAAGGTGGGGCCTGCTCAAGCCCTGCCCATGCCCGTATTGCGGCCAAACCTGCTATACTGGAGGGCAGCGCAGGATCTGCGCACTAGCGGCGGGCGTGCTCGTCCGCCTGGGAGGTCATTGTGAAGAACCAAAGGTTGCCGATTCTGGCACTGTTGCTGGCGCTGCTGGTAGTGGCGGGCTGCAAGTTGGGCGACTCGCAGGCTACTGCGACTCCCAAGCTGCTCCCCACCTCTGGCACCACCGCCACCCTGCATCCCACCGTCACCATGGAGCCCGCCACGGCGGCGCCTACTGCGGCCGTGGCCACTACCGTCGCCCCCACGGTCGCCCCGGCCACGGCGGCTCCCACTGCAGCGGCCACCGCTACCGAGATGGCTACCGCCACGCCGACGGAGACGCCCACGCCGGCGCCCACCGCCACGCCCTTGCCCCTGCCGGAGGGCGAGCTGGAGCATCTGTCCAACATCGGGCCCTATCTGTTGACGCCCCCCGAGGCGGGCCAGCCCACCCACGAGCTGCTCAAGGACGGGCACATGCGCGCCTGGTTCGCCATCAATCCGGCGCACTGGGCCGCCGCCGACGCGCTCCCCAACATGGAGGGCTATGGCCGCAACTATATGGACGAGCAGGAGGAGCTCTCTTTTATCCGGCGGCGCGAGCAGGGCGCCCGGGGCTACTATGATCGTTTCCGCCCCACCTATGAGCAGGCGCGGGGCAATGTGCACGCCTGGATGTCCACCTGGGCCTTTGTATATGGCGACAAGGGCTTTGCCGAGGACTGGGTGGCCTTTCAGCGCGAGTGGCTGCGCCTGATGCACGCCGATGGCTACCTGGCGGGCGTGGGCGGCATGAAGTCCTATCCCTTCAAGGCGGGCGAATTCGCCTGGCTGGCCCCTGCCATTGCCGAGGCGGACTATGTCTTTCTTGGCGAGTCCGACGCTCCCACGCTGATGACGGGCGCCGGCCACACGACTTTTCGCTATCGCGAGCTCTACGCCGAGCTGCAGGCGGCCCTGGGCGAACAACCGGCCCCCGAGCTGATCTTGGATGTGTGCGTGGATGGTGCCGTGCTGGTGGCGCTGGACGCCCCCGGCGGTCCGCACTGGCAGCGCGGCTATCGTGATTACAACATCAGCCCCGAGGCCTATGCCGCCGACGTGCGTGCCTATGACATCTCGACCCTCTTTGATCCCTATGTGCGGCACGTGTTCTGGTTCGCCACCAACATCAGCGAGGACACCCGTTCCTTTGATGTGAACACCCCCATGCTGGAACTGGCGGACAGCTGGCACGTGGCAGCAGAGACGCCCTGAGCGCGCGGTCTCCCTTGACGCCAACAGGCGCCGTGGCTGCAGCCACGGCGCCTGTTTTCATACGTCTCGTTTGCCGGTGCCTCAGGAGGCCTTTTCCAGCACGATGTTGGCCCCGCAATACTCGCAGGCCACCGAGGACACCCCGCGGATGCGCCCGGGCTTGGAGAGCGCGCCGCCGCAGGTGGGGCACTTGCTGGGCACAATGTACTCTACCGGCGCCGGGGCATTGGCATCCCGGGTGGCATCGATCTCGCCGTTCTGAATGCGCAGCAGGGTGGCGCGCCAGCCGTCGGAATCGGTCTGCAGGCGGAACTGGGCCGTGGCCGCCGAGGCGCCCGAACGGGGGGTCAGCGTTATCAGCTCGCGGCGACGCAGCATCTGCCGCGCCTCGCTGGCGTCGATGCGCTCCAGATCCTGCATGGGCGCCTCCCACAGCAGCTCTTTGACCAGCTCGGAGGAGGTGGTGATGAACAGGATCTTGCGGCGGGCAACCTTTTCCCTGCGCTCAAAGAGCAGGCGTTGATCGGTGGCAAAGAGCACCCCCTCGGTCTCTTCCTTGCCATCCACCAGCCAGGCCTGCGTGGCCTCTACCAGCGACTCGCCCGCCGCCAGCTGAAAGGTGGCGCCATCCAGCAGGTCCAGATTGCGCTCGCAATGCTGCACCCGGTTGGCCACCGCGTCGATGGCGTCGGCCAGCGGCTTGTATCCCCCCTCGATGCTGCGGAGCTGGGCCTCGACGGTGGATGACAGCGTCTTGAGCTCGGCCTCGGCCTGGTCGATGGTGGCGCGGGCACGGGTGAGGGCCTGCTCGCGCAGCGGCGCCAGCGCGGCCACCGCCGTGGCGGCCTTGGAGACGGCGGGGCGCAGCGAGGCCGCCTTGAGCTGCAGATTGCCCTCCGCCTGGCGGCGCGCCGCGGGCCAGCGCTCGGCCAGATCGGCGATCTCTTTTTCCAGGGTGGCGTTATAGACGTATTTCCTGGTGCGGAGCGCCGCCACCCGGCCGGGCAGGGCCGAGAGCAGGCCATCGGTTTGCGTCAGTTCGCTTTGCACATCGGTGAACTGGGCGTCGCTGGTCAGTCTCTCCAGGCGCGATTCCAGTGAGCGAATGGTGCTGGCGGCTGTGGTTTCCTGGGTCATGGGTGGTTTCCCCCTCGCTTGGGATTCTCGAGCATATAAAAAAGTATGGCGGATGCGGGCAGCGGTGTCAAGGCTCGCGGCTGTACAGGCCTGCCTCCGCTTGACAATAGAACAAATGTTCTATATCCTTGTTTCAGGAGGCTGTTCATGGAAGCGGAGCGCGTGCAGCGGCTGGCCTCTGCCGTGGCCACTATTCAGGCGCGTTGGGGCGAGCGGGCGCTGGTTTCGGCCCGCGAGGCCCCGCGCGAGAGCGGGCTGCCCAGCGGCATCGCGGCGCTGGACGCGATTCTGCAAGCGCCCGCGCCGGAGGGAGGGCGCCGGCGCGGGGGTGCCGCTCCGGCGGGGGGCTTTCCCCGCGGGCACCTCTGCGAGCTGATCGGCAGCGGCACCGCGGGCCACCTGCTGGTGGCGGCCCATGTACTGGCGCGCGCGCAGCGCCAGCGCCTGCATACGGTGTATATCGACGTGGGCGATCAGGTGGATGTGGATGCCCTGGCGCGCTGCGGGGTGTATCTGGATGCCCTGGCCATCCTGCGCGCTACGGATCTGCCGCAGGGCCTCGGCATGACCAGCGACCTCTTGCGTGCCGGCTTTGGCGGGGTGGTGGTGTTCGATCGTGTGCACGATGTGGCCACGCTGGGCAACGCCGAGCACCTGGCCTTTTTGCAGCAGGCCCTGCGCGATTGGGCGCCCCTGCTGGGGCGCTCCTCCACCACGCTGCTGGTGCTCACCGAGGCGGCCCTGCCCGGCCAGTATGCCGAGGGCCTGCCGCTGCCCTTTGCCGCCGATCTGCGGCTGCTTTTTGAGCGACAGCGCTGGCTGCTGCGGCGCCGCCAGGTGGTGGGGTACGTCACCCGGGTACGGGTGATCAAAAGCCGTTCGGGCGCCATGGGCAATCAGACCGATCTGGAGCTGGCGATCCTTTAGGAGGGATTGTGCGCATACGCACCATACGCATGGCTTGTTTGGCCTTTCCCCAGATCCCCAGGGCGGTGCTGGAGCCGCTGGAGGAGGCGCTGGGAGCCCATTCACCCGCGGTCGAGTGGTCGCCGGAGGATGCCGCCCGATTTTATCTGGAGGCGGCGGGCATGGGGGCGCGCTATGGAGACGAGGGGGCCTTGTGCCGGGCGGTGCTGGCCAGCGCGCGGGA
>JAAYED010000237.1 GCA_012728955.1 Chloroflexota bacterium
GGCTCATGGGATTGGAAAAGTTGAGCACCCAGGCGTCGGGGCAAAGGCGCATCACATCGCCACAGATCGCCAGGATCTGTGGGACGATTCGCAGCGAGTGAAACAGCCCTCCGGGGCCGCCATTCTCACCGAACACCTGCCGAAAGCCGTACTGCTGGGGGATGGTGCGATCCTGCTCCCAGAGCTTGAAGCGATCGCCTATCTCGATCGAGATGATGATATAGTCCGCACCGGTCAGAGCCACGCTGCGGTCGGTCGTCGCCTCCAGGGTAAAGGGCAGATTGTGTGCGCGCACATGCGCCTGCCCTATCTCGAGTACCCGCTCCAACGCCGTGGGATTGATGTCATGCAGGACGACGGTGCTTCCCTCCAGCGGCTGGCTGCGAAACACGTCGGCCAGGGTTCCCAAACCAAACTGGGCACTGCCCGCGCCCACCAAAACGATACGCGCCATGGTGTACCTCCCTGATGTCGAGTCTAGCTCCAGTAGGCCTGAGGAGCGCGCTCCATCACCATAAGTGCGGCCTTTTGCCGCGCGATGCGGTTCTGTACCGCGGTGAACAATCCCTCCGTGGTCTCGTCGATATCCAGCTGGCTGTTGGTATAGGGATCTGCCTTGGTGGCGGCATTGACCTGGGCAATCCACTGGGGGTCAAGATCGCCCACGCCGGAGAGTGCCCCCGACAGGCCGCAGGCCACCGCCGCAAGGCAGTCGGTATCACGGCCATAGTTGACTGCCGCGATCATGGTCGAGCGCAGATCGCCTCCCGTGGCGGCAAAGATGGCCAGCCCCTTGGCCACCACCTCATTGGCCTGCGCCACACCGTAGACGATATAGTTGCCGCCATTGTAGTAGGCGCTGAGGTCATCCCACATGGCGATGGGATCACCGTGGCGAGCGGCGATCTCGAGCGCCTGGTCCACCTCACGTTCGACACGGTCATAGCCACCATAGGGCGTATTCTTTTGCGAGCGGTACGCGGCATACTGGCGGGCAGTCGCCAGGACAGAATCCACCGTAGCCCCGGGGGCCAGCGCAGCGGCCAACGCCGCATCGTACAGGGCGGCCCAGCGCAGCGCAAAGGTGGTTTCCGTGGCATACACCAAACCGACATCGTACACGTCTGCGGCAGCTGCAGCAGGATCGCCGGCATTGACGATGCCCAGGGTGTGGCTGGCCCGCGCCATGGACACCACGTTGTTAAAAGGCCACAGTCTGCCCAACTCACGTGGCGGCACCCCAGCCACGGCCATCTCCAGGAGCGAGGTGTCAAAGGGCTCTTGCTTGTAGCGCATGCGTTCGGGCTTGAGCACATCCACCCACACGGCCACGAGATCATCGGCGGTGATGCGATCCTGTTTGCGGATCACCGCCGTGTTCATCAACTTCTGGCGCTCGATGCCGTCCTCCGTAGTGCCCGGCATGCGCTGCCAATCGGTGTAGGCGGTATAGTGCTTGTAGCTGCGCAGCTCCTGAAAAGTCCCATAGGTCTGCACGATGCGCTCACGCGACCACCCCTCCACAGCGGCACCCATGGCCGAGCCAACCCAGGTTCCAGCGATGCATCCGCGAATCTTGTCCTTTAGAGTCAGCATGGCGCCTCCCACGAGCCAAGGTGTATGCAGTATAACGGAATGTGCCCGGCAGGGCATCCCCTGGAACTGTCAGGAGATGCGGATCCCCAGGCGCAGATCCAACTGGTTGCGCAGGGGCACACCACGCACCCAGCGAGCCAGATTGTCCTCAAAGATCGCCAGGGCCCGCTCTTCATAGTGGGGCGTGCTGCCCGAATAGTGGCCGGTGATGAGCACGTTGGGCAGATCCCACAAGAGCGAATCCGCTGGGAGCGGCTCGGGGTCGGTGACATCCAGTCCCGCTCCGGCGATCTCGCCCCGCTGCAGGGCGCTGATCAGCGCCTGCTGATCGATGGTGCCGCCACGACCGATGTTAAAGATGCAGGCACTGGCCTTCATCAACCTGAGCTGCGGGGCGCCGATCATGTGCACCGTTTCGGGCGTGAGAGGTGCGGTGAGTACCACCAGGTCTGCCTGAGGCAACACCGCATCGAGATCCTGCGGGCCCACCATGCGCATGACGCCCTCGGCGGGGCGGGAGGGGTCCCGCCGCAGGCCGATCACCTTCATGCCCAGGGCGCTGCACAGGCGGGCGGTACGCTCTCCAATGGCCCCCACGCCGATAAGCAGGACCGTCTTGCCTGCCAGCTCCATGATCGGGTGCGGCGAGTCGCCCCGCTTCCACTGGTGGCGATCCTGGGCACGCAC
>JAAYED010000022.1 GCA_012728955.1 Chloroflexota bacterium
ACCACCGTCAGCACCCAGGACAAGATCAGCATGGTGCGGCGCATCTTGCAGGGCCTGGCGGCGGCAGGAGTCGCCCGGGTCGTGATGATGCCTGACCAGGCGCAGATCACCGCCCAGGCACTGCAGGGGCTGTATCCTGCGGCCCATGGGCTGCCCTCTATCGCCTGGATCGATATGCGCTGTCAGGGGACGTCCGAGGACTCGACAACGGCAGCGGCAGCCCTGGCCGATCTGCAGGCTGGCGCCATCATCGTACTGGGGGGAGATGGCACCGTGCGCGCCGTGTCCTGCGGGGCCCAGAATACGCCACTGCTGCCGCTCTCTACGGGAACCAATAACGTCCTGCCCACCTTTACTGAGGCCACCATCGCTGGGCTGGCGGCTGGGGCGGTGGCGCGCGGTCTGGTGCCGCTGAGCAGCTGCGCTTGGCGACACAAGTGGCTGGAGGTGCTGGTAGACGACAGGCCCACGGACCGCGCCCTGGTGGATCTGGCGCTGGTGCGGGGCCGTTTCAGCGGAGCACGGGCCGTGTGGTCCGCCGAGGGGTTGTTACAGGTGTGCGCAACACGTGCTGATCCGGCCACGGTCGGGCTCTCGGCCATCGCCGGAGCGGTACGCCCCGTCGCGCCAGAGGAGCCCCGAGGGGTGGCTCTCCGGCTGGACCCGCAGGCGGCGTCACAGATCATGGCGCCCGTAGCGCCCGGGTTGGTGCTGACCCTGGGCGTGGCGCAGGTGGAGACGCTGCTGCCCAACAGGCCGTTGACGCTCGAGGTGAACGAACCGGTGATGGTGGCCTTGGATGGCGAGCGAGAGTGGAGCAGCGGGCCTCAGCATCGACTGGGAGTTCAACTGCGCACCGATGGTCCCTGGATCCTGGATGCCAGGCGCGTGATGGCCGAACTGGTGCACCGAGGGCACCTCAAGCTGACCAGCGCCACAGAGGGAGGGAAAAGCGAATGATCGAGACAAATATCGCCATTGTGGGCGCCGGCCCCGGCGGGTACGTTGCCGCACTGCGCGCTGCCCAGCTGGGAGCCAGCGTGGTACTCGTCGAACGCACAGCAGTAGGGGGCGTCTGCCTGAACGAAGGCTGCATTCCCACCAAAGCGCTGTTGCGCAGCGCCGAGGTGGTGGAACTGGCACGCCGCGCCAGCGAGTTTGGCGTTCGCGTGGGTGAGGTCGCCCTGGATTGGCCAGCGGTTCAGGCGCGCAAGAACGAGGTGCGCAACAAGCTGGTGCGGTCCGTCAGCACGCTTCTCAAGGGTGCCGGCGTAAACGTACTGGCAGGCGAGGCCAGGCTGGCCCGGTCTCACACGCTGGTGATCTCCAGTAGCCAGGGTCAGGAGACGATCGTTGCGGACAGCATCATTCTGGCCACGGGCTCACGACACCTCGATGTCCCCATCCCTGGTCTGGACGATCCCGGAATTCTCACCTCTGGCAGCATTCTGGAGCTGGAGACGCTTCCTGAATCCCTGGGCATCATCGGCAGCGGGGCCATCGGCACCGAGTTCGCCAGCCTGATGAACGCAGCAGGGGTCAAGGTCACCCTGGTGGAGATGCTGCCCCGCATCGCCCCGCTGATGGATGACACCATCAGCGACCTGCTGGCCCGCAGCCTGCGCCGCAGCGGCATCGAGATCCGCACCGGCACCCGCGTCACCTCCGTGGAGCGCACAGATTCGGGCTTTCGGCTGCACATGCACTCGGACAAGGAGGGCGACAGCAGCCTGGAGGTGGGAGCCCTGCTGTCCGCCATCGGGCGGGCCCCCAACACGGAAAACCTGGGCCTGGAGGCAGTGGGCATCCAACCCACCCGCAAGGGCATACTGGTGGATGATTGCATGCAGACCAGCGTGCCCGGCATTTATGCCGTAGGCGATTGTGCGGCAGAGGGCGCCATGCTCGCCCACGTGGCATCTGCACAGGGGATTGTGGCTGTGGAGCATGCTCTGGGCCTGCCGGCCCGCATGGATTACCGGGTTGTCCCCTCCTGCATCTTTTCACTGCCCGAGGTGGCCGCTGCCGGACTCACCGAAGCTCAGGCTCGCGAGGCCGGCCACGAGGTGATCACAGGGATGTACCCCATGGCAGCCAACGGCAAGGCTCTGGCCTATGGCGACACCGAAGGGGTGGTCAAGCTCGTGGCGGATGCCTCTACCCACGCGGTTCTGGGCATGCACGTGATGGGGCCCCATGCCAGCGACCTGATTCTGGAGGGCACCTTGTTGTGCAGCATGGAGTACACGCTGGAGGAGCTGGTGCACACCATTCACTCCCACCCCACGCTGGGAGAGACCATCCCGGAGGCCGCCCTCGCTGCCTTGGAACGCCCCCTGCACATCGCCGCCCGCAGGCGCCGACAGTAGCGCTACCAATGGCGAGCGGCGGGGGAATGTCCCCCGCCGCTCGTTACTTTCACCTGTTTCCACCAAACCCTAATTGGCGATGACCACCCGCACCCTGTGGGGCGGCGGAAAGTTGCCCGTGTTGCCGACCACCGTCAGTCGGAACCAGTACACCCCGTTAGGCAGCGCGGTGGTATCCAGCGTCGCCAAAGTACCGCCCTCAACCGGGCTCCCCACCGTGTCGCCGATCGAATTCCACCCGGCCGGATCTTCGCCAACTCCATACTCGACTTTATAGAACTGAAAAGCGGGGTGTTGCGCCGAGCCGCGAATGCTGATCACACCGCTCACCTCGCTGTTGGGGCCAGGCCAGGTGATGCACACATTGGCATCCGCGCAGGCCGAGGGAGGAGGAGGCGGCGCCTGGGTAGGCACTGCGGTGGCGGTCTCCTCAGGCGTTGGGGCAGGTACTGCCGTCGGCGCAGAGGTGGGTTGCACCTCACGGGTTCGTGTAGCCTGCTCGTCTTCCGAGCCCAGGGTCGGCGCCATAGTGGGTCGCGGCGTCGCCGTGGTCACCACAGGAAGGGTCGCTGTAGGCGTCGGCGGCGCGGAGACGATTTCATCTACCGAGGGCAACAGATAAAGCTGAATGGCGAGCACCACGGCCACCACCGCAAGAAACAGGCCGATGTTGGTCATGGAGCGGCCTTCGCGATAGGCCGCACTCTCACGCTCTACCGTAAAAATGGTATCGGTTCGCGCCCGGCGGGCGAGCGCATAGTGCCGCAGGTTCCACAGCACGCCCAGGGCGCAGGCGACATAAATCCAGAGCACATACTTTTCAATAGCCGCAACGAGCATGTCGATGACTTGGAGCATGTCATCCCTCTCCAGCGGCGAGCTGCGCCAGAAAACTCTGGACCAGGCAGGACATGCGAGGCACCGCAGATTGCCCCACCTGAAGCACCTGCTGGTGCGTCGTTGCTTGCGGCTCAGCCTCGCTTGGTGGCGTCCCGGGCACATTGGTGATCAGCGAGATGCCCAGCACCCGCATGCCGCCATGACGCGCCACCACCGCCTCGGGCGCCGTGGACATGCCCACCGCATCCGCACCCAGGGCTCGCAACAGGCGAATCTCGGCCGGCGTTTCATAGCTGGGCCCGGCTACCATGGCATACACCCCCTTGGTCAGAGGGATCTGCTGCTCACAGGCGGTTCGCTCCAGCAGGGCCAGCAGTGCGGGATCATACACCGGCGACATGTCAGGAAAGCGTACGCCCAGGCGCTCGTCGTTGGGACCACGCAGCGGGCTGAACCCTGCCAGCCCCGGCAAAAAGATGTGGTCCGTGATGGCCATCAGATCTCCTGGCTGCATGCCGTCACGCAACCCACCGGCAGCGTTGGTCACTATGAGCACATCTGCCCCTGCGGCACGCATCAGGCGAACGGGCATGGTAATCTCGGCCGGGCTGTAGCCCTCATAGAGGTGCACCCGCCCCTGCATGGCGATCACCGGCACGCCGCTCAATATACCACTCACAAAGCGCCCGGAATGGCCGGCCACCGTGGAAGGCACCAGCTGAGGAATATCGGCGTAGGGAATTGAGGCCGGCTCGTGAATTTCATCGGCCAGCCCGTTGAGGCCCGAGCCAAGGATCAGTCCAACCCGAGGGCGTACAGCAAGCCGGGGCTCTAACAGGGCGACGGCGCTCGCTACAGTCTCAAAGGTTACGCTGGTTTCCACAAGCCCTCCTGGGGGTGTCAGTGCAGGCAGTTTCAGCCCGCCGCTCAGCACCCACGTGTCGGTCTAGTGCGCGCGGGTGCGCCTCGTCATACACCTCGCGTAACCTCTCCTGGCTGATCTGTCGGTACACCTGTGTGGTCGAGACGTTGGCGTGCCCCAGCAGCCCCTGCACCTGACGTACGTCGGCGCCACCGTTCAACAGGTGGGTTGCAAAGGAATGCCGCAACGTATGGGGTGTGACCTCGGCCGTGATTCCCGACTCGCTCACATACTTTTTGATGATCAACCAGAGCCCCTGGCGGGTCAAGCGGTTGCCGCGATGGTTCACGAACAAGGCAGGCTCCTGCTCATCGCACACCAGCTCCTTGCGCCCAGCCTCCAGATAACGTTGCAAGGCCTCTACGGCACGCCGATAGATGGGTATTTCGCGTTCACGATAGTGACTGGACTCGCCTCTGCAGCGCACATACCCATTCTGCACGTCCAGATCGCTCACGTCGAGCGCGACGATCTCGCTGACCCGCATGCCGGTAGCGTACAGCAGCTCCAGCAGCGCTGCGTCGCGCAGGCCGCGCACAGAGTGATTGAGCGTTGGGGCGCGTAACAGGCGTTCTACTTCTTCTTCAGAGATCGAAGTGGGGAGATACTTGCGGACTTTGGGAGAATCCAGCTTTTCGCTGGGATCCTGCGAGAGGACACCGTTGTTCACCAGAAACCGAAAGAATGACTTGGCTGCAGCTACCTTGCGCGCCACCGTTGCCGAGGCGTACTCGTGTTCGTGCCTCAGCCCGTCGACATAGGTGACCAGATGCTGTGGAGTGACCTCGTCCCACGCGCCCAGCTGCAACCCCTGCAAGTAACCGTCAAACTGGCTCAGGTCATTGCGGTAGGCCACGATGGTGTTGCTCGAGTACCCTTTTTCCTCCATCAAGGACGTCAGAAACGCCTCGATCTGGTCGTTCATCCCCTCACTCCTCGCTGGTGTTGCTCCGTCGCGCTCGGCCATTGTAACATCACTTTGCATAAAGGCAAAACAGATTTTGGCGTTTCGGCAGGGCAGTGCCCATGTTGCAGGTCGTGCAATGACGGATTCGACAGCGGCCTGTATCACAGGTAGAATGCCGCGCAGGCAAGGTGCCCGGCCTGCACACCATACGCTGTATCCGGCCCAGCGAACGGGAGGAAGAGCCCATGGATCTGTTCGACAAGTGCGTCAATTATACGCGGGCAAATGAGGCCCGTGAGCGGGGAAACTATCCCTACTTTATCCCGCTTCAGGACACCGAGGGTACCGAGGTCGTCGTGAACGGCAAGCGCATGATCATGATCGGGTCCAACAACTATCTGGGCCTGACCACCGATCCTCGGGTGCGTGAGGCGGCTTTGGACGCCATCAAACGCTATGGCACCAGTTGTACTGGCTCACGGTTCCTCAACGGGAACCTGGCCATGCACGATGAGCTGGAGCAGGAACTGGCCGACTTTGTGGGCAAGGAAGCCGGCCTGGTGTTCAGCACCGGTATGGGCGTCAACCTCGGTGTGATCTCGGCGCTGGTAGGCCGGGGCGAGTACGTGGTGACCGACCGCGACGACCATGCCAGCATCGTGGATGGCTGCCGTCTCTCCTACGGTGAGATGAAGCGCTTTCGGCACAACGATATGGCACACCTCACCAGCACGCTGGAGGGACTGAACGGCAAGCCGGCCCTGGTGGTGGTAGACGGAGTGTTCAGCATGGGCGGCGACATCGCCCCCCTGCCCGAGATCACCGCGATCTGCCAGCGCTATGGTGCCCGCCTGATGGTGGACGATGCCCACGCGCTGGGCGTGCTTGCCGATGGCAGGGGTACCGCTGCGCACTTTGGTCTGGTGGACCAGGTTGACCTGGTGATGGGTACCTTCAGCAAAGCACTGGCGTCCCTCGGCGGCGTTGTGGTGGGCGACGCGGTGGTTATCGATTACATCAAGCACAATGCCCGTTCGCTGATCTTTTCAGCGAGCATGCCCCCCTCTAACGTGGCCGCTGTGCAGGCAGCGCTGCGCATCATCAAGACCGAGCCGGAGCGCGTGCGTCGGGTGATGGAGATTTCGGACTATATGCGCAAGGGCTATGCCTCGCTCGGTTTTCAGACAGGCGCCAGCGAGACGCCCATCATCCCCATCCTCATTGGAGATGAGGAAAAGACCTTTGCCTTTTGGCATGCTCTCTTTGATGCAGGCATCTATGTCAATGCTGTGGTGCCACCGGCCGTTCCGCCCACGGCATCGTTGTTGCGCACCAGCTACATGTCCACCCACACCGACGAGCAGCTGGATCGGGTGCTGGAGACCTTTGGCCGGGTGGGCAAAGAGTTGGGGATTATCTGATCCGCATCTGGACGTGTGCGGGGCATCTGCCAAGTGCGGGTGCCCCGATTTTTTTCCGGCCGGCGGCTCAGCTCAGGGGTGAACTGGGGCACCAGCCGAGACGCAGCGCCTGCTGCAAGGTGCCCACCACCCAGCCCGGAACCAGGGCGGCGTGCTCGGGCAGAGCCTCCGCCGTTTCCAGGATCAGGCCAGGTGCCGCCCTCAGCTCGGCCACACCAAGCGGCAGCCGCAGCAGGAGCTCGGGCCAGCATTCGCCCGGGAGCCAGAGCGTGCCGAACAGGTCGGCTCGGGCCATCCGCCCCCGCGGCTCTGCCCACCAGGTGGCAATCACCAGCGTCGGCGCATCGATCTCTTTACGGCGCGTGCGGTTCGGCCCCAGGGTGAGCAGCGCCGGAGCCGGTTGCTGCGAGTGCCCCTCGAGCCGTAGACGGGCCGCCGCGCCAGGGCCTGCCACCACGGCGGTCTCGGGGGCGTTGTGCACCACCAACCTGGTGGAGAGCTCCTCCTGCCCCTCGCGCTGCAGACACTCCAGCAGGGTTTCGTCCCCTTCGAGAGAGCCGCCCACGGCACCCAACCCCACCTGCAGCACGCCCTCGGAGGTACGCCGCCAATGGTCGGGCTTGGCGATCTCCAGCAGTAACCCGCCGCCTGCCATCACCAGGGCAGACGATCCAGCAGCACACCAGGGCGCAACCGTGCACAAGCGATCCAGCTCTCTGGCCAGCGCCGGATGGGCCTGGAACACAGGATCGCGAGGGCCCATGTGAGCATCAGCATCCATTGCCGTGATGTGCCCGACAGAGTCGCCTGGCGGGGAACTCGATCCACCGAGTGCTCTGCTCAGCGCACCGCCTGTAAAGAAGAGGCCGCAGCGCACGGAAGGTATCCAGAGCGCCGCGGCCTGCCATACTGAACAACTGCCAGCCTATCCCTGCGCGCCGATGGCTGCCGCCATGCTGTCGATGGCCTCCAGCCCGTCCAGCACGCCGAACTCGAGCTGATAGTCCCGTGACTCGCCCGGCTCGAGGAATTGCAGGCTCCCACGAGCCCTTTCCTTGTCGCGACCCTCGACCAGGCAGTTGGCGGGTTCGAGACCGGTCACATAGTCGCCCTGACCGACCATCTTCCATTGTGTAAAGCGCGGCAGGGTATCCTGCCGATAGCGCAGATACAAACCCAGGCCACGCCCGCCATCAAAGGCGCGGTTAGCCAGCATCACCGTGACCCAACCATCCGCATCGGCCACCATCTCGTGGTAGAAGCATTGCTCCGCATAGCCCTCGGTTGGGCCTTCGTAGGTGGCATAGTTGTCCATGCCTGCCGCCGCCACCGGGTCACGGGGCGTCACCGTCGCCGAGGGAGCCACCAGCTGCGTGCCTGCATCCAGCAAGGGGAATCCCAGGTTGCAGTGGTAGAGCTGCATGTGGGGAACCGTAGCATAACCCTCGTTGACCACCACATCGCGAACCAGCAGACGCGATTCTCCGAGGCAGGCCGACACCCGTCGTGTGAGCGTCACATTCTCCCCAAACACCACCGCCTGACGCATACGTCCCCTGGCCCAGGCCTCGTAGACCTCGCCGCGCCAGCCGCCATCCACCCACACACCTTCTGC
>JAAYED010000238.1 GCA_012728955.1 Chloroflexota bacterium
CGGGATGCGGATGCTCTCGACCACCTTGGCCATCGCCTCCATGTTGGTGGCATCCACGGGCTCCTCAAAGAAAAAGGGATGGTACTCTTCCAGACGACGCCCGATTTCGATCGCCGAGGTGGCGCCAAGGTTGCCGTGTGCCTCCACCATGATATCGATCTCTGACCCGACCGCCTCCCGCACGGCTGCCACGCGCGCCATGGCAAGGTCGGCCTGTTCCCTGGGGAGCTGCCGCGGCGGGTTGATGCGGCGTCCGTCGGCAAGCACCACAAAAGGATCGAACTTGATAGCGGTGTAGCCATCCGCCACGACGGCCAGCGCGCGCTCGGCGTATTCGGCTGGCTCTACAAGGTTCACGCGCCCCTGCGCGCTGTCGCGCGAGTACCAGCCGTTGGCATACAGCCGCAGACGGTCATTGACGCGCCCCCCCAACAGCTCCCAGGCGGGCACTCCAAACAGCTTGCCCTTGATGTCCCACAACGCGGCGTCGATGGCGCTCATGGCCCCATAGAGGACTGGACCGCCTCCCTGGCCCCAGAAGGTGCCCCGAAAGAGGCGGTTCCACATCTGCTCAATGTGCATGGGGTCGGCACCCAGCAGAAAGCGTTCTGCCAGTTGACGCAACATGCCCACAGCCGCTGTGGCACCGGCGCCATAAGCCAGGGAGACTTCACCCAGGCCTTCGATCCCCTGGTCTGTCTGGAGCAAGAGCAGCACCAGGTTGTTCGCCGTGGCATGCGGATACAGCTTGCAGTCGTAAATGTGTACGGCGGTGATCTTCATGCTCATTCCTCGGTTAGCGCTAGTCCACGGCGATATGCACGCACGGATAGCGCGCCAGCACAGGTTCATTCGCAGTTACGCCCAGCCCGGGTCGCTGCGGCACCTCCAGGTAACCGTGCCGCGCCTTGTCATCCAGCGGCTCGTTGACCAGCTCCAGCATCGAGTCGCCGGCATAGGGCCGCCACTCCTGGATGATCAGGTTGGGCATGGCCGCATCCAGCTGGATGCAGGCAGCCGTGTGGACCGGACCGGCGCACAGATGCGGCTGCACGTGGATCCCATAGGTGTCAGCATAGTCGGCGATCTTTTTCGTCTCGGTCAGCCCCCCCGCCAGGCTGATGTCGGGTTGGATGATATCCACCACCTGCTTTTCGATGTACTCGCGAAAGCCAAAGCGTGTATAGAGGCGCTCACCAGCGGCGATGGGCAGGGGTACACGGCGGGCCACCTTGCGCATGGCGTCCACATTCAGGGCGTGGACGGGCTCTTCGTAGAAAAAGGGACGGCTCTCTACCAGACGGTTGCCGACCTCGATGGCGGTATTGACGCCCAGGGCGCCATGCACCTCGATGCAGATCTCGACCTCGGGCCCCACGGCCTCGCGCACCGCCGCGACCCTGGCCACGGCCAGCTCGGTCATCTCTCGGTCCAGCAGCGGGCCGGGATGCCAGCGCCGGCGTGACGCGTTGATGTAAAACGGATCGAACTTGAGCGCGGTATAGCCATCCTGCAACACCCGCTGTACGGCACGGGCATATTCCTCTGGTCGGCACACCAGCGGGCGGCCATCCTCACCCGTCAGGTTGGACCAGCCATTGGCATACAGGCGGATGCGCGATTGTACCAGCCCACCGAGCAGCTCATACACGGGCATGCCCAGCGCCTTGCCCTTGATGTCCC
>JAAYED010000239.1 GCA_012728955.1 Chloroflexota bacterium
AGGGACCCGAGATCGAAGGTCAGGTAGAGATCTCTATCGCAGACCCCGACCTGTGCCCACGCTATTCGGCCATGCTGGTGCGCGACGTCACCATCGGCCCCTCGCCGCTCTGGATGCAGCGCAGGCTGCAGCTGGCGGGCCAACGCCCCATCAACAATGTGGTGGATATCACCAACTATGTGATGCTCGAGATGGGGCAGCCCCTGCATGCCTTTGACTATGACCTGCTGCGACCGGTGGCCCCTGGCCGTGCCCCCAACATCACGGTGCGGCGCGCCACAGCGGGCGAGAAGATGACCACCCTGGATGGCGTGGCCCACGACCTGTTGCCCAATATGCTCATGATCACCGATGGCGGCGGCCCCATCGGCGTGGCGGGGGTGATGGGCGGCCTGGATAGTGAGGTGAAGGAGAACACGCGAAACGTGCTTCTCGAGGCTGCCAGCTTTGACAATATCAGCGTGCGTCACACCTCCTCTGCCTTGCATATCGCCAGCGAAGCGGCACAACGCTTTGGCCGGGGCGTCGACCCCACGCAGACCGTCAACGTGCTGCGGCGCACCGCCGAGCTCATCCGGCAGTTGGCCGGAGGAACCATCGCCCGGGGCAGCATCGACGTCTATCCGGCCCCCAAGCCTGTGCAACAGATCACGCTCAGTGCACAGCAGGTACGGCACACGCTGGGCATCTCCCCGACGACCAGCGAGATCGCCGAGATGCTGCGGCCCCTGGGCTTTGCCTGTGCCCTCCCCGCTGACCGGCCGGAGCAGGTAGTGGTGACGGTGCCCTCCTTCCGACTGGACGTTTCCATCCCGGCGGATTTGGTTGAAGAAGTGGCGCGCATGTACGGCTATGATCGGCTGCCCTCCTCGACCATTGCGGAGGAGATGCCCACCTTGACCCGTGAGAGCACGGTGGCGCTGCAGGATCGCGTGCGTGACATACTGGTGGGCTGTGGCCTCAACGAGATCATCACCTATTCGCTCACCAGCCTGGCAAGCGTCGCAGCCCTCACCCCGGGGGCGACCCCACCCGAGGCGGGCTCATTCATCCAGATCGCCAACCCGCTCAACCGCGAGAACGCTTTCTTGCGCAAGACGCTGATGAATACCAGCCTCGAAACCCTGGCGCAGAACCTGCGCTCCCTGGATCGGGCCGCCATGTTCGAGACGGCGCGGGTGTACCTGCCACAGGCGGGGCAAAGCCTGCCTGTGGAGCAGGGCAGGCTGAGCATTGTCCTCTCCGGTCTACGCGCGGACCGCTCGTGGATGACGGGAGATTCCGACAACTATGACTATTACGATCTCAAGGGCGTGGTAGAGACGCTGACCTCGCGGTTGGGCCTGGCGGACGTGGCGTACACGCCCGTTGAGCATCCGACTTTTCAGCCCGGCCGTGCCGCAGAGGTAACCCTGGCGGGGGCCCCTCTCGGTGTAATCGGCGAGGTGCATCCTCGGGTGCGAGAAGCCTTTGATCTCCCGTCGCAGGCGGTTTGCCTTGCCGATCTCGACCTGGACGCGCTGCTGGCCGCAGCGAACCTGCTCTGGAAGTTTACGCCCGTGTCGCGCATGCCCGCGCTGCGGGTGGATCTGGCGCTGGTGGTGGATCAGTCGGTCCCCTCTGATGCCATCGAGGCGGCCATCCGCGCGGCGGGCGGTTACCTGCTGGAGGATGTGCGCCTGTTTGATGTCTACAAGGGCGCTCAGGTGGGCGAGGGCCGCAAGAGCCTGGCCTACAGCCTGACCTTTCGCTCGCCCGACAAAACGCTCACCAGCGAGCAGGCCAATCGACAGCGTGATCGCATCGTGCAGGCCCTCAGAAAGGCCTATGACGCCGAGATCCGCAGCTGAGATGGCAAGAGGCGGGCGCAGCAGCGCCCGCCTCCCTTTTTTCCCCGACGTCCTCAGCTCAGCGGATCCAGCCGTACCCGTATCGCCGCGGACCCCACCGTCGGGCACCGATTTTCGCACAGGCCACAGCCAATGCAGAGCCCGTGGTTCACCACAGGTGCCTGGATGGATCCCTGCATGTCGCCCCCCTGGGCAGGCACCTCCACCAGTGTAATGGCCTTTTGCGGCAGCGGACACATCTCCTCACACACAATACAGGGCACACGCCCCGACCACGCCAGGCAGACGGTGGCATCCACATAGGCCTTGCCGATGGGGGTGCGGCGTTTCTCCTCCAGGCTCAGTTCTGGGATAGCGCCCGTAGGGCACACGCTGCCGCACAAGTTGCAGCCATATTCACAATGTCCCAGTCGAGGCACCAGCAGGGGCGTGCCCAGCACCAGCCAGCCTCCCTCCAGCATGCTCATTTGCAGGCCGTGGGTGGGGCAGGCGCGCAGGCAGGCGCCGCAGCGCAGGCAGGCATCCTGCAGGCTGGCCTCCCCTGCCCCTGGCGGGCGCAGAAGCGAGTCCTGTGGCTGCTGCACCGTGGCACTGGCATTCGCCAGGGCCAGACTGGCCACACCCAACCCCAGCGCCCCCAGCACGGTGCGGCGTCCGGGATCATACTCCCAGCCCCAATCCATCGATCGGTGTGGCGTGATGGCGATGGCATCGGTGGGGCACTCTGCGAGGCAGTCCAGACACTGGATGCACTCCCCTGCATCGCTGGCAAAGGCTTGGGCTCCATCGATGGCATCCATCTGACAGCCACGGGCACAACGCTGGCACGCTATACACCGGTTGTTGACCCGGCGCTTGAAGAGGGCGACCCTGGAGACCAATCCGAGCAAGGCTCCCAGCGGACAGAGGTATCGGCACCAGAAGCGAGGTGCCAGCCGGTTGGCGGCAAACACCGCCACAGTGAGCAAGGCCACTGGCCACAGATGCTGCCAGTAAGGCTGCTTGTAGGCCAGGAGAGCGGGCCGCAGCCCGGCGTCCAGCAGATCCGCCACGCCCGCCAGCCAGTCATATCGATAGAGCAGCTGTTGGAGCGAGCCGATGAGCCATTGCAAACCCGGCTGCAGCACCACGGTGACGGTACGCACAAAGAGCGTGATGGGATCCAGAATCAGCAGGGAGAGGCTGCCCAGAGCGGCGGAAACAAGAAGGAACAGCAGCAACCCGTACTTGAGGCCGTGCCAGCGCCTGGCAGGGGGCGATGCGTTGCCAACTGGCGAGGTCCACTCGAGCACACTGCCCAGGGGACATAGCCAGCCGCACCATGCGCGGCCGGTCACCAGGGTAAGGGCGACTACCGCCAGCGCGGGCAGAAGCCTGAACCGTCGCGCTGAGAGCAGGGCCGCCAGCACTGCCAGGGGATCCAGCGATACCAGACCTGTGGCCGAGAACCAACTTGAAGGATGCACTGCTGTGAGGAGCACGGCCAGGGTGGCCAGGCCAAAGGCTACCGCCTGAACCAAAGGGCGCAGCCAACGCACTGCTTTCATGGCCTAGACGGTCTGCTCAACCACGTTGAGCGTACTGAGATCCATGGTGCCAAGCCCCATCTCGTGTGCGGCGACGATGTAGGCGATCTCTTGCGGCGTGCGCCCAAAAAGAGAAGTAGCCCAGGCGTCCGCCGCCACCACATCCTGGCTGGCGATGATGGTGTTGGCCTGCACCACATCGTCCAGACTGCCGCCGGTAGGCCCATTGGCCACCAGGATGCGCGTGGCATCGATAACGGTGAGCTGCGGCCGTACCCGCGACACCAGATCGGCGATCCGCTGCCCCAGATTGCGGTGAATGCCCCCTCTATCCTCAACACAACCCATGATGTTCTTGCATCCCAGCGTGAGTCGCGCCGAGCCATGGTGCTTGGCGATGGGCACATTGATCACAAGGTCGGCATCCAGAATGGGTTTGTAGAACCGCCAGTTGTGAATATCCCGTCCCTCGGGAATTTCGGCATCCACAAAGCGGTGTGGCGCCATGATCTCCATCGTGCCTCCCGCGGCCGCCACCGCCTCGTCCACCTGCGAGGAGACATAGGCATTCTCGGCACTGCCGGCAAAGGGATTGTCCATCACCCGCACCTGTGCGGCCCCCGCCTCCAGACAGAGGCGCACCAGCGTGGCAATCACCAACGGGTTGGTGGTGGAGGCATACTCGGGGCCATGGTTTGCGTTGCAGATGTTGGGCTTGATGATCACATCATAGCCCGGCTGCACAAAGCGCTGGATGCCGCCCAGCAACTGCAACGCCGTTTGCACCAATGCCTGAGGATCCTCGCCGTGAACCACGGCTACATCTGCGGCACCGGCGGGCGCCGGCGTCGGCGACGGTGGCGTCAGCGACGGTGGCGCAGCAGGAGTGGTACCGCCCTCTGATACCGGTTGAAGGGTGGGCGGCTCCAGCGTGCTGGTGGGCTGTGGCGGCAACGGCGTAAAGGCGGGCTGCTCAGTGGGCACAGCGGGGGCATCCTGCACGTGCGGTGTGCAGGCTCCCAGCGCGAGCCCCAGGCCCAGCAGCGACGTGATGCGTAACAACTGGCGGCGGCCAAAGCTTCTCATCGGTCCCTCCAGTACAGGGCTGCCTGTAGTAGACGTAAAGTTTACCCGGAGTGAGCCGGACGGTCAACCTGTCTCCAGCAGTTGACGCATCCATTGCGCTGTGCTATAGTCGCCACAAGCTGTGAGGAGAAGACTTTTCCAGGATGATGGTTTATTCGGCGCAGGTACTGTGTCATCACCATCCTAAACGATAGGTGAGTTGTTTGCTGCAACGTAGCAGCACACAAACAGCTCGCCGCAAGGGAGACTAGTTCCCAGGAACTGGTCTTTTTTGTTCCTTTCGATGAACCAACAGCCAGGAGAGGCAGGCACACGATGACCGATCAACTGAGACGCCTCCGTCCCCATGGGCTTGATGAGCTGTTCGACGAGCAGGCAGCGATCAAAGTCGCTCTGGAGCAGCGCCTGCACGATACCTTTGACAAGTGGGGCTATCGACGCATCCTGTTGCCGACCTTTGGCTATTCGGAGAGCCTGGCTGCAGGGGCCTCTCCCGAGTTGCAACGGCAGATGTACCGCTTTTTCGACCGGGAAGGCAATGTCATTGCGCTGCGCGCCGACATGACCCCCCTCACCGCTCGCCTCGTTGGCACCAGGCTGTATGACAGCCCCTTGCCACTGCGTTTTTGCTATTCGGGCAGCGTGTTCCGCCACGAAAAGCCACAGGCCGGCCAACGACACGAGTTTACGCAGGCGGGGGTCGAGCTGATCGGGGCCTCCTCACCCGAGGCGGATGCCGAAGTGATCGCCCTCGCCGTTGCGTCACTGCACGCCCTGGGCGTGGCTGATTTTCAGATTAATCTCGGCCAGGTGGCCTACCTGCGCGCGGCGCTGGCCGACCGGACGAGTCAAGATGCGCTGGAGCAGGCCATCGGCCGCAAGAACGATGCCGAGATCGCCCGCATCGTGCAAGAGCTTGGCCTGAGCGCCGAGGCCAGCAGGCTGATCAGGGCCCTGCCTCATCTTTACGGTGGCCGCGACGTGCTGGCTACTGCCCGTGACCTGGCTATGAATCAGGAGGCGCGCGACGCAGTGGCCTACCTCGAAGAGGTGTACGCCTGTCTCGCTGCCCAGGGCGTTGCTGAGCATGTACTGCTCGACCTGGGTGAGGTCAGGGCGATGGCCTACTATACCGGCATCGCATTTCGCGGATACGTCCAGGGGCTGGGTCTGGCGCTGTGCAGCGGTGGCCGCTACGATGACCTTATCGGTCGTTTTGGCCCGGGCATGCCCGCTGTAGGTTTTGCGCTGGGAATCGAGCGCGCCATGCTCGTCTCCTCGGCTGCGGTGGATCTTGCGCCGGATGCCCTGTTCTCTGGGAGAACAACTGCCGACGCCTGGGGGCTGATCGCCCGAGGACGGGCGCGAGGTCTGCGCATCGAGGTGGACGTCCTGGGCCGCCAGGGCGACGCGCTGGAGGCCTTTGGTCGGGCGCGCCATGCCCGGCGCATAGTGCTGCAACAAGAGGACGGCTACTGGCTCCTGGAGGACTCTGAGGGCCAACGCAGAGTGTCACTCCCCGAGTTACAGGAGGAGATGGACCGATGGACCCGATAACCGTAGCGCTCCCCAAGGGCCGCATGCAGGATGATGTGCTGGGGCTCTTTTGCGCCGCTGGCTATCCCACCGAGGCGGAGAGCAGCCGCAGCCTGGTGTTCGCCGACAAGACCGGCACTCTGCGCTTTTTGCTGGCAAAACCCTCGGATGTTCCCACATATGTCGAGTATGGCGCTGCGGCACTGGGCATAGCCGGTCTCGACACCGTTCGTGAGGGCGGGCACGACCTCTACGAGCCGCTGAGCCTGGGCATCGGCCGCTGTCACCTGGCACTGGCGGGCCCCGCCAGCTGGCGCGAGCGGGACTTGCGTCGTGAGCCCTTTTTGCGGGTGGCTAGCAAGTATCCACACCTCGCTCAGGAGTACTTTGAACGGCGGGATCTCTCCGCCGAAATCATCTATCTTACCGGTTCCATCGAACTGGCCCCGGCGGTCGGTTTGGCGGATCTGTTGGTCGATCTGGTGGAGAGCGGTCGCACTTTGCGTGAGAACGGCCTGGTAGAGCTGGAGACGATCATGGAATCCGAGGCGACCCTCATCGCCAACCCGGCAGCCCACAAACTGCGCTCGGCCGAGATTCGCGAGATTATAGGGCGCCTTGCGGATGTAGTTGCCCTGCGCAAGGTGGCGCCATGAAGGGACAACCGGTCATCCGGCTCGCAGTGGGGGCCCAGGCCACGCGCGATACAGTGCTCAGGCGCCAGCCACTGGAGGAGATGGAGGCCTCGCCCGAGCTGCAGCGCAGCATCGAGACCCTGTTCGGCGCACCACTGACACCGGACCAGGTGGTGGAGCGCATTCTCCGAGAAGTGGCGGCCAAGGGAGATGCCGCGGTCACGCGCTACTCCTCCCTGTTGGACGGCGATACACAGGGGATGCTACGCGTACCCGCTGAACGCATTGAACAGGCCTGGGCCAACACGCCCGAGGCATTGCGGCAATCACTGCAGCTGGCTGCCGCTCGCATCGAGAGCTTTTACCAACACCAGCCACGCCAGTCCTGGATGGCGTGGGGCGAGTCCGGCGGCGGAGTGGGACAGATTATCCGACCGCTGGATCGCGTGGCCGTTTACGCCCCTAACGGGCGTGCCGCTTATCCCTCCTCCCTGCTGATGGCAGCCATTCCCGCCAGAGTGGCGGGTGTGCCCGAGATCGTGGTAGCCACCCCCGTGCGCCAGGGCAAACTCAATGACACCATCCTGGCCGCCGCCCGAGTGGCAGGAGCCAGTGAGGTCTACGCCATGGGCGGGGCGCAGGCCATCGCAGCACTGGCCTTTGGCACCGAAACGGTGCGCCCAGTGGACAAGATTCTGGGCCCCGGCAACATCTTTGTGGTGCTGGCCAAGCGTCGGGTGTATGGACGTGTCGGTATCGACGCGCTTCCCGGCCCCACAGAGACGCTCCTCATCGCCGATGACAGTGCCCGACCCGGCTGGGTCGCTGCTGATTTGCTGGCACAGGCCGAGCACGACCCGCTGGCCACCGCCATCCTGTTGACGGACAGCGCCACGCTGGCTGAGCAGGTCCAAGCGCAGGCAGCGCTGCAGCTGCGCAGCCTGGAGCGCAAGGAGGTGATCAGCGCCTCTCTGGGCAACCGCGGCGGAATCGGCCTGGTGGCCAGCCTTGGCGAAGCGCTGCAACTGGCCAACGCGTATGCGCCGGAGCATCTCTGTCTGCTCACACGGGACCCCTGGTCGCTGGTTGGCCAGGTGCGCAACGCGGGCGGGGTGTTTGTAGGTGAGTACTCTTCCGAGGCACTGGGTGACTATGTCACCGGGCCCAGCCACATCATGCCTACCGGAGGAACGGCGCGCTTTTCGTCCCCCGTGAACCTGTGGGATTTTGTCAAGATCACCAGCGTCTTTGGCGTCAGCGCCACCGAATCCGCAACCATTGGATCAGCGGCTGAGGCGATCGCCCGGGCAGAGGGGCTCACGGCCCATGCCGCCGCGGTGCGAGCACGGACGGCAAGTGGCCAGGATTGCGCGACGACGGACGAAGGAGGCCAGAGTGAACGTTGCTGACCTGATTGCAAGTCGAGTGGCAAGCCTGCAGGAGTATGCCCCCGAGCCCCTGGAGGAGACTGCCCGTCGCCTGGGGCGGCCGGTGGCGGGGCTGATCAAGGCGGATGCCAACGAAAACCCTTACGGGCCCACGCCCGCGGCACTTGAAGCACTGGCAGCGTATGATCAGTACCATCGCTACCCTGATCCCATCAGCCGCCAACTGGCCAGCGCCATCGCCGAGTATGTTGGCGTGCCCTCGGAACACATCCTGGTGGGTAACGGATCGGATGAACTGATCGATCTCATCCTGAGGCTCTTTCGCCCCGACGGCCCGGGCAAGGGCATCGGCGAACTGATTGATTGCCCACCAACTTTTGGCATGTACGGATTCTATGGAGCCACAAATGACATGCAGGTGGTGGCCATCCCTCGCCGGGCGGATTATGGGGTGGACATCGACGCAATTGTCGGGCACTGCAAGGGCGACTGCCGGCCGCGCATCCTGTTCGTCGCGTCGCCCAACAATCCCGATGGCCAGCTACTGCCGGACGAGGTTCTGGACAGGCTGCTGGCGCTGCCGCTGCTGGTGGTGCTGGATGAAGCCTATGTCGAGTTCGCAGGAGGATCCCGTGCCAGCTGGGTTCCCCAGTATCAAAACCTGATCGTCCTGCGCACCTTTTCCAAGTGGGCGGGGCTGGCGGGCCTGCGGGTTGGCTATGGCGTTTTCCCCTCGGCGCTCATGCCCAGTTTGTGGCGGCTCAAGTCGCCATACAATGTGAATGGTCCGGCACAGGCAGCGGCGCTGGCGACACTGAGAGACCTGGAGCCCGCACGCATGGTCATCGAGGCCATCAAGCGCGATCGTGACTGGATGTACCAGCAGCTGCAGGGAGTACCCGGGTTGCTGGCCTTTCCCAGCACCGCCAACTATATCTCTTGCAGGCTACAGGTGGGCACTCTGGCGGAGCTGCGTGCCCACATGGAGCGTGAGGGAATTCTGCTGCGCTACTATGGCGGCCCCGGCTTGGAGCAGTGCCTGCGCATCTCGGTGGGCACGCCGGAGCAGAACCGCGCTATCGTGACAGCCCTTGAAGCCTATGCCCGCAACGAGATGCGATCCGGGCAGGAACAGGAGTAGCCGATGCCGAACGAGCGCACAGCGAGTATAGAGCGTCAAACAGCCGAGACCCGGGTCGCGGTCGAACTCACGCTGGATGGCTCCGGCGTCCGACGCTGCAATTCGGGCGTGCCTTTTCTCGATCACATGCTCGGGCATGTGGCCGCTCATGGGCTCTTTGACCTGGGCGTGACAGCGCAGGGCGATACAGAGATCGACGATCACCACACTATCGAAGATGTCGGCATCGTCTTGGGTCAGGCCTTTGCCTCCGCCCTGGGTGATCGACGGGGCATCACGCGCTATGGCTCCAGCACCCTGCCCATGGATGAGGCCCTGGTGCTGGTGGCGCTGGACTTTTCCAGGCGCCCGCTGCTGGTATATGACGCCAGCATCCCCAGCGAGCGGGTTGGATCCTTTGATACGGAATTGGTGCCCGAGTTTCTCAGGGCACTGGCGAACCACGCAGGGCTGACCTTGCACGTCAAGGTGCTGTACGGAAGCAACAGCCATCACATCATCGAGGCCATCTTTAAAGGGCTGGGCCGTGCCCTGCGGCAAGCGGTGAGCATCGACCCTCGGCAAACGGGGATCCCCTCTACCAAAGGGACGCTCTAAAATGCTCGCCATCGTCGACTATGGCTTGGGAAACCTGCGCAACGTCGCGATGGCGTTCCGGCGGCTGGGGCTAGCCCCCCAGGTGAGCGATGACCCCTCCGTGCTGGCCCGTGCGCAGGCCCTGGTGTTGCCCGGCGTGGGTGCCTTTGGGGATGCCATGCAAGGCTTGGCACAGTTGGGCCTGGTATCCGTCCTCCAGGATGCTGTGGCCGCCGGCAGGCCCATGCTGGGCATCTGCCTGGGGATGCAGCTGCTGTTCGAGTCCAGCGACGAATTGGGCAGCTACCGGGGCCTGGGCATTTTGCCAGGGACGGTGCGGCGTTTTGCACCTCCCTTGATCGTGCCACACATGGGATGGAACCAGGTGTCGCCCACTCGTTCTGATCCGCTGTTCACAGGGATCGAGGGGCTCGGGTATGCCTATTTCGTACACTCGTACCATGTTGTGCCCGCGGACGACGATGTGGTGATCGCCCGCACCACCTATGGCGAACCATTCCCCTCCATCGTCAGGCGTGGCAGGCTGTACGGCATCCAGTTTCACCCTGAAAAGAGTCAGGATATGGGGGCGCTGTTGCTCAAGAATTGGTTGGCATTGGCTGGGATGGGTACCGAGTCTGAGGCAGCCCGATGATCATTTACCCGGCCATCGATCTGCGTCAGGGACGTTGCGTGAGGCTGCAGCAGGGGCTTCCCTCAGCTCAAGTGGTCTTCTCGGAAGAACCCGCAGTGGTGGCGCGACGCTGGGCCGCACAGGGCGCTGAATGGCTGCACGTGGTCAACCTCGACGGTGCGCTGGGCGAAGGCGGACAGCGCAACCTGGCCGCTCTCGACGAGATCCTGGCCGCGGTAGATCTGCCGGTGCAATTCGGCGGTGGCATCCGCACCCTGGAGGATGCGCAAGCGCTGGTTGCCCGAGGGGTGAGCCGTGTTGTGCTGGGTACCGCCGCGGTGGCTCATCCCGAGGTAGTGGTACAGGCTCTGATGCGTTTGGAGCCTGATCAGGTAGCCGTGGGGATCGACGCCCGCGACGGAAGGGTGGCCATTCACGGATGGCAGAACCTGACCGAGGTTCCCGCGCTCACCCTGGGGATGCGCATGGCACGACTGGGGGTGCCACGGCTGGTGTATACTGATGTGTCGCGCGACGGTATGCTTGCAGGCGTCAATCTGGATGCAACGGTGCAGATGGCCCGCACCACTGGCTTGAGTGTCACCGCTTCCGGCGGGGTTGCCTCGATCGAGGACATTCGTTCCCTCGCAGGGCACCGCAGCCAGGGGATCGATGGCGTGATCGTAGGCATGGCTCTGTACCGGAACGCGATCGATTTGTCGGAGGCAATCGCTGTCGCCCAAGGAGAATCCAATGCTCGCTAAGCGTATCATCCCCTGCCTGGATGTGATGAATGGACGGGTGGTCAAGGGCATCAACTTTGTTTCGCTGCGCGATGCGGGCGACCCCGTGGAGCAGGCGCTGATCTACAGCCAGGAGAGGGCCGACGAGCTCGCGTTCTTGGATATCACGGCTTCGCACGAGTCTCGCGATATTGTGATCGACATGGTGCGCCGTGTAGCCGACGCCGTGACGATCCCCTTTACCGTAGGGGGAGGGCTGCGCACGCTGGAGGACCTGCGGTCGGTTCTGCTGGCGGGTGCAGACAAGACCCTTATCAACAGCTCGGCGGTGCGCACACCAGAGCTGATCAACGAAGGGGCTGCCCGCTTTGGCTCGCAATGCATTGTGGTGGCGATCGACGTCAAGGCCGAACCCGACGGCAGAGCGCAGGTGTATATCAACGGAGGGCGCGAGGCCACCGGGCGCGAGGCGGTCGAGTGGGCCCGTGAGGCGGAGCAGCGGGGCGCCGGCGAGATTCTGCTCACCAGTATGGACCGCGATGGCACCCGCAACGGTTATGACCTGGTGGTTACCCGCGCCGTAGCCGATGCCGTCTCCATTCCGGTAGTGGCCTCTGGCGGCGCAGGCACGCTGGAACACTTTTACCAGGCGTTGACCCAAGGCGGAGCCAGTGCGGCGCTGGCAGCTTCGCTATTCCACTTTCGCGAGCTGTCCGTTCCCCAGGTCAAGCATTACCTCGCGGAGCGAGGTCTGCCCATCCGCATGTAGGAGGTGTCGTGTCAGAAGCGACATGCCCGTCCGTGGATGAACTCAAGTGGGATGAACGAGGCTTGGTGCCTGCTGTCGTTCAGGACGCCGCCTCGGGTGTCGTCCTGATGGTGGCCTGGGTCAATCGGCGTGCCCTGGAGCTGTGTTTGAAGACCGGGGAGACCTGGTTCTGGAGCCGCAGCAGGCAGAGTTTGTGGCACAAAGGCGAGACTTCGGGCAACACCCAGCGCATCATCGACATTACCGCCGATTGCGATGCCGACGTATTGCTCATGCGTGTTGATCCTGCAGGGCCGGCGTGCCACACCGGCATGACCAGCTGGTTTCACCGTCCACTGCGTCAGAATACCGAGTGAGCCTGAAGGCCGCTCTCAGAGGAAGGATGCCGAGCGTGAGCGAAACCATCTCCCAGTTGCAGGCTACTATCATCGATCGGCGGGAGCATCCCAAAGAGGGCTCGTACACCTGCCGCCTGTTCGCCGCCGGAGACGTCGAGATCCTGAAAAAAGTGGGGGAGGAGGCGGTCGAGGTCGTTGTGGCGGGCGCGCTGCAGGAGAATGATCGGGTGGTGTATGAGAGCGCCGATCTGATCTACCATCTGCTGGTGGCGCTGGTCGCCAGGGGCCTGACCTGGCAGGATGTCGAGGCCGAGCTGGCCC
>JAAYED010000240.1 GCA_012728955.1 Chloroflexota bacterium
TCGCGGGTGGGCCGGGTTGAGGAAAAGAACACGGTGTCAGACTTTGACGAAGAAGAGCAATCCCGTGGCTTTTCCGTGAACAATGCCGTGCTGCCCGCCGAGTGGCGCGGCACCAAGGTGAATCTGATCGACGCGCCCGGCTATATGGATTTCGTGGGCGAGGTCAAGTCCGCCATCGGCGTAACGGATGGCGCGCTCATGCTCATCTGCGCCGCTTCGGGGGTTGAGGTGGGCGCCGAGGTCCAGTGGGGCTACCTCGAAGAGGCCAACCGCCCGCGCGTCATCTTTGTCAACAAGATGGATCGTGAAAACGCCAGTTTCGCGCGCGCCCTCGAAGGCTTGAGCACCAAGTTCGACGCCACCTTTGTTCCCGTGGTGATCCCCATCGGTGAGGCGTCCGGGTTCAAGGGCGTCATCGACCTGGTGGAAATGAAGGCTTACCTGGGTCCCAATGGCAAGCCGGAGGACATCCCGGCCGATCAGCATGATGCTGCTGATGAGGCCCGCATGGCCATGATGGAATACGCGGCCGAAGTGGATGACGAGCTCATGCTCAAGTATCTGGATGGCGAAGAGCTCACCCAGGAAGAGATCCGTCAGGCGTTGGCCCAGGGCACGCGCGAGCGTCGCTTTGTGCCCGTGCTGGCCGGTTCCGGCGTCACCAGCCAGGGGCTGGACCTGGTGCTGAACGCCATCGTGGACTATATGCCCTCAGCCGCGGATGCCCAACGGCAGGTACGCAACGTGGCCGCTGACGAAATGGTCGAGCTGCCCGCCGATGCCGATGGCCCGCTGGTGGCGCAAGTTTTCAAGACCATGGCCGATCCCTTTGTGGGGCGCCTGTCCTACTTTCGCGTATTCAGCGGACGGCTGACCTCTGACAGCCGCGTGTACAACGTCAACCGGCAGGAGGAAGAGCGCATCGCCCAGCTGTACGCGGTGCGCGGCCACGATCAAAAGCCGGTGGACCAGGTGACAGCCGGCGACTTTGGCGTGGTGACCAAGCTTACGGTCACTGTGTCCAACGACACGCTCTGCGACCGCGGCGCGCCCTACCAGGTGACGCCGGTGGAATATCCCGAGCCGCTCTATTCGGTGGCCGTTTTCCCGAGCACCAAGGCCGACCTGGACAAGCTGGGCAGCAGCCTCACGCGCCTGGTGGAGGAGGATCCCACTCTGCGCGTCGTGCGCGATGCCGAGACCAACGAGACCATCCTGTCGGGCATGGGCGAGTCGCACATCCAGATCGCAACCCGGCGCCTGGCGAACAAGTTTGGCGTGCAGGTCGATACCGATCTGCCCAAGATCCCCTATCGGGAGACCATCACCCGTTCGGCGTCGGCTCAGGGGCGGCACAAGAAGCAGACCGGCGGCCGGGGCCAGTTTGGCGACGTGTACTGCCGCTTTGAGCCTCTGGAGCGCGGCGAGGGCTTTGATTTCGGTAACGAGGTCTTTGGAGGTTCGGTTCCCCGCTCGTATTTCCCAGCGGTGGAAAAGGGTATCCGCGAGATCATGTCCGAGGGCGTCCTGGCCGGCTATCCGACGGTGGACTTTCGTTGCGTGCTCTACGATGGCTCCTACCACCCTGTAGATTCGTCCGAAATCGCCTTCAAGCTGGCAGCGCATCTGTCCTTCAAGGCGGCCATGCCGCAGGCAGGCCCGGTGCTGCTGGAGCCCGTCTATCGCATTGTGGTGACCGTTCCTGAAGAGTACATGGGCGATATTCTGGGGGATCTCAACACGCGGCGCGCTCAGGTGCAGGGCATGGAGCAGTCCCGTGGAAGCGGTATTGTGACGGCAGAGGTGCCCCTGGCCGAGATTCAGCGTTATGCGACGGATCTGCGCAGCATGACGCAGGGTCGTGGCATCTATCGCATGGAGTTTGTGCGCTATGACATCGTGCCGGCACACCTGATCGATCAGATCAAGGCCGACGCAGAGCGCCGTCTCGAGAAGGAAAAAGAGCGCGGCTAGCCGCCCCTGTGAAGTGACGGGGCCGCCCGAAAGGGCGGCCCTTTTTTCGTCTCAGAGGTTGGTATTGAAAAAGAGATAGTAGAACAGCGCGGTCTCGGCACTGGTCGAGTCCAGTCCGCGGTACAGGGCCTTGTCAAAGCCTTGCAACTCCATCCCCATGGACTGGTAAAAGCGACAGGCAGCCACGTTGGTGTTCTGCGTCTCCACTGCCAGGCCCGCCAGCCCCTGCTCCTGCGCCCATTGGACGGCACAGGCAAACAGTGCCCTTGCCACGCCCTGGCGGCGCCAGGCGGGCTCCACCGCCAGGTCGGCTACCCAGGCCAGCCCGTTCCAATGGGACCGGACGAGCAGCTGTCCCACCGGCTCGCCAGCGGCCAGAGCGAGCCAACCAGCACTGCTCGCTTGCTGGCAGTAATCCTCAGCCCGTTCCTCGCGCGGATAGCGCTTGATCCGAGGGGCCACTGGCCGCTCGTGCGTTTGCAGGCTTTCCCGGCACAACGAGAGGACCAGTTCCGCCTCCACGGCAAAGGAGGTATCCACCCTGTTCAAGTGGCCTGCGTTGTTTCGATTCAGCGGAACAATGTGCCACGCCATGCCCGCATGATAGCATGGCGAGCCCGGCGCGCATAGCGCAATCCGCACAAGCGTGTACAATCCCTGTCGCCGGCTCAAGCAACCGGTTCAGTAAACAGTTGTCAGGAGGAACGATGGCATTCTTTGAGTTGCGCGAGTACCGCATGCGCCCGGGCCAGCGGGACAAGTTCATCCAGTACATGGACGAGGTTGTCATCCCCTTCCAGATCTCCAAGGGTATGATCGTGGTCGGCTCGTATGCGGGGGAGCAAGAAGAGGATCTGTGGGTATGGATCCGTCGTTTCGAGTGCGAAGAGGAACGCGAGCGCTTGTACGCGGCGGTGTATCAGGACGAGACCTGGACGGGCACCATCGGGCCGGCCATTGGGGAGTTGATCGACCGCTCCAAGACGGTGGTTCGTCGCATCGTGCCCTCGCCGCGTTCGATCATGCGCTAGGGGAGGGAGGTCAGCGGTGGAGCTGTTTGAGGCGATCGCCCGACGTCACAGTTACCGGGGGCCCATGTGCGATGCGCCAGTGCCTCGCGAGGATCTGGTGCGTATCGTGCAGGCAGGCATCCAGGCGCCTTCGGGATATAACGCCCAGACCACGCGCTTTGTAGTGGTGGACGATCCGGCGGAATTGGCGCAGCTGGCGGCAGTGGATTCGGCCTGCGGCGTGTTGCAACGCGCCCGCGCCGTCATCGCCTGCATCGCGCCCCGGCAGGCTCCACCTGGCGACGACCGGCTCTTTTTCGGCATTGAGGACTGTTCGGCAGCTACCGAGAACATGCTGCTGGCCATCACCGCCCTGGGCTATGCCAGCGTGTGGCTGGACGGCTGGCTGCGGTACGACCAGCATGAGGAGGCTGTGGGGGCGCTGCTGGGAGTGCCGTCCGACCGGGTGGTGCGGGTACTGTTGCCCCTGGGCCGGCCTCTGCGTGAGGAGGAGCAGCACCCCAGGCTGCCCTGGGCAGAGCGGGCCTGGTT
Organism: Chloroflexota bacterium; assembly: GCA_012728955.1. Classification (GTDB taxonomy): domain Bacteria; phylum Chloroflexota; class Anaerolineae; order UBA1429; family UBA1429; genus JAAYED01. Next base: position 3,537 of record JAAYED010000240.1, read on the forward strand.
CGGGCGCTACGGCGGCTGACCGTTCCTGCACAACGGAGCAGCGTGGGCGCACGGTACGGCGCCCACGCTGCACTTTTTCTGTGCGGGCTAGGCGAGATCCACCGCTATGACCTGGTGCTCGCGGATGCGCGGGAGGCTGAGGCGCAGCTGGCCAGCCTCAGAACAGACGTTGGCGGGCTCGTCGCCATCGCAGAGCAGCTGCACCTTGCGCACCTGCACCCCCGCGGGCAGGGCGATGCGTACCAGCTGCTCACCCACAGGATAGATCTCGCGCACCGGGCCCTGTTGTGCCCGCGGGTTGGTGAGATTCACCAGATGGACCGTAAGCGAATCTTTTTGTCGCCAGATGGAGACATCCACCAGCCCCTGTCCCAGCACGCTGACTGGTAGATCCCCCGCCACCCAGCTGGCCGCATTGCGCAACAACGTCCCGTGATCCTCATTCAGGATCTCGTCATAGGTGCGGTCGATGTCCCACGGAAAGTAGACCACCCGTCCCTGACCCACGTGGCGCACATACACCTCGGGCACATCGGTGCGCTCGACGCGCGGGTACACCTGCTCCATGGGCAGGTCGGGATAGGTGGGCACCCAGGTCAGCAGCGACGTGTCGAGAGGAGAGACCGGCTCTGTGGGCAGGCGGTGCACCCCGTGGATCAGCCTCTGGGCTTCTTCCAGCCCCTTGAGCACCGGATGGGTGGCCGCTCCGCCGGCCGCCACGTGCAGGTAGGCGTTCTGCATCGGGCCTTGCGTCTCTCCTGTCACCGCTGCGCCGAACAACGCCCCCAGGCCCAGGTTCGGCCGCTTATTGCCCGTGTCGTCATACAGCGAGGTCTCGTGCGTGGCCAGCAGGCCCCCTCCCGCGTGGACATAGTCCGTCAGCGCCTGGCAGGCCTCGTCGGACAGGACGGCGATATTGGGCAGGATGACGGCTTGGTAGCCTGAAAGGTGCTCCCGGTCCAGCTGGGCCTCGTGCAGCATGTCAAAGGGGATGCGCGCCTCGATCAATGCCTGATACATGCCCATGGCGGCCGCCTCGACCCGGGCGCGCGCCACGGAGGGGGCATACATCCCTGCCGTGCGTTGGGAATAGACCAGCGCCACGCGAGCGAGGGACTGGGTGTTGCGCAGGTAGGCTTCGTGACGATAGTGCCAGTCATAGATGCGGCGCACGGGCTCCAGCCAGCGGCGGTCGTGGTGTACGCCGCCGAACTTGGTGAACCAGGGCCTGAGTCCGTGCGCGGTAGCTTCTGCCACCCACAGACGTATCTCTGCCGGAGACTGTACCGAATCCTTCCAGCGGTAGCGCTCCTCCACACCCACCGAAAAGATGCCGCCCGCCGGTTTGGATCCCAGTGCCGCGCGGTATTCTTTGCCATTCTTGCCTGCCAGCCAGAGGGGCGAGTGCCCGCTCCGAGCCTGACGGTCTGCAAAGAGAATGTCCGATCGCGCCCCGGTCCTGGCCATGTTGAGCGAGCTCAGCGCCCCTCCCCCGGTGTTGGGGATGTACCGGCTGTTGCGGTTGACCTCTTGCATGACGCGATCCCACAGATCCCAGAGGGCAAAGAGCCGATCCTCGCGCCAGCGCAGCCAGGCGGTGTAAGCGGGGTCCGCCGGATCTGCGGCGGTGGGCAGGGCCATGCCCGAGACGGCGCGGAAGGCATCCTGACAGTAAGCGCAGTAGCAAATGCCATGCCCTGACCAGCGGTTCCCAAAGATCCCCTCGATGTAATACAGCGAGACGATCTCGCGGTGGATGGCGGTCATCTGCTGCTCGGCGTGGGGGCCCAAGGCGCAGGTTACCCACTGATCGGGCGCGGCCCAGTGGCGCCGGGGCTTGCCGTTGACGTCCAGCGCCACCCACTCGGGATGCGCCTCGGCCGCGTCATCGCCGATGGCGTGTGGGTCGGTGCGCGCAATGACCAGCATGTCTCTGGCACGGCAGCCTGCTACCAGCTCACCAAAGGGGTCCGAGTCCCCCATGTAAACGCTGCGATGGTGCCAGGGCACTTGCGTAGGATAGTAGGCCACACATCCGCCGGCGCTCAGGCAGGCTGCATCGGCGTGGATTTGGTCAAAATAGTCCAACCACTCGGCGAGGTTGTAACGCCCGGGGTCGTTCTCCACCAGCGTGAGCTGCGCCCAGCGCATGGGCCGGTCAAACCAGGGCGCATTGCCCACCACACGACGGGCCTCTTGCGAAAAAAAGTCCGGATCGCGGTACATGCTCTGTCCTTTCAGCCGTGTGCCTGTGTATTCGTATCATCCTGCGCGTCAGTGCGCCACCGGGCCAACATGTCGCGCTCAGCCCAGCGCAACGACCGTCGCATCGCGCCCGCCCACCGTGACATGGATCCGACCTTCTTTTTCCCACGCACTGCCGCCCCAGTGCACCTCGCCCACCGAGAGCGAACGCCACTGGGATCCCAGGGCGATCTGGACGGTGGCCTGCTCTCTGGTGGGGTTGATGACCCACAGCCACAAGCCCGTTGGGCCGCGGTGCAGCCTGGCCTGAACCTGCGGATGGCTGCAGCAGAGGTGCGGCTCGATGCCTGCCCAATTCAGCAGCCAGCGCAAGAGAGGGGCTGGCTCATCGGGGTGGGCGCTGATGCCGGCGCCCAGCATACTGCCCACCAGCAGCGTGCGGCCCTGGCCCCAGTGGTTCTCTATTGCCGCCACCTGCCCGTCCTCGTACCAGCCGATGGCCTTGCCCGTGGTCGGCCTGTAGGCCTGCAGAAAGGTGCCGCCACGGGCGGGCAGGTCGCTCACCGTGAGCTGAAGGTCGGCCAGCAGGTCGGGCGTAAACTCGACAGAAGTCTCGTGCGCGCCGAACAGTTCGGCCAGCGGCGGAGGCGGCTGCGTAGGCGAAACATGCCCCCGGTGGTCCAGATAGGCGGGACAGCCCTCGCTCACCAGGCAGCCACCGGCCCATACCCAGCGTCGCAGCCGTTCGATGGTTTCTGGTGAGAGCCCCAGAGGATACGGGAGGTACAGCAGGCGATAGCTGCCGATGTCCTCCAGCGAGATCAGGTCCGGCTGGAGGTGGTGCCCAATAAAACCACGATAGGCGCCGGTGATGGCATCGGTGTAATAGCCGGCGTCGCCCTGCTGTGCGTGGGCGAAACGTTGGGATTCGGGCAGCGCCAGGATGCCCAACTCGCCCAGCACGGGCCGGGCCTGCCACATGGGCGCCTGCTCCGGCTCGGCCGCCCAATGGGCGATGCGAGCCGCCATCTGCGAGCGCGGCGTGCGGCCGCCGTCCATGCCATAGGGGCCAAAGGCGCCGAACAGGGGCCCGTCCAGCAGCGGGCGCCAGCGCGGGTAAAACAGTCCTCGGGCGCCGGCAGCAAAGGAAAGCAGGTGCCACAGCCTGAGGTCCTCCGGAGAGGCGATTCGGCCGTCCTCCCGTGGGCGCCCCGGCACCTGCGGTTGCAGCCAAAGCGGTCCACCCTGGGCCTCGGCATGCCAGATGGTCTTGCCCCGAGCGGCGGTCCGTGTCAGGTCCACTGCGTGCCACTGCTTCCAGGGCTCGTCACCTTTGCGGGCGGCGATCCACGTCAGCCCGTAGGCGTCGGCCACGCGGGCAGCCTGCCAGTCATCGGCGGCATAGCCGGCCGCTCGGCTGAGCCCGCCCGCTACGCCATGGGCGATGATGGGGTGGGTGGGATCCACGGCGCGCAGCAGGTCGCGCCGCCAGGCCATCCAGCGATAGGCGTTCTCGGTGCGAAAGGTCAGCCAGTCCAGCACATCTGGATAGGCGCCGGTGTGCCGCGGGATCTGCACGTCGTCCCAGCTGACGAGACTGTGCCGTTGCCAGGCGGCCGCCAGCGCCGACAGGCTGGCGTAGCGCTGTTGCAGCCACTGGCGGAACTGGACCGCCGTTGCGGGGCAATAGCACAGGTCTTCCCAGTAGGTGCACTCGTTCCAGATGTCATATCCGCCCAGACCGGGATGTTCCCGGTAGCGCTCGGCAAGGGCCTGCAAAAAGTTGCCCGCAGCCTCTGCCACCTCGGGGTTATCCAGACACAGTCCGGGGAAGCCCCCCGTCACGCAAGAGCCGCTCATGGTGCTCTCCAGCCGCTGGCCCGAACGCGTCTCATAGCGCGCATGGGGCAGCCGTGAAAACAGCCACTCGGGTGCGGCCGTGATCATCTCGGCAATCACCGTTTTCATCCCATGGCTGGCAGCCAGGCCCAGCTGTCGGTCATAGTCCGCCCAATCATAACGGCCCGGGGCGATCTCGATGGCGCTCCACAGGAACCAGTGCCTGAACCAGGTGTAGCCATCTGCGGCAGCGGTGGCGTAATCGCGTTCCCAGTCCTGCTCCGGGGGATTGGACTTGCGAAAGTAAACGGCGCCATAGGTGAAATCAGGCAGCTGCGCTGGGCTCATGGGGGGCATCCTCCACAAACATCGTAGCCTGATACTAGCCTTGCCGGTGGAGCGAGGCAAGCCTCGCGGGCGCCGGGATACAGAGAGCGCCGCGACATCTGTCGCGGCGCTCTGGTGGATCGATGTTGCTCTATCGTTTACGTGAAAACAGTGCCAGCAGCAGTACCGCTCCCAGCACGGCGGTGCCAAAGCTGCGCAGGCTCCAGTCCCAGATGACCTCGGCTCCGCCCAGCCATCCGGCGATCAATCCGCCCACAAAGGCCCCCGCCACGCCCACCAGAATGTTGGCGAGGCAGCCTTGCTGGCCAGACTTGCCCATCACCAGGCTGGCAGCCCAGCCCGCCAACGCCCCGAACAGAATCCACGACAATAGACCCATTTTGACTCCTTAGCGTACGATGCTGTCACATCCCCGGACCGGCGCTCGACGGCACGCTGCAGGCCACAGCGTGCCACACTCCCCTCACGCCAATTCTTGAGAAAATGGCAGGAGCGCGATGGGGACCAGTTTGAGGTGCTGCCTGGCAAAGGGCAACCCGACGATGGTGATCCCGAGTACGATGGCCAGGAAAAAGTGAGACAGCGCAATCTCCCAGCCAAAGAGCAGGATCCAGATCACATCGAACAGCAGCTTGAGCGACGTCTGCGACCGGGCGGGCACGACCTCTTTGCCAAAAGGAGTCAGCACCGCCACGCCCAGGCGAATGGCCTGCATTCCAAAGGGGATGCCCACGACGGTGAGACACAGCACTGCCCCGCCGATGATATACCCCAAACCCACCACCAGACCACCCAACAGCAGCCACAAGAAATTACCCAACGGACTCATGCGTTACCCTCCAGCTCCATACCAGTGCCCGTCTGGCACTCGACTACTCTACGCAACAGGGGCTCAGGGGTTGCAATCGCATCCGATGGTGCGGGTGGGCTATCCCAGCGCGTCCAGCGAGATCACATTGATCATATTGGTGGGCCCGCCGGTGGTCACCGGGTGCCCTCCTGTGATGACCACCTTGGCGTTGGGCTGCACGTACTGGTTGTCCAGCAGGATGCGCCGAATCTGCTCATAGTAACGTTGTTCGGTATGGGCGTACTCGGTGAGGATGGGCGTCACACCCCACAGCAGGCATAGCCGACGGTAAGTGCTCTCAACCGGTGTAAAGGCCAGGATCGGTTGTGCCGGGCGGTAGCGGCTCACCAGGCGGGCGGTGTCACCGGAGCGTGTCACCACGCAGATGGCGCCCACCGGCAGGGTGCGCACCAGGGCACTCACCGCTGCGGCGATTCCTTCGGGGATGGAGGACCACTCGTTGAGTGGATAGCCGATGGCCGCCTCTGCCTGCCGGATGGCCTGTTCCTCTACCGCCTCGGCGATGCGGTGCATCATCTCCACTGCGCGCACCGGGTACTTGCCGATGGCCGTTTCGCCGCTCAGCATGATGGCATCGCTGCCGTCCAGAATGGCATTGGCCACGTCGCTCACCTCAGCGCGGGTGGGCTGGGGGGATCCTACCATGGACTCGAGCATCTGCGTCGCGGTGATCACGGGTTTACCTGCGCGGTTGGCCGCGTGAATGATCTGCTTCTGCAGGCCGGGCACCAGCTCGGGGGCCATCTCGACCCCCAGATCGCCCCGGGCCACCATCAGGCCGTCCGCCGCGGCGATAATCGCATCCAAATCTTCCAGCGCTTCCGGTCGTTCCAGTTTGGCGATGATGGGCGTATTGGCACCTGCCGCGGCCAGCGCTTGGCGCACGCGCTGTACGTCCGCCGCCTGGCGCACAAAAGAGATGGCCACATAGTCCACCCCCAGTTCTGTGCCCAGTGCCAGATCCTCCAGGTCCTTCTCGGTAACGCTGGGCGACGAGACGCGCACTCCGGGCAGGTTGATCCCCTGGCGGGAGCGCAGCATGCCACCGCGCACCACGGTGGTCCGGACAGAGCGCTCGTCACAGGCGGTGACCTTTAGCGCCAGCAGGCCGTCCGACATCAGGATCTCATCGCCGGGGGAGACGTCCGCAGGCAGGTGCTGGTAATCGGTGCTGATGAGCCCCTCGCTGCCCACCACGGGGTCCGTCGTGATGGTCAGGGAATGCCCCGCAACCAGGGGCAGGGGCTTGTCATCCAGCAGCGGGCCCGTGCGCATCTTGGGGCCCTGCAGGTCCTGCAGGATGCCCACGGGGCAGCCCCGTTCCGCCGCGGCCTGCCGCACCAGCGCCACGGAGCGACGATGGTCCTCGGCGCTGCCATGGGAAAAGTTGAGCCGCGCAATATTCATGCCTGCGTCCAGCAGTGCCGAGATGCTTTCTGGCGTGCTGGTGGCGGGGCCCAGAGTAGCGACGATCTTGGTGCGGTGCATGCTGACCCTCCCTGCTGTGGCTCTGACAAGCTTAACACAGGCAAGCCGAACCGCAAGTGCTGCCCCTGCAGGCAGGGTATACGTTGACGGGGCAGGCAGGTCGCTTATACTGGCGGATAGCCATTTCTTAGGGGGATACCGATGCGCATCCGTTGGATTACGCTCCTGATGATCATGATCTTGGTGGCGGGTTGTACCGCAACCGGGCAAGAGCCCACGCCGGCAGCCTCGCCCGAGGCAACCGCCGTCCCCACGGTCACCAATACGCCAGCGCCCACGGCGACACCGGCACCCACAGACACGCCCGAGCCAACTGCCACTCCCACGCCCGCCTACGAGACGCTCACCATCCGCATCCCGCAGAGCCTGAGCATCCTGGGCGCGTCGCTGGAGCAGGATACGGCCTCGCTCAACCTGGAGGGGCAGGGGCTGATGCTGGAGCCCACCACCGCGGAGCCCAGCGACCTGTCGTTGGTGGTTCAGACTGGTGCCCCCGTAGAGTCGCCTGGCTATGGCTTTGGATGGCGTTACTATGCCGCGGTGGTCCCCTTTGACACCGTGAATGACGCGCTCCTGCCGGAAGAGCTGGAAACCCGCTGGAGTGAGGCGCAGCCCGGCCCGCTGGTGGTCGATCAGGCCACGGCAGCTCTGCTGGCAGCTGCCTGGGGAGAGGGGCAACCGCAGGTGGTAGAGATGGACCAGCTGCTTGCCACCCTGCAGGCGGACGACACCGCCGTGGGCCTGCTCCCCTTTGATGCGTTGGATCCCACCTTCAAGGTGCTCCGGATCGGGGAGGCCTTGGTGCTCGATGCCACGCTTTTGCCGGAAGAGTACCCTCTGGCCTTTAACCTGGGGCTGGAGGGTGAGCGGGCGCAGGAGCTGGGGCCATTGGTAGAGCCCCTCACCAGCGGATGGGAGAATCGCGACACCAGTCGCCTCACCAGCCTGGTGATGACCGGCGTTACCGCCATGTGCCGCCTCACCGCGGCGCGCATGGAGGCGAATGGCACGGCCTATCCTGCCCGGGTGGTGGGGGCCGAGCTCAGCGCCGCCGATATCACCCACGTGAGCAACGAGGTGCCCTTTGTCAAGGGATGTCGGGTGGATACCTCAGAGAACAACCTGACCTTTTGCAGCGATTATGACTATTGGGATGCTCTGGCCGCCATCGGCACCGACATCGTGGGCCTCTCCGGTAACCACGTCAACGACTTTGGGTACGATGGCGCGCGCGAATCGATTACCTTTTACCGCGATCGCGGCATCCCCATCTATGGCAGCGGCCTGAACGAGACGGAGGCCTGCGCGCCCCTGTTCTATGAGCACAATGGTAACCGCCTGGCTTTTATCGCGGCGCTGGCCTATGAGCCTTCGTACGCCTGGGCGACCGAGTCGCTGCCCGGTGCCTGTTACTATTACCAGAACAAAGAGGCGCTGCTGGAAAAGGTCGCCGAGCTCGATGCGGACCCGGAAGTGGACATGGTGCTGGTCGAGCTGCAGTACGAAGAGACCTATGTTCCAGAGCCGATGGTGAACCAGGTGATCGAGTTCCGCGAGTTGCGTGCCGCCGGCGCCGATGTGGTGACGGGGGTGCAGAGCCACGTGCCCCAGGCCTGGGAGCCCTATGGCAGCGAGGACGAGGGCGGGCAGGGCATCATTGTGTACGGTCTGGGCAACTTTTTCTTTGATCAGATGTGGTCCTGGGAGACGCGCACCGGCCTCATCGCCCGGCACACCATTTATGAGGGGCGTCTGCTGAGCAGCGAAGTGCTCACTACGGTACTGGAAGACTATGCACAGCCTCGCTGGGCAACGCCGGCGGAGCGGGCTGAAATCCTGGAGAGGATCATGCTGGCGGCACCCGAGCGCTGACGCGGTCAGGGCTGGAGCCTGAATCGCCGGTCTGTCGGGAAACTCCTGGCAGATCGGCGTTCCCTGTTTCAGAGCGGGCTCTGTGGCGTTGACGGCCCCTTGGCGCGACCTATAATGCGGGACGTTGCCGGTGTGGTCACTGGCTGCAGAACCGTAGAACGGGCGCCTGCTGCAGCGGGTGCTCTTCTGGCAACGCCATGCGGGCTGGGGCTCTGTCGGGCAGTTGAGGGCAGCCGCAGGCCCTGTGGGCCGGTGGTGGCCCTGGCTGCAGGGGCTGAACATCCGCTTATGCAAGGCGTCTCGCGCCTGCAGGGCACTTGGCCGATCGCATGCCCACCGTCAGAAACTGAGCACATGGAGAGGAGCTGACATGGCAATTCCCAAAACGATGCGTGCCGTGAGGGTGTACGGCATCGAGGACTATCGGCTGGAGACCATCCCCGTGCCCGCCGTGGGCAATGAAGACATTCTCGTGCGTGTGCTGGCCACCGGAATCTGTGCCAGCGATGTCAAGACCTTTGGCGGCGCCCGGGTGTGGGGCTCGGACGAGATCGCGCCCTATATCAGCACACCGGTTACCCCCGGGCACGAGTTCGTTGGTGAGGTGGTGGCCCTCGGTGAGGGTGCCGCCGCCAGAACCGGCCTGCAGGTGGGAGATCACGCGGTTTCGGAACAGATCGTGCCCTGCCAGGAGTGCCGATTCTGCCGGCGCGGGCAGTACTGGATGTGCCAGCGGCACGACATCTATGGCTTTATCAAAGATCGCGCCGAGGGCAGTTGGGCCGAGTACATGCTGTTTCCCGGAAATGCCATCGTGCACAAGGTGCCCAAAACACTGCCGGTGGAGCAGGCCGCGCTGATCGAGCCCATGGCCTGCGCCGTCCACGCCGTGAACCGTGGCGAGATCGAGCTTGGCGACGTGGTGGTGATCGCCGGAATGGGGCCTATTGGCCTGGGCATGGTCAGCGTGGCTCGCCTCAAGAGTCCCGGGCTGCTGATCGCCTTGGACGTCAAGCCCCACAGGCTCAATCTGGCCCTGCAGATGGGCGCCGATCTGGCCATCGACGTCAGCCAGGGCGATGCCATCCAGCGCGTGCTGGAGCTCACCGAGGGCTATGGCTGCGATGTGTACATCGAGGCCACTGGCGCCGGCCCCGCCGTCAGTCAAGGGCTGCAGATGCTGCGCAAGCTGGGCACCATGGTCGAGTTCAGCGTTCACGCCGGCCCGGTGGCGGTGGACTGGTCGATCATTGGGGATCAAAAAGAGCTCAACATCCACGGTTCGCACCTGGGGCCCTACGCCTATCCGCTGGCGATCCAGTATCTGATGGACGGGCGCATCGACGGCGCCAGTCTGGTGAGCCACGTGCTCCCGTTGGAGCGCTATCTGGAGGGGATCGAGATCGCTCACTCGGGCAACGAGTCGATCAAGGTCGTGCTCGTTCCGTAACCCTGCACCCTTGAGAGGAGCTGACCATGCGCATAACAGATGTCCGCTTTGAGCGGCTGCACGGGACGTATCGCACCTCCGCAGGGCACTCGGTGGCCCGTCAGGTGGGAGCGCTGGACGTGTATCCCGAGTACCGGGGCCGTCGCCCGCAAGCTGGCGATGTGTACGACGATCTCGGCGAGCGTCCCATCTCGGAGGTGTACGTGTTTGTTGACACCGATGAGGGCATCACGGGCACCTTTGGCCCCATCTATGTCGATCAGGCCTTTCAAATCGACCTGCATCTCAGGCAGCATCTGATCGGCAAGGATCCGCTGGCCACGGAGCGCATTTGGGATATCCTTTCCCGGCAGGATCGCCATGCCCGGCGCGGGTACATGATGATGGCCATCAGCGCGGTGGACATGTGCCTGTGGGACATTCGCGGCAAGGCCGCAGGCCTGCCGGTCTATCGGCTGCTGGGTGGTCCTACCCGGGACGCCATCCCCGCCTATGTGAGCACGCTGGGCCATGCCACCGAGCCTGAGCGTGTGTTTTCCCAGGCCAGGGCGTACCTGGAAGAGGGCTATACTGCGCAAAAGTGGTTCTTCCCCTGCGGGCCCGGCGATGGGCAGGCGGGTATCGAGACCAATATGGCCATGGTGCGTGCCGCCCGGGAGGCAGTGGGCGACGCCTCTGAACTGATGTTTGACGCCTGGTTGGGCTGGGACGTGCCTTATGCCATCGAGATGGGCAGGCGCATGGCTCCCTACAACCCTGCCTGGCTTGAGGAGCCCGTGGCGCCCGACCGCATCGGCGCCTATGCTGAGATTCGTCGCGCCACGGGGATCCCCATCGCCGGCGGCGAGCACGAGTACACCCGCTGGGGGTTCAAGGTGCTGTTGGATGCCGAGGGTGTGGATGTGATCCAGGCCGATCCTGATTGGACCGGCGGCATCACCGAGATGCTCAAGATCTGCGCCCTGGTTTCCGCTTACGACAAGCCCGTTATTCCCCACGGGCACTCTACCTTGCCGGCGTTGCACCTTATCGCAGCGCAGTCGCCAGCGGTGTGCCCCCGGCTCGAGTTCCTGATTGTCCACAATCCCAGCAAGCAGTGGTTCCACACCGAACAGTTCTTTCCCGAGGGCGGCATGATGCGCCTGCCCCAAACGCCCGGACTGGGCATCACGCTGGACGAGGACCGCATTGAAAGTCGGACGCCGCTCAGCTGGCGGTAGCAGGTCGAGAGGAGAGCAGCGATGAAACTGCGTCACGCGGTAATGGTTGGGCTGATGGGTCGGCACGCGGATCGCTTTCACGAGTACCATCCGGCCAGAACCCTCGCCGAGCGCCTGGAGGCCGTCCATCAGGTACCCGGGGTGGATGGCATCGAGGTGGTGTTTCCCCAGGATTTTGCCTCGCTGGAACAGGCCTCGCAAGAGATTCGCGCCAGTGGCCTGCCCGTTTCAGCGATCAACCTGAACGTCAAGACGGAAAAGATCTGGCAGGTCGGCTCTTTTACTTCGCCCGATCCTGCAGTGCGTGCCAAGGCGGTGGCCAATCTCAAGATCGCCATGGATCTCGCCGCCGAGTTTGATGCCTGGATGGTGACCTGCTGCCCCTTGATCGATGGGCACAACTATGCCTTTCAGGCGGATTATCTCCAGCAATGGGGATGGCTGGAGGCTTGCATCGCCGAAGCGGCCGCCTACCGCACCGATGTGCGTGTGAGCCTCGAGTACAAGCGCAACGAATCGCGCAACTACTGTGTGCTGGGCGACATGGGGCGCTCGCTGTACCTCTGCGAGCATCTTGGCTTGCCCAACGTGGGTGTCACCATGGACGTGGGGCATGCCCTCATCGCCAATGAGGCGCCGGCCGAAGTGCTGGCGCTCGCACATCTGGCGGGGCGCCTGTTCTATGTGCACCTCAACGACAACGGGCGCGACTGGGATTGGGACATGATCCCGGGTTCGGTGAACTTTTGGGACTTGATCGAGATGCTCTATTACATGGATCGCATCGGCTGGGACGGCTGGGTGTCATACGACGTCA
>JAAYED010000241.1 GCA_012728955.1 Chloroflexota bacterium
ACGTTGTACTTGCCGCTCTCTTTGCGGTCGGCGTACATGTTCTCGAGTTTCTGGTAGGTGGCGCCCGAGACGGTCTGCGGCGCCGGGTTCCCCAGCAGGTAGAGGATCAGCGAGATGTGGTAGACGGCCATGTCCAGCATGGCGCCGCCGCCCGAGGTACCCGTGTTCACAAAGGCCGAGGTGCCATAGCCATCCACAAAGGGGCGGCCGCGACGGCGATAGTGAATGGTGCGCGCAAAGTAGATGTCGCCCAGATGGCCCTCGTCGATGATGCGGCGAGCCGCCCGCGCCTCGGGGGAATAAATGGTGCCCAGCTGAATGTGCAGCTTGTTGCCGGTGCGCTGTGCCGTGTCGTACATGGCCTTGGCGTCGTTATAGGTCCACGACATGGGCTTTTCACAGTAACAGTTCTTGCCGGCCTCCAACACCGCCTCAGCCATGGGCCGGTGCAGCCGGTTGTGCAGGCACACATCCACCGCCTGCAGGTCGTCCCGGGCGAGCAGCTGCTTGTAATCTGTATACACGTTGGGGATATTGAACTGTGAGGCCAGCCCGCGGGCGGCATCCTCACGCAGGTCGCAAATCGCCACGACCTCTGCATCCGGAATGGCGGCATAGCGCTCCAGGTGGCGCGTACCGATCTGCCCTGTGCCGATCACACCGATACGAATCTTGTCGCTCATCTCCGAAACTCCTTTGGTCAGCGATGGTGGGCTCCGCGGCGGATTCTAGCCCCAGCTGCAGTGAGGGGTCAAGGGCCACACAGGGCACAGCGCCCGGTTGCTTCTGGCGGGCGCCTCGTATACCATCAGCGGCGTCATCGGTACCCGCTGACTTCTCCCGTGGCGAACTGCATGCCGCTCTCTCGGTTCGCTCCGGGCGATAGTCGCCAACGGCTGTGCGACCGACCATCGACCTCGACTTGGCGAACCGGCAGACAGCTGGGCGAGGGCTCGCGGCAGCGCACAAGCGGACTGAACATGCACTCACAGATCCTCAAGAGAACACCATAAACAGGACACTGCCATGCTCAAGAATTGGAAGCTCGCGGCTGTTTTCCTTCTATCGATATTGGCCGCCTGGTGCCTGTTGCTGTTTGTTAAAAACCCGCTGTTTAGCGTCTCGATGTTTGACAAACAGATCATGAATTTCTATGTGGGCTATGAGCTGTCGACCATCCTCATCAGCCTGTCCTTTCTGGGGGTTCTGTACCTGCTGGCAGACAAACTGCGATTGGGCTATTTCAACTTGTGGAGAATCGACGGGGCGGTTCGGCCCGCTCCATGGATTGGCTTGAAACCAAAGCCAGGGGAGGGCTGGAAGACCGTCGGGTTGACGATTGGATCTATTATCACCGTGGTGACAGGAATCGTGGTGTACCTCCAGACCGTTTCCACAAACGGCCTCAGTGTCCGCCTCGTCCCAGAGATCCCTCTCATCCTGATTCTTGCCCTGGCCAATTCTTTTTCTGAAGAGGTCATCTTCCGCCTGTCCTATGCGACCATCGTCGCCAATGAGCGTCTGAGCCCGCGCATATCAGAGTTGCTGTCTGCCCTCACCTTTGGCGCTGTGCACTATTTTGGGATCGCACCGAGTGGTCTGGCCGGAGCCGCTATGGCAGCTTTTATCGGATGGTTTCTGGCCAAGTCCATCAATGAAACCAAAGGCTTTTTTTGGGCGTGGGCCATCCACTTGGCTCAGGATGTGGTCATCATGTTCTTCCTGTTTATGAGAAGGTGAACCGGCCCAGCAGCCTTCGCCGCAGCACTTGTCCAGCCCCATCGAGACTTGCCAGTGGGCTGCACAAGCGGCCATCGGGCAGGACACCGAGCGCGTACCGTCATTCCCGTGAGGAAGCAGGGCCTGGGCGCCCTGTGCCTGTGCATCCTCTATCAGGTTCGGCCGCAGTCGTCCCATCGCATCGTCGTGGGGCGCGGGTCTCGGCCGGATCCCCACGGCTGGCAGATCAGGCTCCATCGGGCGACCCGCAGTTGCCGCCTCACACAGACTGAACCACTGACGCTCGAACATTTGCGCCTGGCGCCTGGGGCCGATACAATGGCTGTGAATCTGACCAGTTACCGATTCTAACGCCCGAGGTTGACCCAGTGCCTCACCCTGCACGCCGCATGCTTCTGCTCCTGGCCTGTGCGCTTCTGCTGCTCGCAGCGGGTTGCACGTCCCCACAGAGCAGCGCGCCGGTCCCCGCCACGCCGGCGGTGGCCGTCAACATCCAGAACAAGGGCTCGGACACCATCGTCAATCTGGCATTGGCCTGGGTGGAGGCCTATACCGCCATACACCCCGAGGTCAGTATCTCGGTGACAGGCGGCGGCTCGGGCACCGGAATCGCCGCCATGATCAATGGCACCGTGGACATCGCCAACGCCTCCCGCGAGATAAAGGCGGAAGAGTATGAGGCGGCCCGCGCCAATGGCATCGAGCCCGTCGAGTTTGTGGTGGCGCAGGACGCCATCGCCGTGGTGGTGCACCCCGAAAACCCCGTGACCGAGCTGACGCTGCAGCAGATCTCGGACATCTACACCGGCAAGATCACCAACTGGCAGCAGGTGGGCGGCGAGGACCGGCCCATCGTGCTGCTCTCGCGTGAATCCAACTCGGGCACCTATGTGTACTTTTTGGAGAACGTGGTGCGCATGGGTGAGGAGAGCGATCTGCTGCTCTCGCCCGACACATTGCTGATGCCCTCCTCGGAGGGGATCGGCGCAGAGGTGCGTCAGAACCGCAACGCCATCGGCTATGACGGCCTGGGCTATGTGACGCCGGCGGAAAAGATGCTTGCCATCGCCCGCGAGCCCGGGGAGCCTTATGTGCTGCCCTCGTCGACCAGCGTCAATGACGGCTCATACCCCATCGCACGGCCGCTGTACATGTACACCGCCGGCGAGCCCAGTGGTGCCCTGGCGGACTATATGGCCTGGGTGCTGGGCGAGGGGCAACAACAGGTGGACGATCTGGGCTTTGTGCCCCTGCCATGAGGGAGGAGAGGATGCCCGCGCCGACAGCTGCGCGCAGTGCCCGCCAACGCTCCAACAGCGAATGGGCCATCGAGACGCTCATCCGCATGCTCGGCGTGTCGACCATCGGCATCGTCGCCATCATCTTTTTGTTCCTGTTGACCGAAGGGGTCCCTGCCTTTTTCCAAGTGCCATTGGATAACCTGTTTGGCTCCCGCTGGTACCCCACTTCGGATCTGTTTGGAGCCCTGCCGCTGCTGCTGGGCTCGCTGCTGGTGACCCTGGTAGCCATGTTGATCGCCTTTCCCCTCGGGGTAATGACGGCGGTGTTTGTGCGCGAGGTGGCCCCCAACTGGGCGCGCGAGCTGCTCAAGCCGATGATCGAAGTGCTGGCAGGTATTCCCTCGGTGGTGCTGGGCTTTTTCGGCATGATCCTGCTGGCGCCGGTGGTGCGCACCAGCCTGGGCGCCCCCACCGGGCTCACGGCCCTGACCGGCGCGCTGGTGCTGGCCTATATGGCGCTGCCGACCATCATCTCGGTGGCGGAGGATGCGCTGGACGCAGTGCCCCGTTCCTATCGTGATGCCGGCCTGGCCATGGGCGCCACCCAGTGGCAAACCATTTGGCGGGTGGTGGTGCCTGCCGCCCGCTCGGGCATCCTCATGGCCCTCATGCTGGGCATGGGCCGCGCCATCGGCGAGACCATGGCGGTGATGATGGTCACCGGCAACGCCGCCCGGATGCCACTGGGACTGGACGCCATCCTGCGACCGGTACGTACCATGACGGCCACCATCGCCGCCGAAATGGGCGAGGTGGCCAGCGGCAGCACGCACTATCACGTGCTGTTTGGAGTGGCCCTGATCCTGTTTGTGCTGGTGATGGCCATCACGCTCGCCTCTGCCTCGGTGATGTTTCGGCGACGGGAGCGAGGAGGGCTGCGCTGATGAATCGCCACCTCACACAAAAGCTCGGCTTTGCGCTGTTGGGCGTGGTCAGTCTGCTGGTGGTAGCGCCCATCCTGCTGGTGGTGGCCGCTATTGTGGTGCAGGGCGCCCCCGCGCTGACCTGGGCCTTTCTCACCGAGATGCCCCGCGAGGGGATGAAGGCCGGCGGCATCCTGCCGGCTATCGTGGGCACCCTGTTGCTGACGCTGGGCACAGGCCTGGTGGCTATCCCCATGGGCGTGGGGGCCGCCATCTATCTGGCCGAGTATGCCAGGGATAACGCTCTCACGCGACTGATTCGCCTGGCCATCGTGAACCTCGCCAGCGTACCCTCGGTGGTATATGGACTCTTTGGTGTGGGCATCTTTGTGCTGCTGCTCAAGCTGGGCACCTCCATCGTGGCCGGCTCGCTGACCCTGGCGATCATGACCCTGCCGGTGATCATCAGCACCTCGGAAGAGGCGCTGCGCGCCGTGCCCATGGAGTTTCGCACTGTCAGCGCCAGCTTGGGAGGCACCAACTGGCAGGGCATCCGGCGCATCGTGCTGCCCCAGGCCCTGCCGGGCATTATCACGGGCGTGATTCTGGGGCTGCTGCGCTCGGCCGGAGAGACCGCTCCCATCCTGTTCACCGTAGCGGCCTTTTACCTGCCGGTGCTGCCCCGTTCGCCTATGGATCAAACCATGGCGCTGCCCTATCACCTGTATGTGATCAGCACCCAGGTGCCCGGCATGCCCCTCGATATCCAGTTCGGCACTGCCCTGGTGCTGTTGATCATCGTGCTCTCGTTGAACCTTGTGGCCACCCTGATCAGATCCTACTTTCGGCGTAAACGCGAATGGTAAAGATATCCATCAGCAACGTCAGCTACTGGTACGGCCGACACCAGGCTCTGGATAATGTGAGCCTGGATGTGCCCGCCAACAGCGTCACCGTGTTTTTTGGGCCCGCCGGGGGCGGCAAGACGACGCTGCTGCGCCTGATCAACCGGTTGAACGACCGGCTGGATAACACCACGCTGACCGGTACCATCATGGTGGACGGACAGGACATCTATGACCCCACCGTGAGCCTGGCCCGCCTGCGCCGCCGCGCGGGGATGGTGTTCGCGCTGCCCCTGCCGCTGCCGGGCACCGTGCGTCAGAACGTACTGTATGGCCCGACGCTGGCGGGCATCCGTGACCGCGAGCGCCTGGATGAGATCCTGGTCACCAGCCTGACGCAGGCCGCCCTGTGGGACGAGGTCAAGGACCGTTTGGACAGCCCCGCCAGTGGCTTTTCCGGTGGACAGCAGCAGCGGCTGTGCATTGCGCGCAGCCTGGCCG
>JAAYED010000242.1 GCA_012728955.1 Chloroflexota bacterium
AATCAAGGGCAAGAAACTGGTCACGCATCAGGTCATTGTCGAGCCGGATGACGACATCCGGCTGGTGAATATCGTCTCCGGAGGATGACGTCGCAGCCCAAAGGTTCGTCCGGCGCGGGCGAGCATCTGGACAGGCTCGACGAGAGATAGCGTGAATCTTTATGTCTGAGGGTGCCACTAGACGTCAGAGCTATCGCTACTATGATCTGATTGTCGCTGCCTTTGTGGCGGTCCTTCTCATCAGCAACATCGCCTCCACCAAGATCCTCGCCCTCGGCCCGTTGAACTTTGACGGGGGCACGCTGCTCTTTCCCGTGAGCTACATCTTTGGCGACGTGCTGACAGAGGTCTATGGCTACGCCCGGGGCAGACGCGTGATTCACGCCGGCTTTTTGGCCAATCTGGGGATGGCGCTATTCCTTGCGCTAGTGGGCGCGTTGCCCCCGGCAGAGGGCTGGAACAACCAGCGTGCCTACCAGGCGATCCTCGGCATGACGCCGCGCATCGTCACCGCCAGCCTGGTGGCGTACCTGGCCGGCAGTTTCAGCAACTCCTGGGTCATGGCCCGGCTCAAGGTGAAAACCCGCGGGCGCTGGCTCTGGCTCCGCACAATCGGCTCGACCCTGGTGGGCGAGGGCATCGACACCCTGCTCTTTGTCGCGATCGCCTTTGTAGGCGTGTTGCCGAACGCCCTCCTGGCCTCGGTCTTGCTCTCCAACTATGTGTTCAAGGTAGGGTTGGAGGCGCTCATGACCCCCGTGACCTACCGTGTGGTGAACGGGCTCAAGCAGGCTGAGGGCCAGGACTTTTACGACTATGACACGGACTTTAGTCCCTTTTCCACCAGGCTCTAGCGCCACCGCCAGCAACCTGTACCAGCAGCTAACCGGTTAAACTACCGGCTGAAAGGATCGCAGATGGATTACGAATGGCCAGAGACGCCTGGCGCGGAAGAGGAACCAGAGATTCCCGAGACGGCGCTGTTCACTGAGGAACTGCCGCCGGACCATCGCAGCGGTTTTGTAGCGATCGTGGGCAAGCCCAACGTGGGCAAGTCTACGCTGCTCAACCACTGGATGGGCGTCAAGGTCGCAGCGGTGACCAGCAAGCCCCAGACCACGCGCACGCGCCTGCTGGGCATCCTCACGCGAGACGACGCGCAGATCGTCTTTGTTGACACGCCCGGCATGCACCATCCGCGCACCGCCCTGGGGGACTATATGGTCGCCATGGCCGAGTCCGCCGTGCCCGACGCGGATCTGGTGCTGCTCATGGTGGATCTGGCATCACCGGTAGATATCAACGACCGCCATGTGGCCGCGCTGGTGACGCGCTTTGTCAACGTGCCGGCGGTGCTGGTGATGAACAAGCGCGATCTGGTGGAGGGCGACCTCCTTGCGGAGCGCGAGGCTGCCTACCGGGCGCTCGGACAATTTGACCATGAGGTTGTGATCAGCGCGGAGCTGGGTGAGGGCACGGGCGAGTTGCTGTCAGATGTCCTGGAGCGGCTACCCCTCGGACCTCGCTTCTACCCGGCCGATCAACTCACAGATCAATCCGAACGCTTTGTCGCGTCCGAGCTGATCCGGGAGCAGGTGCTGCTGAACCTCAAACACGAGGTGCCCCATGCCAGCGCCGTCATGGTCACCGAGTTCTCAGAGCGCAGCAACGGGGTGCTGTATATCGCGGCAACGATCTTTACCGAGCACGATTCTCAAAAGGGGATCGTCATCGGCTCACGCGGAGCCATGCTCAAGCGCATCGGCACCGGCGCCCGGGTGGCGCTGGAGGCATTCTTTGAGCGCAAGGTCTATGT
>JAAYED010000243.1 GCA_012728955.1 Chloroflexota bacterium
CGGGGCCTTTCCGGTGTGGCTGGCACCCGTCCAGGTGCGCCTGATCCCCATTGCGGATCGGCACGTGCCCTTTGCCCGGCAGGTGTTGGAGAGGCTCAAGGCCGCCGGGCTGCGGGTGGAGATGGACGACGGCGGCGACCGCATGAATGCCAAGATTCGCAATGCGCAGCTGCAAAAGATCCCTTATATGCTGGTGATTGGCGACCGTGAGGCTGAGACCGACAGCGTCTCGGTGCGGCTGCGCACCAACGAGAACCTCGGCGCCATGACGGTGGATGCCTTCCTGGAGCGCATCACCGGCGTGGTAGACCGACGGGAGAACTATAGCCTGTAGGCCCTCTGCTGTGCAGAGACAGAGTTACCCAGGGGTACCACAATGCCCCTGGGTAGTCTTTTTGTGGAGATGCGTTGGCGGTCATACAGCGTTTGCAGGGCCCGCGAGATGTGTGTGACGCTTTGGCGTGCGCCCTCCAAGCGGGCGGTAGCGCCCTGTGTTCCGTCCTCCGCTGACGGGGATCAGAGAGTGCTCATCGTCAGCCTGGCCACTGCGGTGGAAATGGAGCACGCAAAGGCAGGCTTTCCGGTTGGCCCAGCTGGAGCAGACAGCTCGCCAAGGGATTGAAGCGGCGCCCAGTAGGGCCCTGCCGCTGGTGACGAGGGTTCATCTGCGAGATCGTCCGCAGGAGCACTCCCCGTTGGTGAGCTCCTCCTGTCCCTGAGCCAGTGCCGTTGCGCGGGAGCGCACACACCGCACCGCCATACAGCCAACATGTGCTCCGTATCGGCCATCCCGGGGGGACCTGGTGCCCGGCTCTTTCGGGGCACGCCAGGTGCCTGCATCCGTCCGTTCCTGGGACTCGTCCCAAGCGGGTCTCCCTCCTTCCACCTCTCCACTGACTGTGAGCGGTTGCCAATGCACCAGCCCCTGCAAGGGGGGCGTCATCGGTCGATCCGGGCGCACCTGCAGGCAGGTATCTGACGCGCGGGGGTAATGGTCCTCAAGGATGGCCTGTGCTAGAATGCACCCGGCTCGCTTCAGGCCAGGAATCTGTCGCCGTTGCCCAAGGGCGCCGCGGCTCTGCAGGCAACAGCGGTATCACACAAGGAGTTACTATGGCAGTACAGACCCTCTCACTCAATGGCGCGTGGCAGCTCTACAAGCAAGGGCAGGGCGATCCCATCCCCGCCTGCGTTCCGGGCTGTGTGCATACCGACTTGCTGGCAGCGAACCTGATCCCCGATCCCTACTACCGCGACAATGAACTGGCGGTTCTGTGGGTGGGAGAGACAGATTGGACCTATCGGCGGACGTTTGAGGTCCCTGCAGATCTTCTCAAAAACCGCAACCTTTGGCTGCGATGCAAGGGACTCGATACCATCGCCCATGTGCGGCTGAACGGCAGAGAGCTGGGATATGCCGACAACATGTTCCGTGAGTGGTCCTTTGACATCAAGGGAGTGCTGCGCAGCGGGCAGAACCAGATCGAGATCGCCTTTTCCTCTCCCATGCAGTATGTGCGCGCCAAGAACGCGAGCTCCCGTTATCTGCCGGCCTGGGGCGTGGGTGATCACAAGCTCGACAGTGGCGGATGGATCCGCAAAGAGCCCTGCAACTTTGGCTGGGACTGGGGTCCAGAGCTGGCTACCAGCGGCATCTGGCGCGATATCGAGATTGTTGCCTGGAATACCGCCCGATTGGAGGATGTGGAGACCCGGCAGACACATCACACCGACGGCAGCGTCTCGCTGGAGGTCAGTGCACAGGCGGCGCTCTCCACCTCTGACACGGTGCAGGCACGCTTTACGCTGACGCTAGAGGGCAAGGCCATTGCCAGCGGCAGCACCACCCTGCAGGATGGAAAGGCTCAGGCCACCCTCATGGTCAAGTGCCCCGCTCTCTGGTGGCCCAACGGCATGGGTGCGCAACCGCTCTATGACCTGACCGTCTCCCTGCTGGATAACGGCGGTGTGGAGCTCGACTCGACCTGCAAGCGTATCGGCCTGCGCACGCTCGAGCTTGTGCGCCAGGCCGATGCCTACGGCCAATCGTTCCACTTTGCCGCCAATGGCGTGCCCTTTTTCGCCAAGGGCGCTAACTGGATCCCCGACGACGTGTTTGCCGCCAGCATGACGCGCGAACGGTATCGCCGGTCGCTGCAGGACGCTGTCGACGCCAACATGAACATGCTCCGCGTGTGGGGCGGGGGCCTGTACGAGCAGGATGACTTTTACGATCTCTGCGACGAGCTGGGGTTGTGTGTCTGGCAGGACTTTATCTTTGCCTGTGCCACCTATCCTACCTTTGATGCAGACTGGATGGCCAACGTGCGAGAGGAGGCGGAGCAGAACGTCCGCCGTATCCGCCACCATGCCAGCCTGGCGCTGTGGTGCGGCAACAACGAGATGGAACAGGGCCTGGTAGGGGAAGAGTGGACGGACCACTGCATGAGCTGGGCGGACTATATCCCGCTGTATGACGAGATGCTGGCCGAGATCGTGGCACGCCTCGATCCGCAAACCGCATACTGGCCCTCCAGCCCCCACACTCCCTGCGGCGACCGTCGCGATTTCAACAACCCCGATTGCGGCGATGCCCATTTGTGGAGTGTTTGGCACGGCAAAATGCCCTTTGAGTGGTACCGCACTTGCGAGCACCGCTTTAACAGCGAGTTTGGGTTCCAATCGTTCCCCGAGCCTCGCACCACCCACAGTTACACGCGGCCCGGCGATCGCAACATCACCAGCGCCGTGATGGAGCACCACCAGCGCAGCGGAATCGGCAACACCACCATCATGTCGTACATGTGCGACTGGTTCCGCCTGCCCTCCAGTTTCGATAACACCCTCTGGCTGAGCCAGATCTTGCAGGGAATGGCCATCAAGTACGCGGTGGAACACTGGCGCCGGGCCATGCCCCGCGGGATGGGAACCCTGTACTGGCAGATTAATGACTGCTGGCCGGTGGCGAGCTGGTCATCGGTAGACAGTTTGGGCCGCTGGAAGGCCCTGCACTATATGGCGCGCAACTTTTACGCCCCCTTGCTCGTCTCGGGCGTTGAAGATCCGGCCACAGGCAGCGTAGAGCTGCATGTCACCAGTGACCTGGGCGAAGAGGTGCCTGGCGTGGTGAGCTGGCGCGTGACCAATGTGCGTGGAGAAACCCTGATCACTGGCGCAGAGCCCCTGAATGTGCCGCCCAGGGCCAACACGCTGGTCACCACGCTGGATCTGGCCAACCTGCTGGAGGCCAGCGGCCCTCGCGGACTTTTGCTCTGGCTGGAGCTGAACAGCGGCGGGGCGATCGTCTCGCGCAACATGGTAACCTTTGCACGACCCAAGCACATGGCCCTGGAGCAGCCGGGCCTCTGTGCGGCCGTGGAGGACCGCCATGACGGCTCTTTCACGGTCACCCTCAAGGCGGATCGGCCGGCACTGTGGGCCTGGATCTCGTTGGCGACGGCTGATGCCCGCTACTCGGACAATTTTGTACACGTTGTGCCCGGCCAGCCCATCGAGATCATCGTAACACCCTGCCAACCCATGAGTGCCGAAGCGTTGGAGAGCCAGCTCGAGTTGCGCTCACTGTTCGACACCTACGAGGCCTGACGGCTCCTCTGCAACAAAAGAGGCCCCTCCCGGCTGGGAGGGGCCTCTTCTTTGCACTATTGATGCCAGGCCAGCGTGCCATAGGTGTGCCGCAGATAGGCCAGCTCATCCTCTGACAGGGTACCTGAAAGCACATCCTCCACATTATGCCGCAGATGCTCGGGGTTGCCGGTTCCCACCAGCATGGTAGAGACCGCTGGGTGGGCCGCGGCAAACCGATAGGCAACCCGCGTCAGATCCCTGGTAGGTTCGCTCACATGCGCCATGCCCAGGGGATCCTCCGCTGAGGGGATCGGAATGTCGAGCCAGCCCTGCTGGATAAAATAAGTGAGGCGCGCCACAGCCTCCTCTGGCGTACGCAGCGACATGCGCACCGGCCCCATAACGAACACGCCCACGTTGCGCGCCTGCGCCAGGGGATACACCCTGTTCTCGGCCAACTGGTTCAAGATGCCATAGTGCACCATAAAGGTGTCAAAGAGATCCTCTTGAAGAGCCATCTCGAGCATCTCGTGCCGCACGTCGGTACCCATGGTCTCGGTGATGCCGATGTAGCCGATCTTGCCCTGCTCCTGTGCGCGCAGCGCCGCCGGATGAAAGCGATCGATGATCGAACGATATGCATCGGGCGCGACGCCGTGATACTGCAGCACGTCGATGTAATCGGTGCGCAGATAGCGCAGACTGTCCTCCAGCTGTGCGGTAAAGGCATCAGGTCCTGCATCAGGGGCCACACGGCCGGGATTGAACTTGGTCGCCAGAATATACCGGTCGCGGGGCACTCCCACCAAAGCCTCTCCCAAGAGCTGCTCGCTGGAACGGTAAGCAGGGGAGGTGTCCAGGATGTTGATGCCCAGATCCAGGGCTGCGCGCACCACAGCATAAGACTCGTCCGCCGAACGCCCCGTGCTCTGCCCCAATTGTGAAGGTCCGCCGGTGCCCAACCCCACCAGTGAAACCTGCAGTCCGGTGCGCCCCAGTGTGCGATATAACATGAATCCTCCCAGGCGAGTGTTGACGGGAAATTCAACTTCTGCCTTTTGAACTGTACCACATCGCCCGGATCGATTCCAGCACAGTTCTCACAGATTGCCAGACCTTTTTGACAGCTGTGTGCCTCTGTGTTATATTTCCGCCGTTGCATACACCTGTTGGTGGTACAGTACCTGTGTTTCCTTCAACCGAGAGCGTTATTCTGGTTCTAAGCGAGCTCCTCGTTATTGAGGAGCTACTATCGGTTGGGGGGAGGTCACGCCAGGTTTAGCCGCCAGCAAGACCAAACATAAAAAAGCCTCTCCCCGCAGGGAGAGGCTTTTTTGATAGCCAGCGGGCCTCAATGACGGGCCCCAGAGCAGCAATGACGCCACCATGTCAGCCAGGAAGGCTGGGATTATGTGGCGTCGTGTTGTTTCCGCCCTCAGCCAGAGAGAGGAGCAGGTGCCGTGAGAAGTGACTCGGTAAAACGTGGCCTGGAGCGCGCCCCCCATCGTTCCCTGCTGTGGGCCCTGGGAAAGACCACAGAGGAGATGGATCGTCCCTTTGTGGGCGTCATCAGCTCCTACAGCGAGATCATTCCCGGGCACACCCACCTGCGAACCATTACCGATGCCGTCAAGAGCGGCGTGTACATGGCGGGGGGCACGCCCTTTGAGTGCGGGACTATTGCTGTCTGCGACGGCATCGCCATGAACCATCAGGGCATGAAGTACTCGCTTTCTTCTCGCGAACTCATCGCAGATTCCGTCGAGACGGTGGCCCTGGGGCATGCCTTTGACGCACTGGTGCTGGTGCCCTCTTGTGACAAGGTCATCCCTGGCATGGCCATGGCGGCGGCGAGGCTCGATCTGCCCACGGTGATCGTCACTGGTGGCCCCATGCTCTCTGGCCGACGTGGCGACCAGATCCTGGACCTCAACAGCGCCTTTATGGCAGTGGGCGCCGTGACGGCCGGTGAGATGACGGAAGAGGAGGCGCTGCGCATCGAGCAGAGCTGCTGCCCCGGCTGTGGCTCCTGTTCCGGAATGTTCACTGCCAACACCATGGCCTGTCTGTGCGAGGCACTGGGACTGGCGCTTCCGGGCAACGGAACCATTCCAGCCGTCAGCTCCCGACGGCTCGCTTTGGCCAGGCAGGCGGGCATGCAGGTAATGCATCTGCTGGAGCGAGGCATCACCGCCAGAGACCTCCTGACGGCAGACGCCTTTGAGAATGCCTTTGTCACCGATATGGCCATGGGCGGCTCGTCCAACTCGGTACTGCACCTGCTGGCGCTGGCACACGAGGCGGGCATTGACGTTCCTCTGGCGCGTCTCAACCAATATTCACAGAGCACGCCGCATCTGGTCAAACTCTCTCCTGCCGGCTCGCAACACATCGAGGATCTGTATTATTCCGGCGGCATCGGTGCCGTCCTGCACGAGCTGCAGGGCATGGGCAAGCTCCACGGAGATGCCCTCACCGCCACAGGGATGACGCTTGCAGAGAATCTGGAGCCAGGCTCCCCGTGGGCGCCAGACTATGCCACGGTAAATCGCCAGGTTATCCGCACCGCCGACGATCCCTACTCGGCCACCGGTGGGCTCACCATCCTGTTTGGCAATCTCGCTCCCGAGGGGGCGGTGGTCAAGAGTGCCGCCGTGGCTCCCCGCATGCTCCAGCACAGCGGGCCAGCCAGGGTCTTTGAGGATGAGGAATCTGCCACGC
>JAAYED010000244.1 GCA_012728955.1 Chloroflexota bacterium
ACCCGCGCCTGGCTATCACCGAGTTGCAGCTCTTTGCCCACTATCAGGGGACTGCGGGCATCGGTGCGGAGCTTTCGCCGGCGACCATGCCCACCAATCAAACCATCAGCGAAGCTCTGTATGTGGCGACCATCATCCACGAGTCCATTCGCATGGGGCGCGCCATGGAGCTGATCACGCATTCGGCGACGGTCAACCATGGCGGTGGTATCCGCAAGCTGCGTGAGCGCGTGTGGGGCAACCCCATCCACTATGCACACAAGATGCTGCGGGATCTCGCAGAAGGCACGGCATTGGGTGTCCAGCTAAAGAGCGACGCCTTTGACACAAACCAGTCTTTTGCGGATGGCTACATGTCTCCCCTGCGGAACATCTCTTCGATCGATCCCATGGCAGTGCTTGCAGAGGATGGCAAGACGCTGTGGCTCAGTCTGGTCCATCGCTCTGCTACCACTGGACCCGTTGCGCTTGCCGTAGACCTGGGGGCTTTGGCGGCAGCTGGTGAGGCTACCGTGACGACGCTGGCGGGCGAGGAGTGGTGGGATGCCAACACGCCGGCAGAGCCGGAGCGTATCGTTCCGCAAACGTCTGTTGTGCAAGCCAAGGGTAGCACCCTGGAGCTGAATCTGGTGCCATTCTCACTGACGTTGGTGGCGATTCCGCTCGGATGAGCGCCGGCGCTGGCCAAGGTGCGCATCGCATGGAGGGCAGCCCATACGGGCTGCCCTTGTCAGTACCGATAGATGGCAGGGCAATCACATGCCTGGGGCCGTTCAGGCGCGTGTTTCGCCTGTGGGTGGCGTCGGGCTTGAGTTTGTCCCCGTTGCCGGTTACCATGTTTCGTGCCAGCCGGAGCTGCTCAGGACGTGGGCTTCGGTGTGTCCGTCACTTTCCTCGCTGCACCATTTCCCATAAGGAGCCGCCATGTCTGCTGATAACAGAACCAACACCGTATTGCCCTATCGCGATCCGTCCCTGAGCGTGGAGGAGCGTGTCAAGGATCTCCTGGGTCGCATGACCCTCGAGGAAAAGGTGGGCCAGCTGCTGATGCTGAATGCCCAATCGGATGATCTCTCCTTTATCACTGACCGTCAGCCCGGATCGATCCTGCATATTCTGGGCGAAAAGACCAAGCGAGCCATGGCGTTGGCGGCAGAGACACGTCTGGGCATTCCCCTCCTTATCGGTGAGGATGCCATCCACGGCCACTCTTTCTGGAAAGGCGCCACCATCTTTCCCACGCAGCTCGCCATGGCCTGCGCCTGGAACCCCGAATTGCTCGAGCAGGTGGCCCGCGTGACCGCTTTGGAGGTCGTCAACACCGGCATTCACTGGACCTTTTCGCCGGTGTTGTGTCTCGCCCGAGATCTCCGCTGGGGACGCGTCGATGAAACCTTTGGCGAAGATCCCTTCCTCATCGGTGAGTTTGCCGCCGCCATGGTCCGTGGGTACCAGGGGCAGGGGCTGGGGGATCCCAATGGCATTCTGGCCTGTGCCAAGCACTATGCAGGGTATTCGGAGACACAGGGGGGACGCGATGCCTCCGAGGCGGATACCTCACGACGCAAGCTGCGCTCATATTTTTTGCCGCCATTCAAGCGAGCGGTTGAGGCCGGGGCCGTAACTTTTATGACGGGCTACCAGTCCATGGAGGGCGTGCCTTCGACCTGCAACCACTGGCTCCTCACCGAGGTGCTCAAGGAAGAGTGGGGCTTCAAGGGCGTTCTGGTGACGGACTGGGACAATGTGGGGCGGCTGGTGCGGGAACAGCGCGTGTGCGAGACCATCACCGATGCGGCTGTGGTGGCTCTGCGCGCCGGTAACGACATCATGATGACGACGCCAACCTTTTACGAGGGGGCGCTGGATGCGGTCCGCTCCGGTAGACTTGACGAGTCAGAGATCGACGGGCCCGTGGCAAGGCTGCTGGCTCTCAAGTTCCGCATGGGCTTGTTCGAGAACCCCCGTGCAGCCGATCTGGAGCGCGCAGCAGAGGTCGTCGGTAGTCCGTCGCATCGTGCGGTGAACTTGGAAATGGCACGTCAGAGCTTGGTGCTGTTGCAGAACAATGGCATCCTGCCGCTGCAAGCGGACCAGTTCCAGCATATCGCGGTGGTGGGTCCGAATGCCGATAACGATCGCCAGCAGTTGGGCGATTGGTCGTTGGGCGCTTCCCAACATCCCGCCAAGGCGGGCAAGCATCCTCGTAGATTGACCACCACGGTGTTGGATGGCATTCGCGCCCTGGCGCCCGAAGGGGTTCGTGTGAGCTACGCCCGGGGCTGCTCCATTGTGGATGATGATCAGGGAGAGATCCCTCAGGCGGTTGCCGTGGCCGAGGCCTCGGATGTGGTCGTCGCCGTTGTGGGTGACCACCTGAAGTTTGTGGGTGAAACGCGGAGCACGGCGACGCTCGAGCTGCAGGGTGGAAAAATCGCTTTGCTGGATGCTTTGGCAGCCACTGGCAAGCCCATGA
>JAAYED010000245.1 GCA_012728955.1 Chloroflexota bacterium
GTCTACACCTGGGACGCCGCCGGGAACCTCGCCCGCCAATGGAGCGTGGGTCCCTCGCGTGCAAGTGCTCTGCGCTAGAGTTCGAAAACGCCCAGCGCCAGCATGGCCGAATGCAGCAGGCCGTTTGTCGCCAGCCAATCGGGCTGGTCGACATCATAAGGCCGTCCGTCCATCCCGCTGACGGTGCCCCCGGCCTCTTCGATGATCAAGGTGCCCGCGGCAACATCCCATGGGCAGAGCGTGTATTGGTAGTAGAGATCAGCCCAACCGGCCGCCAGATAGCAAAGCGGAAGCGCCGCCGAACCGGTGGAGCGGACGCTGTCGGTGAGGGGAACCAGGCGCTGCAATGCAGCCGCACTCTTTTGCCGAATGGTCTGGTCGCGCGGCCAGTCCAGCAACAACATGGCCTCCGCCAGCGTACTGCGATCGCTCACCGTCAGTCGCTGGTCGTTCAGCCAGGCACCGCCACCCCGCTCAGCCCAGAAGAGGTGCTTGTGGAGCGGATCGTAGACCGCCGCCGTGCGCAACAGTCCGCCCTGCGCCATGGCCACCGACACGCTGAATCCGGGGAACCCCCGCGCATAGTTGGTGGTGCCATCCAGGGGATCGATGTACCAGGTCGGCCGTTCCGGGTCGGCGTGGCGCTGGCTGTGCGTCTCTTCCGAAATGATCCAGGCCTCGGGGCATCCCGCCAGGATCGCTTCCATAACAGAGCGCTCTGCGGCAATATCGGCCTCGGTCACGATGTCACGCTCGCCCTTGACACGAATGTTCATCGGCCGGTGGAACATCTCTGCCAACACAGTCCCTGCGCTCAGAGCGGCTCGCTTTGTCAGTTCTATCAAGGTGCCTCCTGCCTCAAGACCTGACCGTCATTCTAGCATGAGCCCATCCCCTGGCAAGGTCGCCGATCCCCGCACACAGCTCTGGTGGACGGTGCGCCAGCCGCCGCGTATAATCCTTGAGCACGGTGCCACCCCATGCCGTGCGAGGAGGGAGAGCATGGAGAGTCTGGATGCCCTGGCCGACCAGGTGAGGCAGTGCGCCCGTTGCAGGCTCAGCCGAACGAGAACAAACGCCGTACCGGGGAATGGTGCCGGCAACGCGAGGCTCATGTTCGTGGGCGAGGCGCCCGGCTTTCACGAGGATCAACAGGGGAGCCCCTTTGTAGGGGCTGCGGGCCATCTGCTGGATACGCTGCTGGCCAGCATCAACCTCTCCCGTGAGCGGGTGTACATCACCAATGTGGTCAAGTGCCGACCGCCAGATAACCGAGATCCCCAACCCGACGAGATCGAAGCCTGCCGGGGTTTTCTGGATTGTCAACTGGCGATGATCAAGCCGGCCATGGTGGTAACCTTGGGACGTTTCTCGATGCAGCTGGCCTACAGTGGGGTGTCGATCAGCCGGGTGCACGGCCAACCGAAACGAGTCGGCGATGTGATTTACTATCCCATGTTTCATCCCGCCGCAGCTTTGCATCAGCCACGTTACCGTTCCCTGCTGGAACAGGATATGCGACGCATCCCCGAGATCCTTTCATCCATGGCAGGCACCGATCCCACGCCCGCACCGCCGGCTCCTCCGGCTCAGCTGACGCTCTTTTAGGCGGATTTGCCGCGATGGAGCACTGCCTGCGCCTCATCCCACTGGGCGGTCTCGGAGAGATCGGCCGCAACATGCTGCTGCTCGAGTACGACGGCGAGATACTGATTGTGGATGCGGGGTTGATGTTCCCCGACTATAGCATGTTTGGTATCAGCTGCGTCCTGCCCGACCTGGCCTATGTGGAGGAACGGGCCGACCGCGTGCGGGGAATCGTCATCACCCACGGGCATGAAGACCACATCGGCGCATTGCCCTACCTGTTGGAGCGCGTCGAGGCACCGCTCTATGCCAGTGCCTTTACGCAGGCGCTGATCGGCCTCAAGCTCAGCGAAGCGCAGCTGCGCACCACCGAGATGCACGTCATCTCTGCCGGCTCGCAGATCAGTGTAGGTCCCTTTGTTGTCGATTGTTTTCCGGTTAATCACAGTATTCCGGAGGGCTTTGGGCTGTCCATCCACACCCCTCTGGGACTGGTGGTCCATTCGGGGGACTTTAAGTTCGATGACGAGCCCGCCCTGGGTGCGCCCAGCGACTTGGAGCGCCTGCGCCAATTGGGCGAACAGGGTGTGCTGGCTTTGCTTTCAGACAGTACCAATGCGGAGCAGGCCGGCTGGACGCCCTCAGAGAGCACGCTGGGGGAGACGCTGGAGCAGGTGATCAGCCAGGCCCAGGGCCGCGTGATCGTCGCCAGTTTTGCCTCCAACATCGCTCGCCTGCAGCAGGTGATAGACATCTCGGAACGGTACGGCCGCCGCCTGGCGGTGGTGGGGCGCTCCATGGTGCGCAATCTGGCCATAGCCCGCAGCCTGGGCGCTCTGCGCGTGCGTGAAGAGATGTTGCTGCCGGCGGACCAGGTGGAGGAAGTGGCCCCACACACGATGACGGTGCTGTGCACCGGATCGCAGGGCGAGCCCGGCTCTGCCCTGGTGCGCATGGCCCGAGAGCAGCTCAGTCCCGTCAACGTTCACCGGGGCGACACCGTGGTGATCTCTGCCTCGCCCATCCCGGGCAACGAAGAGATGATCAACCACACCATCGATGGCCTCTTTCGTCTGGGTGCAAACGTCCATTACGATGAGGTACTGGATGTCCACGTTTCGGGCCACGCCAGCCAGGATGAGCTGCAACGGCTGTTGCAGCTGATACGTCCGCAGTATTTCATCCCCATCCATGGCGAGTACCGGCACCTGGTGTGGCACAGCCGCCTGGCGGAACAGTGCGGGCTCCCAGCGGAGCGCATCCTGGTGCTGCAGTCCGGTGACGTGCTGGAATTTACCGCCGCCGGTGCTCAACGTGGAGGCAGCCTGCCTCGACGCACCATCTGTGTCGACGGGAATGCCCTGGTAGAACTCGAGAGCACCGTTCAGGCTGCCCGTGAGACCATGTCCCAGCATGGCGTACTGGTGGCGGTGGTAGTGTTGGACAAGTACACCAATTCGCTGGTGGGTGAGCCACGCATCGAGACCAGCGGATTCCTTTACGAGCACGAACTCGAGCCCGTCGCGGCTCGCCTGAGCCAGGAGCTGATCCCCTTGGTTCAGCGAGGCGGCAGCCGTGCGGAGCTGACGGCGCGCATCGAGAACGGACTGCGCCGCCTGGCGCTGCGAGAGACCGGCCGCCGTCCGGTGGTCATCCCACTGGTGCTCAAGGTCTAGTGCTTGCAGCTATGCTATACTCGAATTCGGTTTAGCATCGGGCTCATATGGCAGGACAGGATCGATGACCAAGCGTGCCACCGGCAATCCCCCCCGCAGCAGCGCCACCGGCCGTTCTCAGGGCCGCAGCGGCGCTGGCACACGCGCCAACACCCGTAGCGGCAGCCGCGCCAGGTCCCGTTCGGGCGGCAGGTCGATCGCACCCATTCACCTGTCGTTGGATCCCAGGCAGGTGCTGTGGGGTTTGGGCGTGCTGCTGCTGGCCATTGCCCTGATCACCCTGCTGAGCCTGACGCTGGGCAACCGCGGACGACTTACCGAGTGGTGGATCGACGCCTTGAACAGCGTCCTGGGCTGGGGCAGGTATCTGGTACCTGTCATCCTCACCGTGCCGTCTCTCTGGCTGCTGACACAGCTCAGCGGCAGCCCGCTCAGCCTCCCCTGGCGCCGACTGATCGGTGCACTGCTGGTGTTTGTCGCGCTCCTGGCTCTCACGCACCATCTTGGCGGTGTCTCTACCGATGCGGCGAACGCCAAGTACTCTGGCGGATGGCTGGGCGCGCTGCTGAGTGGGGGACTCCGCACCGCCTTTGGCGGCGCGGGAACCGTGGTCATCCTGCTGCTGGTGGTGGTTGCCGGCCTGTTCGTGGTGTTCGATCGATCGCTGGATCAGCTGGTGCAGGATGCAGCTGGCGTGGGGGCCCGTTTCCGCGCCTGGCGTGGGGCCAGAGAGCCCGTATCGGGCGTAACGCCCAGCCCTGCCCCGCCACGCCGGCGGCGCTCGCGCACCCCCGCAGCCACGCCAATCGACGCTGAGCCCACGGCGCCTCCTGCCGAGCCTGCTGCCACCAGCACCCGCCCTGCGGTCAAGCCCCAGCCAGCCCAAGGGACCTCGGCTGCCAGGGGTGCACAGGATGATGATCTGACCGAGGTGGCCCTGCCGCAGGAGCACGGATGGACCCTGCCCCCCGTGGAAGACATGCTGGCACTGGATGATGAGTCACCCACCAGCTTGCGGGACATTCGCGAAAAAACGCGCATCATCGAACAAACGCTGCTCAGCCTGGGGGTGCCCGTCTCGGTGGTGGAGGTGAACCCGGGGCCGGTGGTCACTCAGTTCGGCCTCGAACCGGGCTATATCGAGCGCCAGGACCGACATGGCAAGGTCAAACGGATGAAGGTGCAGGTAGCCAAGATCGCCTCGCTCAGCAACGACATCGCGCTGGCCCTGGCAGCGGCCCCCATCCGCATCGAAGCGCCGGTGCCCGGCAAGGGGATCGTGGGCATCGAAGTGCCCAACAAAGAGATGGCCATGGTGGGCTTGCGCAGCGTGATGGAGTCGGAAGAATTCCGGCATAAGGGCCAGCGTCCCCTGATGGTGGCCTTTGGGCGCGACGTATCGGGAGCGCCCGTAGTGGACGACCTGGCATCCCTCCCGCACCTGCTCATCGCTGGAGCCACAGGCTCGGGCAAGAGCGTATGCATCAATGCGCTGATCGCCTGCCTCATCGCGCGCAACACGCCGGAGACGTTGCGGCTGATCCTGGTGGACCCCAAACGGGTAGAGCTCTCCAGTTATAACGGGATTCCCCATCTCATCACGCCGGTGGTGGTCGAGGCGAACCGCGTGGTGGGCGTGATCAAGTGGCTGGCCGCCGAGATGGACCGCCGCTATGAGCTGTTTGCACAGGTATCTGCCCGGAACTTGGAGGCTTATAACCGCAAAGTGTCCGCGCGTGGGATGCCCCCCCTGCCGAACATCGTGATGTTTATCGACGAACTGGCGGATCTGATGATGGTGGCTCCTGACGAGGTCGAGCGCCAGGTGTGCCGTATTGCCCAGCTCTCCCGCGCCACGGGCATCCACCTGGTCATCGCCACGCAGCGGCCCTCGGTGGATGTGGTGACCGGACTGATCAAGGCGAACTTTCCCGCCCGGGTCAGTTTTCTGGTCTCGTCACAGATTGACTCGCGCGTCATTATCGACAGCCCCGGGGCGGAAAAGTTGCTCGGTTCGGGAGACGCGCTTTACATGGCGCCCGATTCGCCCAAGCTGGCACGCATACAGGGCTGTTACGTGTCGGATGGTGAGCTGGAACAGATTACGTCCTTCTGGAAAGCACAACACACTATGCCGCAAGAGTCCAGCAATATAGAGGCGGCTGATCCGGAAAAAACCGTACAAAAACCACTCTGGCCCAATATGCCCGGCATGGATGTGGAAGACGACTCGGGCAACGAAGATGAAGACGAGCTGCTGGATGAGGCCCGTGAGATCGTGATTCGACAGCAGAGGGCCTCGGTGTCACTGCTGCAACGGATCATGCGTATCGGCTATTCGCGGGCGGCCCGCATCATCGATGCCCTGGAGGCCGAGGGCGTCATCGGCCCGGCCACCGGCACCAGCAAAGCCCGTGAGGTCCTGATTGCGGCAGCAGAAGACGAGGACCTCGAGCCAGACGAACTAGACGACGCAGAAGAATCGGACTGAGCAGAACCCGCTCCACGGAGGGATCGCAATGCGATACGCTGTTGACTTGAACGCGCTGGCAGCCATCGTGGGCGCGAACAATGTATCGGCACGCCAGCCTGACCTGGCGGCACACTCGATCGATGAATCATATGTGGCGCCCAGCCTGCCTGATGCGATCGTATGGCCGGACTCGACAGAACAGATCGCACAGGTGATGCGCTATGCCTACGAGCACGCCATCCCTGTGGTGCCCTGGAGTGGTGGTTCCAGCCTGGAGGGCAACCCCGTCCCTGTTGCCGGGGGGATCGTGCTGGCGATGTATCGCCTGAACAAGATCCTCAACGTCAACGAGCCCGACCTACAGGTGACGGTACAGCCAGGAGTCATTTATGACGACCTGAATGCGCATCTGCGGAGGCTCGGCCTGTACTTTCCGCCGGCACCCGGGTCGTCGGACGTGGCGACGCTGGGGGGCATGGTCGCCAACAATTCCAGCGGCATGCACGCCGTCAAGTATGGCGTTACGCGTAACTATATTCTGCAGCTCAAGATCGTGACTCCTGACGGGCGCATCATGGAAATCGGCAGCCGCGCGAAAAAGAGCACCAGCGGCTATGATCTGGTGGGCCTGTTTATTGGCTCTGAGGGCACACTGGGCGTCATCACCGAGATCACCCTGCGTCTGATGGGGATGCCGGAGCAGGTTGCCTCAGCGGTGGCCGTGTTTGACACGCTGGAGGCGGCAACCGCCACCGTGTACGATGCTGTGCGTTACGGCCTGGATATCGCGGCCATCGAGTTGCTGGACGCCGGCACGGTGCACGTGACCAACGTGCAACAGGGCCTCAGCCTGCGTGAGGCGCCTACGCTCTTTGTCGAATTTCATGGCTCCAAGGCAGGGGTTAGCGACCAAACTGCTTACATGCAAGAGATCTGCAACGACAACCACTGCCTCAGCTTTGAGTCCGCCGATACCCCCGAGCAGCGCTCGATCCTCTGGGCCGCCCGCCGCGAGGCGCGCAACTCGATCAAGCTGTACCATGCTGGCGAGGTCCTGATGTCGGGCGATGTGTGTTTACCCATGTCACGCTTTGGAGAGATGGTGACCTTTGTGCACCAGGTATCCACCGAGACGGGCCTGCAGATCTATGCCTTTGGCCACGCCGGGGACGGCAACCTGCATACCGAGATCATCATCGCTCGAGACGACGAGGCTATGGCGCGTCTGGGCAACCAGGCCACCGAGCGGATCGTTCGCCACGCGCTCTCGTTGGGAGGCACCATCGCAGGGGAGCACGGCGTGGGGCTGGCCAAAAAGCCTTTTATTGAGCAGGAGCATGGCGCAGCGGTGGACCTGATGCGCGCCATCAAGCAGGCGCTCGACCCACGCGGCATCATGAATCCGGGCAAGATCTTTGCCTGAGGCAGGCGACGAGGGAGACATGGAGATCCTTCGCCAGGGAGCGGCAAGGCTGGGATTACATCTCGGCCCTCATCAGCTGGAGCGATTTCAACTCTTTTACCAGGAGCTTGCCAGCTGGAACGAGAGGCAGAATCTGACGGCCATCACCGGCTATGCAGATGTGCAAACGCGCCATTTTCTGGATTCCCTCACCTGTCTTCTGGCCTTTCCCCCTTACGGCGCGGCAGCAGAGATTCCGGATACCGTGCCGCTCCAGCGCCCGGGCCGAGCTGTGCGCTGCATCGATATCGGCACGGGCGCCGGTTTCCCTGGGCTTCCGCTGCGCATCCTGCTGCCGGACCTGCAGCTGACCCTGCTGGAGTCGATCGGAAAAAAGGTGACATGGTTGCAGCACATCGTGCGGCTTCTCCAACTGGATCCGGTAGAGATCGTCCAGGGACGGGCGGAGGAGCTGGGGCAGAACCCCGCCTATCGAGAGACTTTTGATCTTGCTGTGGCCCGGGCCGTGGCGCCTCTGAATGTGCTCGCCGAGTACTGCCTGCCCTTGGTCCGCCCGGGTGGGCGCATGATCGCCTTAAAGGGTGAGGATGCCGTCACCGAAGTTCAGGCAGCTGCAGAGGCGATCGCGCAGTTAGGGGGAGAGTTGATTGCCGTCAAGCCGATGCCGGGCGACATGCTGCCCGACGGGCATCACCTGGTGGTGATTGCCAAAGTCGCAGCCACACCGGAGCGGTTTCCACGGCGCACGGGCATCCCTTCAAAGCGGCCGCTGGGCTGACGCATCGCACTCGGGCAGAGGATCGTCGTCAACGGGCGGTTCCCCGGGCGCAAGCGGCGCAGCGCTGCCCCCACGGACCGACCAGACCCGCGCGGCCTCCACAAAAGCACGGGGAACGTCGTTCAGCGAGGTGGCGGTCACCAGCACCTGTTCCGCATGGGCGATGCGCTCCAGCACATAGGTTCCCCGCTGGGGATCCAGCTCGGAGAGCACGTCGTCCAGCAAGAGCACGGGCATCTCTCCCACACTGACATCCATCAACGTGACCTCAGCCAGCTTGAGTGCCAGCGCCACCGTTCGTTGCTGGCCGCGCGAGCCATACACGCGGGCATCGTGCCCATTCAGCATGAAACGTGCGTCATCGCGATGGGGCCCGTAGAGGGTCAGGCCGCGAGCGAGCTCCTCCCGCCGAGCCGAGTGCAGCACCTCACCATAGCATTGCTGCAGCGCCGAGACCGCCTCCGCCTCCGCCCTCTCTGCGCCGCCCCACACCAGTGCCGGGACACACAGTGACTGGGTGATCGCCGTCAGATCGCAACGGTCGGGCAGCGTATGCTCATAGAGCAGCTGCAGGTGCTCCTCTCCTCCGGTGAGGGCTTCCATCGCAGAGGAGGCATACTCTTGCAGGCGATAGAGCGCCCACAGGCGTCGCCCCATGACATAGGCCCCCAGCTGAGACAACTGGTCGTCCCAGTAATCGAGTTCAGAGGGCGAGGCGGCCCTTTCACGGACCTGCCGAAGCAACGCATTGCGATGGGCCAGCACACGATTGTACGTGGAGAGAGAGCGACAGTAATGGGCATCCAGTTGGCAGAGAAAGACGTCCAGATAGCGTCGCCTATGTCCCGGAGAGCCAGACACCAATAGAATATCTTCGGGAAGAAAAAGGACGACGTTGAGGTTACCCACCACGTCCATGGCGCGGCGGTTATGGCCATCCAGCCTGAGCCTGCGTCGAAACACCCCCTCCTGCGGCTGAGCGCCCTCTGCTGGCTCCAGCACCAGAGAGGCCTCCAGGGTGTGCTCGACGCCCTCACACCAATAGCGCAGCGCCAGCTGTGCGTTGGGAATCACCTCTTCCCGGACAGAGTCCCAGCCAATGAGCTCGCGATCGTTGCTGGCCAATGGAGAGCGGGTGGTGGCCAGGTAATAGATCGCCTCAAGAAGATTGGTCTTGCCCTGGGCGTTATTCCCCACCAAGAGGTGAATGCGCGCCCCGAGATCCATCTCCAGGCGCGCATAGTTACGAAAGTGCTGCAGTTCCAGGCGACTGATCCGCATGAGGATCTAGCGAGCCACCTGCATGGGCATGATGATGTGGGTAAAGTCACCGCCACCCACCGGCTTGATCACACCCGGGCTGGAGGGATCGCGCGTCTCCAACGCCACCTCGGAGGTATCGATCACCGCGAGGGCCTCCTGAAGGTAGCGGGCATTAAAGGCGATATCGATGGGCGGTCCCTCTATGGTGGCATCCAGCTCGCTCACATTATCGCCGTGCTCGGCCGAGGTAGCCGAGACGATCAGCCGACCATAGCCACCGTTGCCATTGGGCGCCACGTGCAGCTGGCAAATGTTGGCCGCATCGCGGGCAAAAATCGCGGCAATACGCACGGCTTTGAGGAATTCACCCGTGCTCACCACGGTACGGGTGTTGTACGACTGTGGGATGATCTGCTTATAGTCCGGGAAAACTCCCTCCACCAGCTGGGAGACCACGTCCACCGAGTCCAGATGGAAAAACACCTGGTTGCGATTGGGTGACACACGCACCTGAACCTCATCTTCGGCAGAGATGCGGCGGATCTCTTGCAGAGCGCGGGCGGGGATAATCACACTCAAGGGAGACTCTGGCCCGCTCTCCAGCCCCATGGAGCTCACCGAGAGCCGATAGCTGTCGGCGGCGGCAAAGGTAAAA
>JAAYED010000246.1 GCA_012728955.1 Chloroflexota bacterium
AGAGAGCTGGATGGCGCGGGCATCGGTGCTGCCACCCTGCAGAACTTCGCGCTGATAGGGGATACCGGCGTTCTCGGCGGTGGCGATCATCCAACGCACCACGCCAGGATGTGCCAGCAAGCCCGGATCCATGATCTTGATGGCGGGCCCCTGTCCCAGGCTGACGGCCATGGGGCGTGCCTTGGGCGTGTCGCCTACACCGGTAACATCCACTGCCAGGCCCACCGCGGGTTCGATGCCATAGGCCGCCACCACGGCGCCCCGCGTACCCACCTCTTCCTGCGAGGTGAATACCACATACAGGTCATTCGGGGAGCTTTTCAGGTCCTTGAGGGCTTCAATGGCGATTGCACAAGCGATGCGGTTATCCATCGATTTGGCCACCAGGCGGTCGCCCAGATCTTCCATGGGGCGAACAAAGCCGGCTGCATCGCCGATGCCCACCGGACAGTTTTCCTTGCTGGTAGCGCCCACGTCGATGTAGAGCTCATCCAGCTCCGGTCGACGAGTGCCCGCATCGGGGCGCATCCACCGTTCCCAGCCGATCACACCCAGTGTACCGTTGGCAAACCGGACCCTGGCACCCACCAGTGTCACCGGAGAGACACCGCCGATCGGTGTAAAGCGCAGAAAACCCTGCGCATCCACCCAGGTGACCATGACGCCGATTTCATCCATATGGGCGGCGATCATGATCGGCACGCCCTCACCGGTTCCTCGCTTGAGGGCGATCACATTCCCCAGCGTGTCCGTTCGGACCTCGTCAACCAGAGGGCCTACCAGGTTCCGAATGCTCTCTGCAATCCCCTGCTCGTTGCCAGACGGCCCGTAGGCCTCAACCAGGCGTTTGATCATGTCTTTCATGAGGCAAGCCCTTTCTCCAAGGCGTGTAGTACGGCGCGCACGAGTTGCACAGTGGCATCGAAATCGTCGAGGCTGAGCATGCTGATGGGGGCATGGATGTATCGCACCGGCACCGCGATGGTGACTGCCGGTACACCTTCACCGGTCAGGTGTATGGCGCCTGCATCCGTGCCGCCGGCAACCGCGCTCTTGAACTGGTGGGCGATGCCCAGGGCTCGCACCTCACGGAGACACAGGTCCACCAGTCGGCGGTCCGCCACAAAGGATCGGTCCATAAAAGTGATGGCCGGACCGCCACCCAGCCTGGTGACCGGGGAGAGATCCTCCTCCGGCGGTTTGGGCAGGTCATCACAAATGGTGCCCTCCAGTACGATGGCCACATCGGGCTGGATGCGACGGGCTGCCACACCGGCTCCCCGCATCCCGACCTCCTCCTGGGTTGTGAACACACCGTAGAGGTCCAGTGCATAGTCATCCGTGAGCAGCTCTGCCAGTACGGCACATCCAGCGCGATCGTCCAATGCTTTGGAGACGACTGTCCGCGTGCCCGTGGGATCCAGCTCGGTCCAGGTGCCCACAAAGGATACATAGTCACCGAGTGATACCAGTGCCTCGGCACCGCCGCGATCGGTGGCTCCGATGTCGATCACCGCGCGGGACATGTCAGGTGCCTTGGCGCGCTCCGCTGGTGGAATGAGGTGAATCGGTGCGTATCCGATGACCCCGGGCACGGCCTTTTCTCCCACCAGCACCTGTTTGGAGAGCAGCACCCGGTCGTCAATACCACCGATCTTGTCAAAGGACAGGGTGCCGTCGCTGTTGATGGCCGTGACAATGAGGCCGATCTCATCCATGTGGGCGGCAAGCATGACCTTGAGCCTGTCGCCACCCTCTCTCGACTGCTTGTGACAGATCAGGTTGCCCAGAGCATCTACCCAGTGCTCACTGATGTTGGCTTGCACCGCCTCCAGGATGACGGTACGTACCTCTTGTTCGTTCCCCGAGACACCCCGTGCCTGTGCGAATGACTCTAGTTTCATGCTGGTGCTCCTTCGGCACCCAGCAGTTCCGCGGCGGCATGCTCATCCAGATCGGCGATGAGATGCGCCAGGAGCCGCCCGGTGCGCTCAATGTCGCGCAGGCAGACTGTTTCGACCGAGGTGTGCATGTAACGCAGTGGTATAGAGAGCACCAGGGTCGGCACGCCCTCGCGAGCTACCTGAATGGCCCATCCATACGTGCCCGATGCCCCGGCCATTACCTCACTCTGCACCTTGAACTCTAACCGGTGTGCCAGGTCCATCAGTCTGGCGCGAAAGGCCGGGTGGATATTGGGTCCCATGGCGACGGCGGGACCGCCATCCATGTCGATGACCCTGGTTTCGGGAAGGCCGGGCTGGCGGCCAAAGCCTACATCAACTGCCACACCCAGATCGGGTGCGACACGATAGGCGCTTACGCCAGCACCTTTCAGGCCGACCTCCTCCTGCGTGGTGATTACGGCATAGACATCCCAAAAGTGTGTCATGGTCTTGAGTGTATCGAGACACACCGCCAGGCTCACAACTCCGGCGCGATCATCCATCGCCTTGCCGGAGACATAGCCGCCGGCCAGCTCGGTGACGCGGCGACGCATGGTCACCAGATCGCCAACCTGAACGGCTTGCTGGAGCGCCTGCTCAGAGAGACCGGTGTCGATATAGAGCTTGTCCAGCGGCACCGGCTGAGCGCGCTCCTCAGGCGTGAGCACGTGCGGGGGGCGACTCGCGATGATCCCTGGCAGGTCGCGGCATCCATGCACAGTAACTTCCTGTCCCACCACCGTGCGGAGGTCAACGCCACCCACCGTTGCAAAACGCAGGAAGGATCCCTCCTGTGCGGACACTATCAGCCCAATCTCGTCCATGTGGGCGGCAAGCATAATGGACCGACGAGGCTCTCCCGCTTGTGTACCCCGCTTGATCGCGATGAGGTTGCCCAAAGCATCGGTCGATAGCGTGTCCGCGACAGGGCTCAGGGCGGCTTGGGCGATGGCGCACACTGGGCTCTCGTATCCTGACACGCCAGGAGCTTCAGAGAGCTCACGCAACAACTTGAGCACATCGATCATGGCAAGCTCCTTACTGGCCATCCCCACGTGGTCGCGGGGTGAGTGTGGGGTACAGCGTGTTCTGTACCGATACCGTCGGGCGAGGCGTGGGGGTGGCTGGCTCGTCCCGTTGCGCAA
>JAAYED010000247.1 GCA_012728955.1 Chloroflexota bacterium
CACCGGAGGAAGTGGCGATCGGATTGCCGGTGGAGATGGTTACGCGACGCGTGCACACCGAGGGC
Source organism: Chloroflexota bacterium (assembly GCA_012728955.1). Classification (GTDB taxonomy): domain Bacteria; phylum Chloroflexota; class Anaerolineae; order UBA1429; family UBA1429; genus JAAYED01. The sequence continues at coordinate 66 of JAAYED010000247.1, forward strand.
GAACGCGGGCTCATCGAGTACAGTTTCAAGTTCCGTCCCGTGCTGGAGGCGGTAGCCTCCTGATCGCCCCTGCCCGGTACAGCCTGGTATTCTGGCGTTGCGCGCCCCCCTCGAGACTGTATAATGGGGGGCGCAACTCTATGGGGAGGCAGCCAGCATGCCAGACAACTGTGGCGAAAAGAGCCGTCGATATCCACTGCACACCATTCCTGGTTATATGGCCTCGCAACCTGGCATCCAGATCGGAAGCCAGTTTTCATCCAAGGCCAGCGATGAAGACCTGACCTTTGCCCGACAACTGGGCATCGAGTGGGCCATGGTCAACGTAGATGACCCCACGCTGCATAGCGCCGAGGGCTATCGCGCGATCTGCCAGCGCTTTGAGGCCAACGGCCTCTCGGTGTATCGCCTCGCCAACAACCGCTGCCACAATATGACCTCGGTAACCCTGGGGCTGGAGGATCGTGACGAGCGCATCGCCGAGTATCTGCGCTACATTCGCAACCTCGGAGCGGCGGGAATCCACTATTCCACCTATGCACACATGGCCAACGGCATCTGGAGCTCACAGCGCGAAGAGGTGCGCGGGGGCGCCGGCGTACGGGCTTTTCACATCGATCGGAACCCCACCGGTCACTGGGCCGGACAGGTATTCCAAGGCGAGCTCACCCATGGGCGAACGTACTCTGAGGATGAGTTGTGGGATAACTATGTCTACTTTATGAGGCAGGTGGTACCGGTGGCGGAGGAAGCAGGGGTGTTCATCGGCATTCACCCGGACGACCCGCCGGTGTACCCCCTAGGCGGCATCCCGCGCTCCATTTTTGGCAACTTTGAGGGATACCGGCGCGCCATCGAGTTCGCCGACTCGCCCAATATCGGCATGTGCCTGTGCGTCGGCTGCTGGCTGGAGGGCGGCTCTGCCATGGGCAAGGATGTCCTCGAGACGATCCAGTACTTTGGGTCGCGCCACAAGCTCTTCAAGATCCACCTGCGAAACGTCACCGCTCCCATGCCGGATGGTTTTGCTGAGACCTATATGGATGCGGGCTATATGGATTTGAGCAAGGTGATTGCAGCGCTGCGCGCGGTGGACTTTGACGGCGCCATCATTTCAGACCATTTGCCCGCCATGGTGGGTGGCAGGCATGCCGCCGAGGCCTATCACGTCGGCTATATGAGAGGCATGCTCAACGCCATGCAGGGGAAATAGGTCGAGTCAACCGCCCGAGCCAGTGAAGCCGACGGACAGTTGCCCCCGTGGTGAGCCGCCGCTATAATCTTGAGGGTTCGGGGCGGGGCTCTGGAGTTGGTTGTGCCCTGCCCACAGAGCCCGGCGCAGCACCTGTTCATCGCGATGTTGGAGCGGAGGAGAGCGAGTATGGCTGGTCCCACAGGTAGAGCGAGCGGCGGCGCAGAGGGAGCGCGCGTCGTCCGCATGTCCATCGTGGATGGATCGCCACACCTGGACCCCTTGTCGGTGCGCGCCTTTACGCCGCCTTCGCGCCGTGAAGCCGAGGCCCGAGGCAGCCTGTACGTCCTGCTGACAACTGCCACCGCCGAGGCACTGCCCCCTGTTCTGGTGGGTGAGCTGATGACGCGCATCGGCGAAGCGTACTATGAGCTCTCGGGCAGCATCACCCGAGGCATGCGCTCGGCACTGCTCATTGCCAACGAGGTCCTCTTTGAGCGCAACTTGCGCTCGGACCCCGCCTATCGCTCCCTCGCTGGCGCCGTATGCGTGGTGGTTCGGGGAGCAGATCTCTATGTGGCCCAGATGGGACCGGCAGTCGCCATCGTCGGCAGCTCACAAGAGAGCCGTCGATATCCCGATCGCTCCGCCTGGGTGGTGCAGGAGCGCCCGGAGGGTACCGCGTTGGACCGAGAGCCGCCACTGGGGCTGTTGCGCGATGGGGAACCCAATCTTTTCCACGCTACCTGCCGCGACGGCGACGTGGTGGTGCTGACCACTGCTACGCTGGTACGGGAGGCCACCGATACCGATATCGCCGCAACGACGCTGCAAAGCTCGGCCAACGATGTCATCGCGGGGCTCAAGGATCTGGCTCACGGACGTGATGTCTCGCTGCTGATTATCCGTCCCCCGCAGGCAACTCTGGATACACGCCCCTTGCCTCCCATGGGCCGTGGCCAGAGCGGTCCAGGCATTGAGTCATCGGTCTCTACCGGGGCTCTGGACGGAATGCGCCCCCCTGCCCCCTTGTCGGAGGCTGCCAGCGGCTCTCAGCCCGCAGGCGCCGCCGAGCCCGATGGGCCAACGCCTAGGGGCAGCGATGCTCCCTGGGCGAGCGCCCCACTGCCGGATACCGCCGAGAGCGACGAGGCCTACGCCGACGCCTGGCTGGAGGGCGCTGCTGATCGAACCGCCTGGCAAGAGCCTGCGCCGCAGGAGCCGGAGGAATCAGCGGTCGCTGGGGCTGGATGGACCGACCGTGATGAAGTGATCAAAACGGGACAGCCCGCCCTCGATGTCAGTCAATTCACCGAGGCGGTGGCAGACAGGGCGCGCCGCCTGCGTGACAGTACCGAGAGCGCGCTGCTGGGAGTGCTCCCCCGCGAGGTTCCGCCACGCCCGGTAGAGGGTGAACCACGACGCGTTTCGGTGGGTGGCAAGGCACTGGTTGCCATCGCGATGATCATTCCCCTGGTGGTGCTGTTCACGGTGGTTCTGGCACGCGTACAGTACGACCGCGCCCGCGCCGCCCAGCACATCAATGCGGTGAATCAGGCGCAGTATCTGTACGATCAGGCGATGCGGCAGACCGATATCGGGCTCAAACGTGATGAGCTGTATCGGGCGCTGGTCGTGCTCGATCAGAGCCTGGCGCACACGCCGGACAATGCCGACCTGCAGGATCTCAGAAGGCGCACGCAGCATCAGATCGACCAGGTTGAGGGTGTGGTACCCATCTATTCTTTTGCGCGGCTGTACTATTTTGAGGAAGGCGCTGCCTCTCCCACAGACTCGTCGCGCATCGCGGTCAATGGTAAGGACGTGATGGTGCTGCACCGCGGCAGCGATCGCGTGTACCGCTTTTACCTCAACGATGTGGGCGATGCACTGCAGCCGGTGGAGGCCAACCCGGTGATCCTCCGCAAGGGAGACGTGCTGGACGGCGAGACGGTGACCGACTTGGTGGACTTGACCTATATGGCCAGCGATGGCAGCCAGACCATGTCACGCTTTATGGTGCTCGATCGCGCCGGCAGGCTGCTGAGCTATGACCCCACACGCGGCATGCGCTCGCAGCCGGTGGGCAACGCCGACTGGTGGCTCAGTCCGCAGGCCATCGGCAGCTTTTTCGGCAACCTGTACGTGCTGGATCCGCTGCTCAGCCGTCTGTTCAAGTACCTGCCCACAAACAATGAGTATGTCAAGGCGCCGCTGGACTATTTCGATGCCTCGCTGGGTATCGATCTGACAGGGGCTGTGGACATGGCCATCGATTCAGACGTGTATGTCCTCTATGCCGACGGCAAGATATTGAAATTCAACAATGGCCAGCCTGTCGAATTCGGCATGCGGGGCTTTTATGGCAACATGCGCAGCCCGATCGCCATCCACGTCAGTGGCGGGCAGGGCGCCGACGCCACGGGTTATGTCTATGTGGCTGACGCGGGAAACAGCCGCGTGTTGCAGTTCACGAAAGAAGGGGACTTTGTGCGACAGTTCCGCTCCACCGAGGCGGAACCGTACATGAATGACCTCCGAGGCATCTATGTCGACGAGGCAGAGCGTCGCATGTTCCTGGTAAGTGGTCAGCACTTTGTGCTCTGTTCGCTCCCTCCGATCTCCCAATGAGAATGAATGCATGACAACCATATTGGCAATTGAAACCTCCTGCGACGAGACCTCGGCTGCTGTTGTCATCAACGGTCGCAAAGTGGTCAGCTGCGTCGTAGCTTCACAGATCCAGCTGCACCGCCAGTACGGCGGGGTGTTCCCCGAGATGGCCTCGCGGGAACACATGCTCGCCATCGCCCCGGTGGTGCGCGAAGCCATGGCCAAGGCCGGGGTGCAATGGTCCGATCTTTCGGCCATCGCCACGGTGAACGGCCCCGGTTTGGCTGGCTCCCTGCTGGTGGGCGTCAACTTTGCCAAGGCCCTGGCGGCAGCGCACAACATCCCCCTGCTGGGCATCAACCACATGGAAGGGCACATCTATGCCAACTGGCTGCAGTATGAGGGTGGCCCTGAGACAGACCCTGCCTTTCCATTGGTGAGCCTGGTGGTGTCGGGCGGCCATACGGATCTGATCCTGATGGAGGATCACCTGCAGTATCGTCGGCTCGGTGGCACCATCGATGATGCGGCTGGCGAGGCCTTTGACAAAGTTGCTCGCCTGATGGGGCTGGGCTACCCCGGCGGGCCCGCCATCGAGCGCTGGTCGGCGGGCGGAGATGGAACCGCCTTTGACCTGCCCCGGGCGCTGAGCGTGGGCGCCTATGACTTTTCCTTCAGTGGGCTCAAGACGGCGGTGCTGCGCGAGCTGCAGGAACTGCAGAGGCAGCAGGGAACGGAGGTTCCGGAACGGGGCGTGAAACTCGCGGATGCGGGCGTGCAGGAACCCGACCCTAACCTGCCGATTGCGGACCTCGCCGCCAGCTTTCAAGAGGCGCTGGTGGACGCCCTGGTCACCAAGACTCTACGCGCCCTGTCAGACCACTCGGCGGTACAACTGCTGGTAGCCGGGGGCGTGGCGGCCAATTCACGCCTGCGGCAAGAGTTGCTGGCACGAGCGCAGGTACCGGTGCGGTTCCCCCCCATCCGGTACTGCACCGATAACGCGGCGATGATGGGCGCCGCCGCCCACTATCGCTATCTGGCCGGACACCGCGCCACGTTGGCACTGGACGTGCTGCCAGGCTTGACCCTTGCCTGAGTGCCTAGAATCTGGGACCCTCTTCCAGCGGATCCATGACGTCGTGGCACGCATCCCTGCGGGATACGTGGCCACCTATGGACAGATTGCGCACCAGCTGGGGCTGTGGAACGGGGCACGAACCGTCGGCTGGGCGATGCGGCGATGTCCGGCAGGTATTCCCTGGCATCGCGTAGTGAATGCACAGGGGATGATCAGCGCGCGGGGCAGCGGTGAGGGAGAGGCGCTGCAACGCGCTCTGCTGGAAGAGGAAGGGGTGCCCTGCAGGGGCCCCATCGACCTTTCCCGTTACCGTTGGAGACCCGATCCGAGCGATGGAGACAGGTGACCACTCTGCGTATCCCTTTTACCTGCACGTTGGATTGTGGCAGCCGTTGCGAGTTGATCGCCGAGGTGGTGAACGGCGAGGTGGTGCGGATCGACACGCCCGCTCGCGAGGATACCGATAGCCGGCCACGGTTGATCCCCTGCGTACGGGGCAGAGCCCACCGGCGCCTGCTGGCAGCGGAGGAGCGCGCCCGGTACCCGCTGGTGCGCAGCGGACCACGGGGCTCGGGCCAGTTCCAGCGGGTGAGCTGGGACCAGGCACTGGATTTGGTTGCCCTGCATCTGCGAAACGCCCTCTCAACCGGGGGACCCGCCTCGATTCTGCATGCCACCGGTGCCGGCGCCGTATCCGGCCGTGGCTTGCATGGGGCGTCGGCATCGACACGGTTTTTCTCCTATTTTGCCCCCGTCACCGAGATCTCGGGCAACATGTCGGTCCACAACACCATGGTGGCGCAGCGCTGGATGCTTGGCCGGCATGTCTCCGGCTCGGACCGGGCCATGCTCCTGCACAGCAAACTGATCCTCTTGTGGGGCCACAACCCGGCCGATACACACATGGGCCCCAACACTGCCCACTATGTCGCCGAGGCACGAGATCGAGGCGCGCGCGTCATTCTGATCGACCCGCGCCTGTCCGACACCGGGGCGCTCTGCGACCATTGGGTGCCCCTGCGCCCAGGAACCGACGCCGCTCTGGCGGCAGCAATGGCCTACACCATGTTTGCGGAGGGTCTGGCCGACACGGCCTTTTTGGAGCGGGCCGTGAGCGGGCATGAGCTGTATCGACGCAACCTGTTCGGCGTGGGTGGGACCGGTACCAAGACCCCCGAGTGGGCAGAAGGCATCACGGGGGTGCCCGCCGGGACGATTCGCTGGCTGGCGCGACTGTATGCCACCCAGCGCCCCGCGGCGCTGCTGGCCGGCTGGGGACCGCAGCGCACCCGCTATGGCGAGCAGGCAGCCCGTGCGCTGATCGCGCTGGGCTGCACCAGCGGCAACGTGGGGCTGCGAGGCGGAGGACTGGGCGGCAACGGAACGCGCACCAGCAACCTGTTTCGGCTTCCCAGCCTTCCAGCGGGGCCCTTTCGTCCGGCTCGATTCCTGCCACCGGGCTCGTGGGCGCAGGCGGTGCTGGAGGGTCAGCTGGACCCACCACCGGCAGTCCTGTACGCCGTGGCCACCAACCTCGTCAATCGGAGCCAGGCCAGCGTGGATTGCCTGCAGGCACTGGAGCGTATCCCTTTTACCGTCGCACAGGATCCCTTCTTGACGCCTACTGCCCTCCACGCAGATGTGGTGCTGCCAGTGGCCATGGAGATGGAACGTCCCGATATCGTCGGCTCCTGGGGCTATGATGCCCACCTTTTTGACAGCCGGCAGGCCATTGCGCCGAGGGGCGAGGCGCGCTCTGACTATTGGATCATGGCACAGCTGGCGCGCAGGATGGGTTTCGAGGAGGCCTATACCCAGGGACGCAACGAAGAAGGCTGGCTGCAGGCGGTTCGCGAGCAGTCGGACCTGCCCTGGGAAACCCTCAACCGGGAGGGAGTGCTGCGCAGCGATCCCGAGCCGCGGGAAGAGTTCGAGACCTACCGACAGGACCCTGCGGGGCACCCCCTGGACACGCGATCCGGGCGGATCGAGTTTGCCAACCCCGAGGCGCTGCAGGTGGGGCTGCCACTGCTGCCCGAATATGTCCCACTGCCGCCTGCCCCGGAAGGGTTCCCCCTGCAGCTGCTGACGCCCCATGCGCGCACCCGCGCCAACTCATGCCTGGCCGCCAATCCCTGGCTGCAGCGGGTCGAGCCGCACGTCGTCTGGATCAACGCCGCCGATGCCCGCGACCTGGGCGTTCAGAGCGGCGAGCAGGTGCTGGTGCGCTCCCCGCGTGGAGTCATCCGTATCGCTGCGTTCGTCACCGAGCGCATCATGCCGGGGGTGGTCTCCATCGCCCAGGGCACCTGGATACGGCTGGATCAGGAGGGCATCGACGTGGGAGGTTCTGCCAACACGTTGACGGACTCTGCGCTCTCTCCCAGCGGAGGACCCACAACACACAGCAACTGGGTTCGTGTGGAGCCGATCCATGAGTGAATCAAACCTCAGAGGTCGGCGGTTTGTCATCGACCGGGCACGTTGCACAGGTTGTGCTACCTGCCTGATCGCCTGCAAGGATAATGCCGATCTGGACGACGGGACGGACTGGATCCGCATCGAAACGTTGGAAGAGGGCATCTACCCTCACGTTCGCGTTAGCTTTCGCGTGGTGCACTGTTTTCACTGCGAGCAACCTGCCTGCGTGCAGGCCTGTC
>JAAYED010000248.1 GCA_012728955.1 Chloroflexota bacterium
ATGCCCAGCGATCTGGCGGCCTCCATCTGGCCCTTGGGGATCGAGGAGATGCCAGCTCTAAAGATCTCTGCTCCATAGGCACCATAACAGATGGTGAGGCCGAGCACGGCCGCGGTGTACTCACTCAAGCGCAGGTCGCCGAACCACTGGCCTACAGGGCCCAACTGCGGCATGCGCAATGCCGCCTCTCCCAGCATGCGAAAGAGACTGGGCAAAGCGAACCAGATAAAGAGCAGCTGAACCAGCAATGGGATACCCCGAACGATCTCGACATACAGGGACGAGATGGCATAGATCACGCGATTCTGTGAAATGCGCCCGAGACCACCCAGGAGGCTCACCAGCAGGATCAGCCCGTAGGAGATGACGACGATGCGCAGCGTAACGAGAATGCCGTCGCTGATAAAGTTCCAGATCTCCAGGTACGGATAGGGCCGCGCTCGCGTCAACAACCAGATGATCAGGGCCACCAGGCCGGGCAAGGCCCACCAGTTGAGCAGTGCCTTTTGTGTCTCGTACCGCAGGCTCCAGATGCCAAAGGTCATGGCGAGGGCAGCCCCCAGGGCGATCCAAAAGCCAACTTGTGGCAGCATGCCCTGTGGTGCCAGCGTCAACAGATAGGTCGAAAAGTCGAACAGATGACCCCACGCCAGTACCAGTGCTCCCGTTGCCATGATGCTCAGCATCAGAGCGGCGGGGATGAGGCCTGAGGCGATACCCGTTCTGCGCGTCCAGCTCTTGAACACCAGTATCAGCGCCAGCACCGCCGCTGCCAGGGGAATCAGGAGCGCCAGCACAAAGCTGACGTACGCCCAGCGCTCTGGTGCAGCCAGGCTGCGGCCGAGCCAGGCGAGACCACTTGACTGCGCAGCGCTCACTGGTTCGGTGACCATATCGATGGACTGGAGCTCGCCGTTGCGCAGCGCCCGGGAGTGCGCCATGTGCTGGCCGCGCATCAACAGCCCGTGCTGCAACACGATCGGCTCCTGCTCCTGGATCTTGGTGGTGGTGGAGACGACGCGCAGCCCAAAAAAGGGCAGCCCATAGGCCAACAGCAGCACCACGGCGCTGATCAGGGTGAGCATAAAACGCCAGTTGAGTTTGTCGGCTCGGGTGAGTTGACGATCGCGGAATTGTGAGCGGTCCAGGAGCAAGGTATCCCCCCTAGTGGCACGGACCGTCAGGCAGCCTGCCGGGATGTGGCATACTGGCCTGACGGAGCGCACAGAATACAGATTGGTCAGCCCAGGTAAGCCTCACGCACCTGGGGATTTCGCAGCACGGACTGGGCATCGCCTTCGAGCACGATGCGCCCTGTCTCCAACACATAGGCTCGGTGAGCGATGGACAGCGCCATGGCGGCATTCTGCTCCACCAGCAGAATACTGGTTCCCTGGGCGTTGATGGATTGAATAATGGCAAAGATCTCGTCTACGAGGATCGGCGCGAGGCCCATGGAGGGCTCATCCAGCAACAACAGGCGGGGTGAGGACATCAAACCTCGCCCCATGGCGAGCATCTGTTGTTCACCGCCCGAGAGCGTACCGCTCAGCTGGTCCTGCCGTTCCTCCAGACGGGGAAAGCTCTTGAAAATCCGCTGCATGGAAGCCTCGATTTCGCGCTTGTCATGGCGCGTGTAGGCTCCCATCTCGAGGTTCTCTCGTACCGTGAGCGTGGAAAAGATGTGGCGCCCCTCGGGTACCTGCGAGATACCCAGCCGTACGATCTGCTCGGGCGATGTGCGGATGATGCTGTTGCCTTGGTACAGAATGTCGCCGCGCGAGGGCCGCAACAAGCCCGAAATGGTGCGCAGGGTAGTGGACTTGCCCGCGCCATTGGCACCGATCAGCGTGACGATCTCCCCGGCATCAACCGAAAAGGAAATGCCCTGTATGGCACGGATGGCGCCATAGGCTACGTGCAGACAGTCGACATGGAGCAGCTCCATCGCCTAGATCTCCCTTCTCGCTGCACTGCCCAGATAGGCGACGATCACATCCTGATTGTTGCGGATCTGGTCCGCCGTGCCCCGTGCGATCACCTGCCCAAAGTCCATCACGGTGATCCACTCGCAGATGCCCATCACCACGCGCATCTGGTGCTCGATGAGCAGAATGGTGAGATCAAACTCTTGACGCACAAAGCGGATCAAACCCATCAACGTCTCGGACTCGGTGGGGTTCATGCCGGCAGCGGGCTCATCAAGGAGCAGCATCCGCGGGTGGGTGGCCAGGGCGCGAGCGATCTCCAGTCGGCGCTGTTCGCCATAGGGCAGATTGCGCGCCAGCTCGTGCTGGCGATCCTGCAGCCCAAACACCGCCAGCAGATCCTGAGCCTGTTCGGTCAAGGCGCGTTCCCGGCGGCCAAAGCGTCCCAGCCGTGAGATGGCTTCGAGCAGGCTGTATCCCGCGTGCGTATGGTTGGCGATGCGCACATTGTCCAGCACGCTCAAATCCTGAAAGAGCCGAATGTTCTGAAAGGTGCGCGCCACACCCAGCCGGGTGATTTGGTGTGCGCGCAGTTTAGAGATCTCGTGGCCGTTGAACAGGATGCTTCCGGAGGTGGGCGTATAGATGCCCGTAATCATGTTAAACACCGTGGTCTTGCCGGCGCCATTGGGGCCAATCAAGCCGTACAGCCCGCCCTGGGACAACGACATGGAGAATTGCGACACGGCTCGCAAGCCGCCAAACACCATGGTGAGATCCTGTATCTGCAGAACAGGGCTCTCCCCTGTGCCGCCGGCGGTGCTCATCTTGTTGAGAGTTTCCATCATTTCCCCTCGCCAGGCGTTGGCTGGTCCACAGTGCGCAGACGGCGGTTGGGCACGGGGATGTCACGCTCCGGTGGAATGGGGGCACGAAGCCAGCCCCACTCGGAGGTGCCCAACAACCCTCGTGGGCGCAACAGCATGATCAGCAACAGAATGATGGGGTAAATGACAAAGCGCCAGTCTTCGAACCCTTTGGGCAACACCACACGCAACCCTTCGATCACCAGCGCAAACATGATCGAGGCGAGCACAGTTCCGGTCATGCTGCCCAGGCCACCAAACACGATAATGATCAGGGGATCAAAGCCCTTGATGGTGTTAAAGGTGCTGGGGTGCAAGAATCCGTACAGGTGCGCATAGAGCGCGCCGGCCACGCCGGCATACAGGCAGCCCACGGTAAACGCCACCGTCTTGAGCTGGTCCACCTCGATACCCATGGACTGTGAGGCGATCTCATCCTCTCGTACCGAAATCAGGGCCCGGCCGTGGGTAGAGCGCAGCATGTTGCGCATCACAATGATGAGGATCACCAGCGTGCCAAACACCCAGGGCCAGGTGGTCCAGGCCGGGATAGCCACCATGCCGCGGGCACCCTTCATGGTCTCGATGACCAGGTCCGAGTTTTGCAGGGCTGTGTAGATCATGACGGCAAAGCCCAGCGTGGCGATGCCGAAATAGTCCGAGCCCAGGCGCAGCAGTGGCAGACCCACCACATAGGCCACCAGGCCAGCCAGCGTGCCGCCATTGATGATGGCCAGGCCAAAAATCAGCGCCTGTGCTGCCGACTGGGGCAGCGCTGCCACGGCGGAACTCAAGATGGCCACCAGAGCCTTGTGCAGCAGCCAGGCAACCCCCACGCATACGGCGATCAGCGCTGCGGTGATGATCAGGTTCAGCAGTGTGGCCAGGGTACGGGCCTCATGGCTGGCGAGATTCCCCTCCAGAGCCGCGATGACCCGCCGCCGCAGCGCTCCCAGCCGCAGTTTCTGTATCAGAAACAGCAGCAACACCA
>JAAYED010000249.1 GCA_012728955.1 Chloroflexota bacterium
AGCGCCTCACGCGGCTGGGGCGCTTGCTGCGGGCCAGCAGCCTCGACGAGCTGCCCGAGCTGTGGAACGTCATCCGCGGCGAGATGAGCCTGGTGGGCCCCCGGCCGCTGTTGATGGCATACCTGCCCTATTACACCGAGCGTGAGCGGCGCCGACACGATGTACGTCCCGGCATCACCGGCTGGGCGCAGGTTAGTGGCCGCAATACGCTCCCGTGGGATGAGCGCCTCGAGTTGGATGTGCGGTATGTAAGCGCTGTTTCCTTTCTGCTGGACCTACAGCTCCTCGTGGCGACCTTGGCAAGGGTTGTGACTCAACGCGGCGTTCTTGTCGTGCCTGGCATCCAGATGCTGCCTCTGTCAGCTTATCGTCGCGCCAGAGAGGAGGTTGGCAAATGACAGGCTCAGTGCTTCAGGTGCGTAGACTCGAACGCTGCGATTTAGAGGCACGCACCGCATGGTTCAATGATCCCATAGTGGCGGCGAATATGCTCATGGATTACCCAGCATCGCTCGCTGACACCGAAAAGTGGTTTGCTGACACCAGGCTTGATCGAAGGAGAAGGGACTTTAGCCTCTGGGTGCAGCGCAGCGGCGAGATCTGCGCCATGGCAGGACTCACCGATGTTGATGAGAGAAATCGACGCGCAGAGATGTACGTGGTGGTTGCGCCGAACATGAGGCGCCAGGGCATTGGCGCAACCGCAGTGGCCTGGATCACAAACTATGGTTTCGCCGAGATGTCACTTGACCGCGTCTACCTCTTCACACTCAGGCAGAACCACAATGCGCAAAGCCTTTACAGACGCCTCGGCTTCTGCGAAGAGGGCGTCCTGAGGCGGCATGTCCTTCACCGAGGCACCAGACACGATCGTCTGGTGTTCGGCCTGCTGAAGGATGAATGGTCAGGGCTTCCTTGGGCACACGATGCACCATTACCGATGGAGATTCGAGTCTAGACTATGGCACCATGCGGTGGATATGTAACGCCCCTGTCACATCTCCGTAACTTGAGCGGCATGTTGGGGATCGATCTCTGGGTCAAACGTGACGACCTCTGGCCCATCTCTGGAGGCGGCAACAAAGGGCGAAAGGGCGTTTACATCATGCGCCAGGCTCATGCGGCCGGCGCCAACGCCGTGGTAACGACTGGCGGCGTGCAATCTAATCACGCCCGCGCCATCGCACTGTTGGCAGCATCACGCGGGTGGAAGTGCCGACTCGTGCTGCATGGCCCTAAGGAGCTGCTGCTTGAGCCCTATGGCAACCTCAGGCTCATGGTTCTGTCTGGCGCCGACATCACCGTGGTACAACCATCCGATATCGCGGCCCAGATGAGCGCGTCGATGGAGGCGCTCCGGGCAGAAGGCTATGTGCCCTTTGAGATTCCTGGAGGGGGGCATCTTGTTGAGGGTGCTCGCGCCTATGTGGATGCCGCGAGCGAGTTGGTGAGTCAGTGTAGGGAGCAGGATTGGCAGCCAGAAGTCATCGTACTCGCCAGTGGAACGGGTACAACCCAGGCCGGGCTGTTGGTCGGATTGGCCCTTGAGGGCGTTCAGGCCTCGCTCATTGGTGTTTCGGTGGCAAGGCGCAACCCACGGGGGCAATCTGTTGTGTCGGCCATCTGCACAGAGGTGGCCATAACGCTGCATCTTGGACGCAGTCTCACGGAACCCTATTTCCGAGATGACTGGGTCGGAGAAGGCTACGAACGGGCTGATTCGCGAGTTCATGAGACGATCGGTCTGGTGGCAAGAACCGAAGGGCTGGTGCTCGACCCAACG
>JAAYED010000250.1 GCA_012728955.1 Chloroflexota bacterium
ACCACCTTGATCTCCAGCAGGTAACGTTGCAGCAGAGCGATGGCCGCCTCAGCAGAGGCCGCCGCCCCTGCCGCCTCGCCGCCCAACGTGGCGAGCAGCTTGTCCGCCACCTCCTGGGGGGTGCGGGCGGCCAGCAGATCGGCCAGGAAAGGCTCCTCGGCCCCCTGTTGCAGCCGGGCACGCAGGGCCTCGCTGTGCAGTAGGGCCGCCTTGTTCAAGAGCGCCTCGCGCAGGGCCGCATCGCACCGTTGGACGGCTGCCTCCGCCTGTTCCACCCAGTCTTGATGATCCTCCAGGGTAAACGCGCAACTGGGCGGCTGAGGCCAGTGGCGCAGCTCTTGTGAGAGGGTCTCGCGGGTGGCGCGGGTAGGCGGCAGGCTCTCCACGGCAGCCCGGAAGATGTTGCGCAGGGCCGGGCGGGGGTCCTGACCCAGCGGGCGCACATCGGCCAGCCGTTCCAGCACCCGGAAGGGCGCGCCCTGGGGCAGTCCCTCGATATACTGGCGGGCCTCTTCGATGCGGGCCACCACCGCCTCGTATGCTTGCAGGTAGCGCGTGGTGTAGCTGCGGATGGCCTCCTCGGCCGGTTCCAGCAGTTCCGTCAGGAAGGGGGTGGCGCTGTCGATATAGTAGGCCAGGTTGCCCAATTGGTCTCGAGTGCGAGCCAGGACGCGGCGCACGGTATCCAACTCCGGCCAGTCGGGCAGGTCGTGGCGGGCATAGCGGGCAACGTCCAGCAAGCGGTCGCGCTGCTCGAAAAAGCCTTGCGCTTTCGCTACCTCGGCGCGGCGCACGACCAGATCGTCTACCTCTCCCTGTTCGGTGCGCTGCTCGGCCCAGACGGCATAGCCAAAGGCACGATCCAGCGCCCGCAGCAGGTCGCTCACTGCCTCCGAGGCATCCACCCGGGCGGTCAGGAAGGTTTCCCACTGCTGCAGCCGGTCGGCCAGGGGATTGGGCAGGTCCAGTTCGTCGAACAACTCCTGGAAGCGAGCGCGGAAGCGCTGGAAGGGCTGCTTTTGCTCCTGGCGATACGCCAGCACAGTCTGGACGGCGTTCTGGATATCCGCATCCTGTTCCACGTTGCGCAGGGCCGGATCGTTCAGCAGGGCCGCCGCATAGGGGGCCAGCAGGTTCCAGCCCTCCGGCGGGCGGATGCGTTGCAGGTGGGCCATGGCGTCCAACGTGGCGGTGCGGAACTCGATCTCGGCCAGGTTGGTGTAGTCGATGTACTCCACCGGCACGTTGCGGCTGGACATGTGCACGCGCAGCTTGCCATCCCGCACCAGGCAGAGCAGGTAGAGCTGCACCAGGCGTCTGCTCAGGCCGTAATGGATGCCGTTCGGCCCGTTGATCCCCTGGAAATTCTTGTACAGGCTTTCGACTGACATGCTCTCCGTGGGGTCCAGCAGCTTGCTCTCGATCCATTTCAGCATATCGCGGGTATAGCGGCACTGGCTGATATCCAGCCTGGAATCATCATTCGGGCGCATGATCTGCAGAGCCACGCCATAGTTGCGCGCCGCCGAAATATCCCGATTGGGTCGCGCCCCGCGCTCGATCTGGCCTGTCTTGACGATGCCGTTGATCACGTTGATCACGTTGGTATCATCCAGCGGAGCGGGGGCTGTGAATTCCAGCTCGCGGCTGATGTACACGCTATCCAACACCTGACTCACTGGAGGCGTGAGGGCGGCGGCCAACTCCCCCTGGCAGTTGACGGGGATCCTCTGATGGTCCAGGGCAGCGAGGCGTCCGCGGCTGTAGCTGTTGGTTACGATGCTGTAGATCGTGCCCATCTGGCCGCGCAGTTGATCTTGCACCCAGCCCAGCACCGTTTGGGCGTCCTGGGTTTCCTTGCCCGCGTACTCGCGCACCAGGGAGCGGTAGGCGGCGAAATCGATCAACAAACTCTGTTCGTTAGGCGTTAGCTCGTCGGGGGTCCAGAACAACATGCGGGGGTCGCGCCTGGCCCGGATCAGGTTATCCACCGCATCCCCGGCAGGCGTGGAACTGATGTACACAAAGAAATCCTGGCCCGTCTCAGCGCTGTTGATATCCAGCAGGGCGCCTCCCCGCTGTCCCAGGTGCACCAGGTCGCGCATCAGCACGCGCCCCTCGATCAGGCGACCATGCCAGTTCACGGTGATGTTGGTCTGGCTTTCGGGGGCAATCTCCCGGAAGATGGAGCGCACCCCGTGGCCCAAGTCTATCCGCATCAAGCCTGTCTGCACCTGCCAGCCATCCAGGCCCAAGAGAGCCTCCCAGGCCTGTTTTAACTCCTGCTCATTTCCCTCCACGTTCGCCCGCGTCCGGCGGTAGAGTTCCTGGGGTATCACCCCACCCTGGTCCACCTGGAACCGGAAGCGATCCCCTTCCTTCTTGATCTGAACCAAGTCGGCCTCCAACCGGTCCGTCAGGATCTTGTAGTGTGCCAGGTTATCCTGCAGGTCGGCCTGTTGGCCCTGCTCGTGGTCCTTCCACTCCATCACATGGTTCATCAACTCCTCGGCGGTCAGTCCATCGGGGCGCAACCCGGCCATGTGGTAGAGGAAGAGGGTGCGCACGATCTTGTCGCAACGCGTGCCGTAAACTTTCAGGTGTCCTCTGGTAGCGGCGTCGATCTGGTGGCGAGCCTGCTCATAGGCGCG
>JAAYED010000251.1 GCA_012728955.1 Chloroflexota bacterium
GAGAAGGTCTGGTGGCAGAACCTGGAGCAGGCCCTGACCTACCTGGATGTGGACTATATCGATCTCTATAACCACCACGGCATCAACTGGGAGCGCTTTGAGCAAAGCGTCGAGCCGCGCTTGTCCAAGCTGATGATCAAGGCCAAGGACCAGGGGCTCATCAAGCACATCTGCACCAGCTTTCATGACACGCCAGAGAACCTGGTCAAGCTGATCAACACCGGTTACTTTGAGGTCATCACGCTCCAGTACAATATTCTGGATCGCAAGAATGAAGAGGCCATTCATCTGGCGCATGAAAAGGGCGTCGGCATTGTGGTAATGGGCCCGGTGGCCGGTGGCCGGCTCGGCGCCGAGAGCGATGTGCTCAAGGCCATGATCCCTGGTGTGGAGCGGGTGCCAGAGCTGGCACTGCGCTTTGTGCTCTCCCATCCCGGCGTCTCGGTGGCGCTCTCGGGCATGAACACCATGCAGCAGGTTGAGGAGAACGTTCAGACCGCATCTCGCGATCTGCGCCTCTCGCAGGATGAGATGCAGATCATCAACGAACAGCTGCAGCGCCTGCAGGCCATGGCGGACCTGTACTGCACGGGATGCGGCTACTGCCAGCCCTGCCCGCAGGAAGTCAATATCCCGTACATCTTTAGCAAATACAACGAGGCGCGGGTGTATGGCCTGTGGGATGTGGCCCGCGAGGCGTACCAGGCTTGGAACCGGGTCTCGGGCAAACAGGCCGATGCCTGCATCCAGTGCGGCGAGTGCGAAGAAAAGTGCCCGCAGCACATCCCGATCATCGATCAGCTGGTCGAGGCGCACAAGGCGTTGACGAGCAATTAGGCTGCGCTGACGGCCCCATCCTCTACAGAACGCAACGGCTGCTCCAAGGAGCAGCCGTTTTGCATTACCGTTCGTCAGAGGCCGGCACTCGGGCCAACGGCACCAGCCGCGCCTGGGTCACCGCCAGATAGTCGTCCACGGTCATGCGCAGGTTGATGCCCCGCTGCCCGGCGCTCACAATCAACCAGGCGCCCTCCCGGGCAGATTGATCCAGAAAGGCCGGCCAACGCTTTTGCAGCAGTGCCAGCACCGAGATCCCGCCCACCAGCAACCCCGTAAGGGACTCGGCCTCGCGCTGAGTGGCCATGCGCACCTTTTTCTCTCCTGCCGCCTGTGCCAGAGCCTTGAGATCCAGCTCCGAGTCGCCGGGCACTACAGCCAACAGCGGCCGTCCACGGGCGGCGGTGTCGGGCAGGGCCACCAGCGTCTTGAACACACGCTCCGGCGGCAGCCCCAATTCGGCCGCCACGCCAGTTGCCGAGTGGATGTCGGTGGAAAAGGTCAAGGCCTCATAGCCAATGCCGCGGCTGTCCAGCATGCGCATGGCATTGGTGATCGCAGATTTCTTGGGCATCGGTATCGGTTCCCCACTCTCTGACCGGCAGCGCACCAGTCTGTGGCTATGCCTGGTGCTCCCGGTGTTGTTCGGACGGCGTGTGCTCATGATATTGGCCAGCCTGGTGCATGCGGTTGTGCAACCGCCGATGAGCCGATTCCAGCACCAGGCGCATGCGTTTCCAGCTCACCTCGTCGGCGCGCGTCCCCAAGGTCGCCACATAGGCAAGAGCACCTTCTATCTGTTCCAGAATGGTCACAGCATCGGCGGCCGAGTAAAACGGCGATCCTGCCACCTCCACCATTACCGGCGTTGTGTGAGCGGCTACGATCTCTGGGCGATCCGCATAATGGCCGCGAATCAGCAGAGCCACCCAGGAGCTGCGTTCGACGGGGATGCGCCACATACCGCTGGCCTGCCATGCATCGATCGCGACGCTTTCGCGGATGGTACCGTTGACGATGAGCTCGGCACGAGACATCGGTATGGTAACGCTGGCTGACTCCCAGGTGATGTCCACGGTGCCGCCCTGGGGGCTCATGTTGATGCGCCCGCCCATCGGCTGGCCATCCACCGAGAACTCGACCAGAGGCCCGTAGGTGACAAAGGTCTCGGCCCGGCGCACGGCATCCATCCAGGACTGGTAGGTAAAAGGTGCGTCGCCCGCGATGCGCGCATAAGTGCGCACGGTGCCCACCGCCGTGGCGGCGTCCATCTTGTCTGTGCCCCCCACAGCAGGCACCAGGTAACCATTATTCAGATAGCGGTACCAGTCAGACAGGGAATAGGGGCTGATGCCACTGTAAAGATCGCCCCAGGAAGTCATCTCGATCCCGTCGATGTCGCCCTCGATGATCGCCGCGGCATGCTCGGCCCGCGGATTCGGAAAGTGTGGCAGGATCACCAGCCCGCCCTGCTGGCGGCACTGGCGCGCCCACTCGGTGAGCAGCACCTCGATGGGGTCACCCAGAGCAGACTCGTCCGGGCCACCGGTGGTCATCGGGGCGATGATATTGCCACTGTACCCCAGGAGCGAGATATGTCCCAAGACATGCTGGCGGTTCTCGGTGCCTACCCGCACGAGATGCTCACCATCCCCACCCGTCTCGCGGCTGCCCCAGGTATTGCGCCCGTCAAAGTCACCGACGTTGGTCATCAGCTCTCCCCACTGGCTGGCGAGGAGATTGACCACATTCACACCTTCACCAGAGCCCTCCAGCAGAGCGGACATGGGCGACAAAAAGTGCACGTGCGTATCGGCACTCACCCATCCCCGCGCACGCCAGGGCAGCACCCGCTCCAGCTCGATGACCACCGAGCGCGTGTCGCGGCCGATCTCCAACACCCTTCGCTGCGGCCGGATCTCGAATCCGCGCGACACCTCGAGATACACCCGCCCCAGCGGAAGATCCAGCGTCGTCTCGCCATTGATATAGCTCGAGCGATGCTGGCCACGATGCACAAAATCGACGGAATAGTCCTCGAACCAGAAGGGATTGGGCATCCGATGGCGGTCCACTGGGGCCAGGTACTCGCCCGAGTCCCCATGCACGTGCAGCCGCACCGGCACGGGCACGGTGCTGCCCGCCTCCACGACCCGCAGCGAAACCCGCTGAGTGGACGGGGGAACCGGAGAAATTGCGTCGGAAGAGGCCGCATCCACTGCGGACAGGGGGATGACACGCCCGTCCTCGAGATGAAAGGCCGCCTGGGGGTGAGCGGTGTACTCGAGCAGGACCCGGTGCTCTGAGAACGCGGGCAGTTGGTTGTTGTAGCTCTGCTCCCAGGAGGCATTGGGATACACAGGCTGCCTCTGCGCCGAGATCACCTGTCCCAGATCCAACTGCACCTGCGCATACAATCCCTGCCCGTCCAGACGGGCATCCAGCGTCGATCCCTCCGACAAGGTGAGTAACGCCTTCTGCCTGCTGTTCCAACGCAGGGGATGCGTGCTGGTATCCCCCGCCGCAAGGCCGAGCAGCAGCAGAGCGCCAGAAACCGGCTCTACCCGCACGTGATCCAGGGGCCTGTCGGGATGAGGATTCTCCCAGGCATACAGCCAGTTCGTCCACAGATTGCCGTCAGCAGCGCTCACCCGGGTTTGGGCGCGCCCCCAACCGCGCGGTTCGAGCTCCTGCTCCAAGGGGATCGAGATCGGCTTGTGATGGGGCACCGCGAGAAAGCAGTTCTCACCCCACGAACGATGACAGGCGCCCACCTCAAAGCGGCGGCGAATGGGCACTGCGAGCTCACTGCCATCCGCGTACACCATCACATACTGTGCGGCGACCTCGCCGAGCCTGCCTTCACCGCGCATGGGAGCGAGCAGGCCCAGACGGCCCTCGTCTCCTGGCGCCAGCTCGGCCGGCTGCACGTCCGAGGTATGCATAAAGACCAGCCAACGGGCTCGTCTGTGCTGCAGGGAGATCTGCACAACTCTTTCTGCGATGAGCAGTGGTGCGCCATCGGCAAATGGGATACCCCAGCCAACCAGCGGACTGGGCTGAGCCTCGGGCAGCAGCGACCGCATCTCGTCAGACAGGGCATCGTTGCTGGCGAGAGCATCCCAATCCTCAGTGGCGGGCAGAGGAATCGCCTGAAACAAGCTGCTGGACGGCCCGTCGTTTCGCTCCATGTCCAACTCCTTCAACCCCTGCTATGTCCGGCGGTGTCACCCTGATAATAGTGCCGGGCAAGGCGCCTCGCAACCTGGTATCTGGGGACACTGCGCGGAATGAGGATGCTGGTCACCTTGTCCGCATGGTAGAGAGGTGTTAGGCTGCGGCAAGCAGCGACACATCTCGCCGCAAAGAGGAGGTGCCATGGGCCAGGGTCTGCGCAGTCTCGAGGCAGTGGGGCTCTGGTTGAGCGACCAGGTCCCTCAGGTGCCCGCCATCGCCACCAGCGTGGCGGTGGGGACACAGACGCTGCTGGAAGGAGCCTGGGGCGACGCCGGATGGAAACAGGGCGAGCCTCTGCTGGACCTGAACACGCCCTTTCTCGTGGCGTCTCTCACCAAGCCGGTGGTGTGCACAGGCGCCATGCTGCTGGTGCAGGACGGGCTCCTGTCTCTTGACGAGCCCGTGGCCGAACATCTGCCTGCCTTTGGAACCCGGGGCAAAGAGTCGATCACTCTGCGACACCTGATGACCCACACCTCTGGGCTGCCCGATCAGCTGGCCAATAACATGGAGCTGCGCCAGCAACATGCGCCCCTGAAGGTCTTCCTGGAGCACGTATGCGCGCTGGAGCCTCTGTTTTCTCCAGGTTCCAGTGTGCGCTATCAAAGCATGGGGCTGCTGGTGCTGGGAGCGGTGATCGAGGGCCTGACGGGCGAGCCGCTGGGCCCCTGGCTCGACAAGGTCCTCTTCAAGCCGTTGGGCATGGTCCACACTACCCTGGGGATGCCCGCCGGGGGGATAATCAGCACGGTGCGCGCCAACAGTTCGGCCAGTGAGCGGCACAGCGCCATCG
Source organism: Chloroflexota bacterium (assembly GCA_012728955.1). GTDB lineage: Bacteria > Chloroflexota > Anaerolineae > UBA1429 > UBA1429 > JAAYED01. The sequence goes on from JAAYED010000251.1 coordinate 4,868, forward strand.
ACACTGACTGGGGCTGGAATTCTGCCTATTGGCGGGCTTTGGGCGCCCCGTGGGGAGGCCTGCACAGCACCGCTACCGATCTGAGCCGCCTGCTCCAGCACATGCTGGGAGAGCTGCCGGGCCCCCTCACCACGCCCGCGCGCCTTGCCATGCGCTCGGACCAGAGCTCCCGCCTGCCGCAACCCGCCGCGGGGGTCGCTCCCTGGGAGCGCTGGGGCTTGGGTTGGCGTTTGGGCGCCCGCCCCTGCGGAGATCTGGTAAGCAGCAAGACCTTTGGACATACCGGTGCCACAGGAACGCTCTTTTGGGCGGACCCGCACTCGAACGTATCCTGCGTGTTGCTCACCAACCGACCGGACTGCCACACCTTGATGGCCCGCTACTCCAATGCGGTGGTGGCGGCCCTGTCGCAGGAAATGTAACGGGACCAGGTGTCCTGCAATTGAGCGCGGCCACGGATCAGCAGGGCGATATACTCCTGCTCGAGAGCCACCATCTCCTCATCCTGTCGGCGCAACCAGTCCGACAGCCAGGCAAAGCGATTGGCCACTACCAGAGACCAGAGGGTGCTGGCATCGGCAAGGGGATTCCGACGCGCCGCCATGCCCGTCAACAGTCCCTGC
>JAAYED010000252.1 GCA_012728955.1 Chloroflexota bacterium
AGGAGCTGGGGCTGTACGACGTACTGGTGCGCGCTCACACCTTGCAGGGGCTCGCCTGCGAGGTCCCCACCGAAACCGTGGCGATCTATCGCCTGCTGCTGGGGATCCTGCACCGCGTCTTTGGCCCTGCGGACATGGACGCCTGGCACCGCCTCTGGCAGGCTGGCCGCTGGGATCCAGAGCCCCTGCAGGCCTATCTGTCCCGCTGGGCGGATCGCTTTGATCTCTGCAGTCCGGTGCATCCCTTCCTGCAGACCCATGACAAGCGGGTTAACGCGCGCTGGGCGGGCGACCTGCGGCACGAGACCAGGTCCGCCGACACGCTCTTTAACCACAACACTGATGATGGCACCTATACCCTCAGCCCTGCCCGTGCCGCCCGCGCCCTGGTGGCCATGCACCACTTTGGCTTTGCCGGCAAGAAGGGGTCCAAAATGCAGTTCACCGACGCCTCCTCCACGCGCATGATCACCTTTTTGGTGCGGGGCGAGAACCTGTTCCAGTCGCTCCTGCTGAACATGCCCCGCTATGGCGGCGACAGCGATCCTCTGCCCAACTCGGGCAGTGACCGTCTCTGGTGGGAGGCGGACGATCCCTGCTCCCCGCCGCGCACCGTGCCCCTGGGCTATCTCGACTATCTCACCTGGCCCAACCGGCTGCTCGAGCTGGAGTGGAACGAGCAGGGTGAGGTCACCGGGCTCAGCATGGGGCCGGCACTGCGGCTGGACGGCTCTGTCCTCAATCCTCTGGCGGCCTTTACCCGTTCCACCGAGAGTGGCGTTCACAACACGGTGTGGAAGGAAGGCCGCGCCCTCTGGCGCGACGCCACCGCCCTGCTGGCCTCGGCGGACATCGTGCGGCCCAGACAGCTGGACTGGTTGGCCGAGCTGGCCGAGGAGCATGACCTGCCCCTGGGGCGGCTGGTCCCCGTGGACGGCTATGGCATGTGTACCTTGGGGGGTAAGGACAAGGTGTACTTTTATCGTTCCGAGCGCCTTGCCCTCAGCAGCGCGCTGCTGGCCGACCGGGCGTGCTCCGAGGCGCTGGTGGCATCGCTGTCCCAGGCCGAGACGGTGGGCACCGCTTTGGTCCGTTATGTGAAAGGGACGCCCTCGGGCGTGTTTGCCACGCTGGCCGGCTACCTGATCGCCCCGCAGCAGGATGTCGGTGGGCGCCAACCGGACTCCAAAGATGTGGATGCCATGGTGCTCTCCTGGGCGGGCGATGGCCTCTACTGGGCGGAGCTGGAGGTCCCCTTCCAGCAGCTGGCCGTCGAGATCGGTGACGATCTGCAGGCGGCGCGGCTCCACTGGGCCCAGGCCATCCGTGGGGCGGCCTGGAGCGCCTTCCGCTCCGTGGTGCAGGGGCTGCCGCCCACACCGGCGGCGCTCAAGGCGGCCGTGCGCGCTCAGGCCAGCCTGGGCGCTCTGCTCAAGCGAGTATTGGAATTGGAGGAACAGGAAACTGCGCAGGAGGAGGTGGAATGACCGAGTTGACATCGCGAAAAGTACCCTTTGTCGAGAGACTGGAGGACCTGGCCAACCGGGAGGACCGCGGGGCCCTGGCGGCGCTGCGGCGGGGGCTGGGCCAGCCCGCCGGCACCGTCTCGGCCATGTATCCCTGGGTGGTGCCCTGGTTGCCCGAGAATTGCCCCCCCTGGACCGAGGCCACCTATTACACCGTGGCATCCCTCTTTGCGCTCCATCCCAGCTCCGGCCGGGATGCCAACCTGGGCGTGAGTCTTCGCCGCGCCGGTGGGAGTGATTCCAGCGCCGGGGGCGATGCCGGCGAGGGTTCCGGAGGAGCCATGGCCTCCGTGGAACGACGCTTGGTCGCACTGCTGGCCGCCAACAGTGAGGATCTGCCCGGCCTGCTGCGTCAGGCCATCTCGCTGTTGCGTTCCAAAGAGATCCCGGTCAACTGGCATCAGCTGTTCCTTGACCTGCAACAGTGGGGCGCTCCCTCCCGCCGCGTCCAGCGCACCTGGGCCGCCGGCTTCTGGGGACGCTCCGCAGAACAGGATCCTGCCTCTGAGGATTCCGCAGTCGATCAGAATGACTCGAGCAGCGAAAACACGGAAGGAGAAGCGTAACATGTTTGTCGAAGTCCACATCCTGCAGAGTTTTGTCCCCTCCAACCTGAACCGGGATGACACGGGCAGCCCCAAGGATTGTGAGTTTGGCGGCACCCGTCGGGCCCGCATCTCCTCACAGTGCCTCAAGCGGGCCATACGCCGGAATCCGGTCTTTGCCGCCACCACCGGCCAGCCCCTGGCCGATCGTACCCGGCAGCTCTCAGCTGCGATCCAGGAGCGAATAACTGAGCTTGGTGATCATGAGTTGGTAACGAGGGTTGCGGACAATATTGCCTTGGGATGGATAGATGGGCGCGTAGAACCAAAGTCACGTGGATTGAACAAGGGCCGGCTTCTCAAGTTGGACGATAGGCGCCGAATCCCTGCCCAGCTGTACGTCAGCAAGGCAGAGCTGGCAACGATGGCCGAGCTCATCCGTGAGCATTGGAGCGCACTTGTTGGGGAGAAGGCGCAAGCGGCAAAGGCACGTTCAAGAGTAATAGCAACCATCTTGAAACAGTATCCCGTAACAACAGGCGCTCCTGATTTGGCCCTCTTTGGGCGCATGATGGCCAGCCGCCCAGAGCTGGGCCGCAATGCCGCCTGCCAGGTGGCCCATGCCCTCTCTACCCATCGGGTGGCCATGGAGCTGGACTTTTACACCTCGGTGGATGACCTGCAGCCCACCGAAGAGCTGGGCGCCAGCATGATGGGCGTCACGGGGTATGACAGCGCCTGCTACTATCGCTATGCCCGCATCGACTGGGAGCAGCTGCTGACCAATCTGGAGGGCGATCTGGAGCTGGCCCTCAAGACGGTGGAGGCCTTTATCCGCGCCAGCCACGAAGCCGTTCCCACCGGCAAGCAGAACAGCAGCGCCGCCTACAATCCGCCCAGCGTGGTGGGCGTGGTGGTTCGCAAGGGAGGCATGGCCTGGAACCTGGCCAACGCCTTTGAACAGGCCGTGCGCTCCGAGGGTGGCTCCGGCTATCTGGCTCCCTCAGCCCTCGCGCTGGATGCCTACTATGGCAAACTCTGCGAGGTGTATGGGAGCGGCCAGATCGTTGGCGCCGGCTGGTTGAATGTCCTGCCCACCGATACGGAACTCGCTCACCTCGACGCCGAGCGCCTGGGCAGCGTCGACGCCCTCTGCGAACTGGCGCGCCAGGCCCTGCAGAAAGAGGGGTGACGCCGTGGCCGGTACACACGTACTGCTGCTGCGCTGCAGTGGCCCGCTGCAATCGTGGGGGGTAGAGTCTCTCTTTACCACCCGCGATACCCTGCGCGAGCCAACCAAATCCGGGGCCGTCGGTCTGCTGGCGGCGGCCCTGGGTCGCCCGCGCGGCGCCGACCTGGCCGATCTGGCCGCCCTCAAGATGGGCGTGCGGGTGGACCAGGAGGGCACCCTCCTGCGGGACTATCACACCGCCGGGCAGGATGGCTATGCCACCTCCACCGGTGGCGTCGAGTGGACCAATGTCATCGTCACCAAGCGCTACTATCTGCAGGACGCCCGCTTTCTAGTCGCTTTGGAGGGGGAGGATCTCTCCTTTCTCTCTGACCTGCAGCGGGCACTGGCCGATCCCGTGTGGGCGCTCTTCCTGGGGCGCAAGGCCTGCGTGCCCGGCGAGCCCGTCTGGCTGGCCGACGGCCTGCAGCCCGAGACCCGCCTGGAGGCCGCTCTGCGTGGCTATCCCTGGCTGGTTCCGGCGGCGCGGGTCCGCAACGGCCGGCGGCCCGAGCGCCTGCGCCTCGTGCTGGAAGATCTGCAGGGCGAGGCCATCCGGCCGGACCAGCCCATCTCTTTCCACGAACGGGATCGGCGCTATGCCCCGAGGCGCGTGCACACCAGCTGGTGCCCCTGCCCGGAGCGCTCTCTGGATGAGGAGGTGCTGCCATGTTCCTCTCCCGCATGATCCTCAATCCCCGCTCACGGCGGGTGCAGCGCGAGCTGGCCAACGCCTACGAGCTGCATCGCAGCGTGTATGCGGGCTTTGGCACCCCGCTCCCGGAGGAGGCGCGTCCGCTCTACCGGGTGGACGAGCTTCCCGGCGGCGGCCTGGTGCTGCTGGTACAGTCGCAGGTCGAGCCCGATTGGAGCGCCCTCGCGCGTGACCCGGGCTACCTCCTGCGTCCTCCCGAGACCAAAGCTCTGGAGCTGGCCCCCGTGGCCGGCGATGTGTACGCCTTCAGGCTGCGGGCCAACCCCACTGTCAAAAAGGCTACCCACGAGCGCGAGCCGGTATCCGAGCCCGGGTACCTCGCCCGTATGCGGGCCGAGCGCGCCGCCGGCAAACCCCGCGAGGGCCGCGGTCCTGCCCGGCTGGGCCTGAGCAGGGAGGAGGACCAGCGCGCCTGGATGGCACGCCAGGCCGAGCGTCACGGCTTTGAGCTCCTGCGGCTCAGCGTGGCCCCACTGGGGTTGCAGCGCGGCTACAGCGGCCAGGGCGGGCGCCGGCTCAGCCACCTCGCGGTGCGCTATGACGGCCTGCTGCGCGTGCGCTCCTCCGAGGTCTTTGGCGAGGCGCTGGCTGCCGGTATCGGCAGCGCCAAGGGATTCGGCTTTGGCCTGCTCTCGCTTGCCCCCGCCGCGCTGGCCTCGCTCGACTAGATCACCCAGGGCCCGACTCTGAATCAGTCGGGCCCTCCACATTTCTATCCACCATCCACCATCAGGAGGGGCCTGTGCCAATCGATCTGCATGAACTGCCCCGTCTGCGTGATGGGCTCAGTTATCTCTAAACCGAACGCGTGCGCGTGGAACAGGAATCGCACGCCATCGCGCTGTGGGACCAGTCCGGCATTACCGTCGTCCCTGTGGCCGCCCTTGGCGTGCTCATGCTCGGCCCGGGCAGCACCGTCACCCATGCCGCCGTGCGCACCCTGGTGGAAAACGGCTGCAGCATCGTCTGGCTGGGCGAACAGGGCGTGCGCTGCTATGCCCAGGGCACCGGCGAAACCCGCTCCGCGCGCCACATCCTGCGTCAATCCGAATTGTTGATGGATGAAGCCGCCCACCTGGAGGTGGTGTGGCGCATGTACGAGTACCGCTTTGGCTACCGGTTGGATGAGGATCTCACCCTCAACCAGATCCGAGGCAAAGAGGGTGTGCGCATGCGCGATGCCTATGCCGCCGAGGCCGAGCGCACCGGCGTGACCTGGCAGGGCCGGCGTTACGATCAGAAACGCTGGGACTGGGGCGATCCGCTCAATCGGGCTCTCTCGGTGGCCAACTCTTGCCTCAACGGCATCTGCCACGCCGCCATCGTCTCGGGAGGCTACTCGACCGCGCTGGGGTTCATCCATACCGGCAGGCAGCTCTCCTTTGTCTACGATATCGCCGATCTCTACAAAACCGAGATTACCATCCCCCTGGCGTTCGAGACCGTGGCCGAATCGCCCGAGAGTCTGGAGAGCCGCGTGCGTCTGGCCTGCCGGGATCGCTTTCGCCAGACCAGGTTGCTCAGCCGTATCCTGCCGGATATCGACCAGCTGCTGCAGGTGCCCTCCGAAGAGACGGAGGATGAGCGTCGCAGCGACGCCACCGGCGAGTTTGACCTGCGGCTGTGGGAGCGGTTGTTTGATGATGTGAGGCGCTCGTGATATGCTGGTGATGATCCTGAAACGGGTGACGCCCGCACTGCGGGGAGAGCTCAGCCGATGGCTGCTGGAGCCGCAGGCGGGGGTGTTTGTGGGCGACGTGTCGGCCCGGGTGCGCGACAAGCTGTGGATCAAATGCAAGGAGCGCAAGCGGGGCGGGGCGGTGCTGCAGGTGTGGACCACCGATAACGAGCAGGGATTTCGGATGCGGCTGGAGGGCGACCTGGGGCGAGAGATCGTCGAGGCCGATGGGCTGCAGCTGATCCGCAAGCCGAAGGCCACAGCGCAAGAGTAGCTGCAAAGGGACGCAGGCATTGCAGTTTCTTGGAGCGAAGGTATTCCCCACACGCGTGGGATGGTGAACGGCGCTGAGTACAGCGCTTGCCGAAGGGCAAAGCCCTTCGGCCCAAGTAACGGCGAAGCCGTTACGACGTATTCACCCACACGCGTGGGGGTGAACCCACCAGCGCCGTCGGCGTCGGCGTCTGGATCTGGTATTCCCCACACGCGTGGGGGTGAACCTGGTACCGCCGCGAGACCGAGCGAATGGCGCTAGTATTCCCCACACGAGTGGGGGTGAACCGTAACGACCTAAAGAAGAACAAGAAACTCTCCCGTATTCCCCACACGCGTGGGGGTGAACCGCGCGGCAGGATCGACGTCAAGATCGACTGGAAGTATTCCCCACACGCGTGGGGGTGAACCCAGTCCCACCAGGAGGATCCGCCGTGCTGCCACGTATTCCCCACACGCGTGGGGGTGAACCGGGCGTGATCGTGCGCTATGAGGCCATGGACGGGTATTCCCCACACGCGTGGGGGTGAACCGCACGGGATGGGCGACGACGAGATGCGCTCGCTGTATTCCCCACACGCGTGGGGTGGTGAACGGCGCTGAGTACAGCGCTTGCCGAAGGGCAAAGCCCTTCGGCCCAAGTAACGGCGAAGCCGTTACGACGTATTCACCCACACGCGTGGGGGTGAACCTAGCGCTGAGCGAGCTCCCGCACTGTCCAGGAGGTATTCCCCACACGCGTGGGG
>JAAYED010000253.1 GCA_012728955.1 Chloroflexota bacterium
ACCTTTGCTTTTGTTCCGCTGCTTGCCCAGCGGCTGGGGGCTACGGATGTGACCTTGAGCGCGCTCCTGAGCTTTAACATTGCGGTGGTGACGCTGGGGAATCTGGTGGCCACTGCGGTGGTGAGGCGTATCGGGGCGCGGCGCATGGTGTTTCTCAGCTATGTTGTGCTGGCTGTTGGCACCGCTGCGTCGGCCTTTGCCTCCAGCCTGGTGGCCATCTTTGCCCTGCAGTTCTTGATTGGTATCTCTAACGGCATCGGCTATCCGGTACTGATGGGCATGTCGATTCGGGAGGTTGAGGAAACCCAGCGCGGAACGGCGATGGGCTTTCATCAGGCGGTTTATGCCATCGGGATGTTTGCGGGGCCCGCTCTGTCGGGCGTGCTGGCAGATCAATGGGGCCTGAGCCCCATGTTCTTGATCACCGCCGTAGCATGTCTGGTTCTGGGATTGGCGGGCACTCGCCTGCTGGAACCCGAGCGGCGGGCACACTAGCTCCTCTTTGGCTGGAGGAGAACAGCGTATGAGATTCCTGCGTAACGCGATCCTGATCGGTGTGATCTTGCTCCTGTTGGAAGGAGCCATGGGAGCACGCCCGACAGTGGCGGCGCCCGGAGCTACGCGGATGCTCTTTCCGTTGGTAAGGAGCCTGGACGGTCCGGGTTGCCGGCCGGTGGATGGCGAGTGGTACGATCTGATTCCGGTGGCCCAGCCCTCTCCCGACCCTGCTGTGCCCGTGGAATGGCATCCGGACATCAATCTGGCGCTCCGTGGCTATCGCGATACGGCATCCTACCTGGGGCTGGTAGAGTACGGGGGCGACACCGATCCTGGGGCACCGCGCCTGCAGACCATGTTCGCCGGAGCGCGCTTTCCTGGCATCGCCAGCGTGCATCAGGTGGGGGAATGGGATGGCAACTGGCCGGGAGTGTATGGCGTTTACCCCATCACCAGCCCTGAGGTCACCCTGATCAAGGTGTTCACCTCGCCAGAGCAGGTCCTCTATGTGCCGTACCGTGGTCCCGAGGTTTTTCACGACACGCTGACTGGCCAGCACTATGTGGCCATGGTGCTGTATGCCACCCATGAACGGCTGACGCTGGTATTCACGCGGGACGACCACATCATCAACGGTTACGCCCTCCACATAGAGGGCATCTGCGTTGATCCACGTTTGCAGGCTGCCTACAGGACCGCTGTGGCTGAGGGCCGGGGCCGGCTGCCGGGCCTGCGCTATGGGCAGGCCATTGGCCGCTCGCGGGCCAGTACCCTGGGCCTGGCCATACGGGATACGGGGCAGTTTCTGGATCCGCGCTCTGGCAAGGACTGGTGGCAGGGCGTCCAACTGACCGGTGCCTCGCTGCCCTACATCGATGCCAGCAACGAGCCCTGGTTCATCGAACGCCAGAATCGGCTGCATGGAGTGGACTAGAAAAGAGAGAGCGACCCGCCCGGGTCGCTCTTTATTCTCAGCCAACAAGCAACGCCAGCGCTGGCGCTACTTGGCCTGCATCATCTCGATCGCCAGGCCATCGGGCAGGCGTATCCAGTTACGTCCCTGAGGCATGGCCTCGACTCCCCACTTGTAGGCTTCTTCCAGAGCTGCCTCCAGGTCGTCGGCATAGATACCCAGGTGGGCCATGCGCCCTTCAGGACCTTCAAAGTCGGGAGCGGATACCAGTTGCATGCCGCCCACCGTCCACACCTGATCAGGATTGGCCTCGTCGCCGGCTACCCGTTCCACAGGCATTCCGATGGCCGCGAAAAAGCGAATGTGCCACTGGATATCCTTGACGTACACGGCGGTGTGCTGGAGGTAACAGGTCTTGTCGTATGCCATTGACGTGCTCCTTGTGTGGCGCTGTGTGTGGTCATGCCTGCGACCACTGCCCCGATTCTAATGCACCAGGCCAATATCCTGCAAGGGCCAGTAGCGGAACCAGGCACGCCCCACCAAATCCGCATAGGGAATCATGCCAAAGGAGCGCGAGTCGTTGCTGGCGTCACGGTTATCACCCAGAACCAGCACATGTTCCGGTGGCACCACCCGGGCGGTCATATCGCCCAGAGTGGGCTCGGTAAGATAGTCCTCCTGCAGAGGCTGGCCGTTGATGAGTACATGATCGTCATGGATCTCTACCGTCTCACCAGGCAGGCCGATCACCCGTTTGATCAAGGACACCGAGCCCTCTTGTTGCGGCTTGAGCACCACGATGTCGCCGCGGGCGGGCTGGCGGAAGTGGTAGCTGACTTTTTCAATGATCAGGCGCTCGTTGTTGTGCAGGTTGGGCTCCATGCTCTGGCCCTCGACCCGGGTGGCCTGGGCGATGAACAGGTTCACCACCACGACGATCACCAGGGCGGGCAATACCGACTGGATCATCTCGCTCAGCCAGGATCCACGCTCCGGCTCCGGAGCGGCACCCTGGGCGTTTTCCACGTTCTGATTGCTCATGGTTCCCTCAAAAAGGACAGGGGGAGCCTGAGCTCCCCCCGTTGAGCGTATCGCTAGTCGCGCCCGCGGTACCCGCCGCCATCGCGGCCACGGTATCCGCCATCGCGTCCACGGCCGCCGTCACGGTCGCGGCCACCGTCACGGTCGCGGCCACCTCGGCCGCCACCGCTGGGCTTGCGGTCGCGCTCGCGCGCCTCTTCGGCGGTCCAGCCCTCGAGCACAGCCTGCCGCGAGAGCCGCACACGGCCACTGGCGTCGATATCGGTCACCATCACGGTGATCTCATCTCCCACCTGAGCCACATCCTCTACACTCGCCACGTGAAAATCCGCCAGCTGCGAGATGTGCACCAGCCCATCGTGGCCGGGCATGAACTCGACAAAGGCACCGAAATCGGTGGTGCGGACCACCTTGCCGGTATAGATGCGCCCGATCTCAGGCTCCGCCGTGAGGGCCTGCACGCGTGCCAGGGCTTCGGCCATGGCCTGGCCATTGGCCGAGGCAACCGTCACCACACCATCATCGTCCACATTGATGCTGGCGCCGGTATCCTCGATGATCCCGCGGATGTTCTTGCCGCCGGGGCC
>JAAYED010000254.1 GCA_012728955.1 Chloroflexota bacterium
GACGTCATCCACTATCGCACCTGGCCCGAGGTGCTGGCCGACCTGGAGCGCCACCACGGCCCCGCTGCCAAGGCATGCGTCTTTCCCTACGGCGCCATCCAGTACGGCGTCGCCTGAGGCCGCCGGCCCAATCATGATGCGCCTCTGCCACAGGGGAGGATGCACTAGACGCTCTCTCTGTAAAAAGAGCAGAAACGACTTATGCACCTTTACAATTTAGCACCGTAACCCTGGGCAGCCGGGGGGCGTAGTGTTGTGTAGGAGTCATGGTATGGAGGGATGATCCCATGCCGAAGCCTCTACACCTGGAGTTGTCCTCCGTCCAAGTGCGGGAACTCGAACACGCCCGCGACACCCATCCCCGCCCCTACGTGCGCGAGCGCGCTGCTGCCCTGCTCAAGATCGCCGCCGGCCAATCGGGGCGCGCCGTGGCCCGCCATGGTCTGCTCCGGCCCCACTGGCCCGACACCGTCTATGGCTGGGTGCGCCGTTACCAAGCCGAGGGGCTCCCGGGCCTGCTGGTGCGGCCGGGCCGCGGGCGCAAGCCCGCTTTTTCCCCCTCGCTACCCGGACGCTGAGAGGGCGCGCGACGCCCTGCTGCCGCTACTCCACGCCGACCCGCGCGCGTACGGCGAGGAGCGCACCCGCTGGACGCTGGCCAGCCTGCGGCGCCAGTGCCCCTGGCTGCGCCTGCACAGCGACGGGGGGCTGTCGCGGCTGCTGCGGCGCCTGGGCATCGCCTACAAGCGCGCCCGGTGGCACGTGCACAGCCCCGATCCCGACTACCTCGCCAAGCTGGCCACCATCCGCGTGCACCTGCGCTGCGCCCGGGCGGACCCGGAGGCGACGGTGGTGCTGTTCCAGGACGAGTTCAGCTACTACCGCCAGCCCACCCTGGCGCCGGCTTACGAGCAGCGCGGGCACGTGCAGCCCCTGGCGGAGCTGAGCCACGGCAGTAACATCGCCTGGCGGGTGGCGGGCGCCCTCGACGCCTGGACGGGGCGGGCGGTCTACACCCAGCGCCAGCAACTGCGTTTGCGCTACCTGATTGCCTTCTACCGCCAGGTGCGCGAGGCCTACCCGCAGGCCAAGACGATCTACCTGGTGCAGGATAGCTGGCCGCTGCACTTCCATCCCGACGTGCTGGCGGCGCTGGAGCCGCAACGCCAGCCGTGGCCCATCCACCTGCCGCCGCACTGGCCGCGCGAGCCCAGTGGCCTCACCCCGGAACTCAACCTGCCGCTGCAGGCGTGGCCGTTGCCGACCTACGCCGCGTGGGCCAATCCCATCGAGAAGCTGTGGCGCCAGTTGAAGCAGGAGGTGCTGCACCTCCATCGGTGGGCGGACGACCGGCCGGGGTTACGGGAGCAGGTGGCCCACTTCCTCGATCGGTTCGGGGAGGGCTCGCCCGACCTGCTGCGCTACGTGGGGCTCGGCGACCCGGAGCAGCTGTATCACGGCGCCCTCGACGCCATCGCGGAGGTGCAGCCGTTACGGTGCTAAATTGTAAAGGTGCATAAGTCGTTTTCTTTGCTCTCGCGCGAGCTGTTGATCCTACTCCGCCAAGCGCTTGGGCACGGGGTGCTTGGCCAACCGCGCGTACGGGGAGAGGGGCTCGCCGATGAGGGGCCGGGCGTACTCCAGGAACGCCTCGGTGACGCCGTTGCCCGCCTC
>JAAYED010000255.1 GCA_012728955.1 Chloroflexota bacterium
TACACCAGAAGGAGCGCAGGGCCTGTGTGTGCTGGCCCAACCTCTGCGCTGCCGTCAGGTGCCCGCTGGAGCATGGTTCTCAGCAGGACTCCCCTCCGACGGCCTGGCCGTTGGACTGTTCCGCCAGCCGGACGACCACTGGCACTTGGTTTTGGCGAACGGAGAGCAGTACCAGAGTGAGGATCCGCTTGCCGTCCCTTGGGAGCCGACATCAACTGCGACAGTCTCGGTTCCGTTGGTGGCAGCCGTCAGCGCTGCGGATGGCAACAGCGTGTACGGACTCTCACAGGATGGAACCCTGCTCGTGATCGACGGCAACCACTGGCGACCCCTGGGGGGCTTTGAAGTGGAAGTTGCTCCCCAGCAAACGGCCCTGCTGGCGGGTCGCCTGCCGATGGCAGTGACGGCCCTGGGCGCGGATCTCCTGGCATGGGACGGCGATGGAACGCTCGGCTGGTGGCCCAGCGAGGGAAACACGCGCGCACTGGTTGCCGCTTCAGGGGAGCAGGCCACAGACTTTTGGCGTCTGTCGGAGGCGGGTGTACTCAGCCGCATCACCCTGGCACGTGTGCCCTCCAGAGCGCTGTTGCCCGCGCTGCAGGCAGGCAGCATCCTGCTGGCGGTCGCAGCGCTGGGGGCTCTGCTTTGGCCATCGGTGGCGCCTCGGGCGGCACGGCACCTCCCCCAGATGCGCAGCCAGGTTGCCAGGTACCTTGACCGTCAGAGACGGGTCCCGCGCCGTCAGCTTGCGCCCGCCATCGCGCGCAGTGAGCCGCTGGTCAGCACGCAGGGGGCCGTGGCGCTGCAATCCGATGCCCAGCGGCAAGAGCCGGCAGCGCCGGCCCAACCCGCGGTTGAAGCCACCACCTCCGCCTTGGGCTCGGCACAGCAGCTGGCTGAGCGATTGGGACTGTTGATCCAGGCCCAGCGACACTTGGGTCCCCTGACGGCACTGCTGGCGGATGCCACGCCTCTGCGCATGAACCTGCCCGCAGCGCTGCCGATCGTCGCCATAGACAGCGCTCCCGACGCAGATGTTGTAACGCAGATTCGTTCGTTGATTACCGAGCTCGGGGCACTGACACCCTTTGCTCTGGTGATCGTGTCAGCGGGAGCAAGGGAGCAATGGTCACGCCTGGCCGCTGAGGGAATGGCAGTGCTCCCCTCGCAGGAGGTGACCCGCATCCTGCAGGCAGAGGATCCCGCAGCAACGCTCTCCGAGCTGCTCCAGGAGCAGCTACCGCTGCAGCAGATTTCGCCCTTTGTTGTCTCGGGTCCGGTACCCGCCACGATGTTCTACGGTCGTGAGTATCAGGTACGCGCCCTGCTGCGCGCCTTGTTTGACAAGAGCATCGCCATCGTGGGAGGCCGCCGCCTCGGCAAGACCTCCTTCCTGAATCGCATCCACGAGGAGCTGCTCTCAAGCCCTCAATACCTTCCGATCCTGGTGGATTGTCATCACGTCGCAGACACCAGCGGCTTTTTGAGCACGTTGTCCATGGTGGGCGGTGTGGTGGTCGAAAGCGCCTCGGCGGATGTGTTACGGCGGGTGGTAATGCGCCTCCGGGCACAACAGCCGAACCTCGGACAGACGGTGGTGTTGGAGCTGGATGAGGTCGATAACCTGCTGAGCCACGACATGGCCGCCGGCAGCCCGCTGTTTGGCGTGCTTCGATCCCTGTCGGAAGAGGGGCTGTGCCGTTTTATCCTTGCCGGTGAGCGCGTGCTAGACTCTGCCCTGAAGACAGACGGGCACCCGCTGCACGAGGGGACGACCACGGTTCGCCTGGGCCGATTGGAGACGGAGGATGCGCTGCGCCTGGTACGCGAGCCGGTGGCAGAGTTGGGCCTGGCACTGCAGGATGCCACCACTACCGCCAGGGATATCGTCTCTCTGGCAGGCAACCATCCCAATATCCTCCAGGCGCTCTGCCAGCTGCTCATCGAGCGCGTGGCTGCCCGCGCTGACCGGGTCATTCTGAATGGGGATCTGGATGCCGTGCGCACCTCGGATTCCTTCCGGGATTTATTCTTTGATATGTCGTGGGGCAACGCCTCCACATTGGAGCGGCTCGTTTCAGTGCTGATGGCCCCGCGAAACAGCTTTACGCCAGCGCAGGTGCGTATGGCTCTCGAGGCACAGGGCATTCGCGTGCCAGAGGGCATGCTACAGGCAGCACTGGATGGACTGGTGTTGTCTGCCCTGATCGCACCGCGGGGCAACCACTATGTGTTCTCATCGCCCTCCTTTGGGCAGGTGCTGCGCGAGTCTGGCCTTGCCCCGGGCTTTCGCAGCAGCCTTGCCGAAACCCTGCTGACCGAGATGGCCGGGCAGGCTTGAACCCTGCCCGTGCACACTGCAAGAAGGAGTACAATTGTATCATGCGTCAGATCACGATCACGGCGGACAATGTCACGGCACAGGCAACTCTCAACGACTCGTCCACGGCCAATGCCATCTGGGATGCGCTGCCCATTACCGCCCGCGCCAACACCTGGGGAGACGAGATCTACTTTGGCATTCCCGTGCACCTGAAGGAGGCCGCCGATGCGCAGGAGGTGGTGGCGCTCGGAGACCTGGGGTATTGGGCACCGGGACACGCCTTTTGCATCTTTTTCGGGCGCACTCCCATGAGCCGTGGCAACGAGATCCGTCCCGCCAGCGCGGTCAATGTATTTGGCAAGGTGGAGGGTGACCCGCGCGTGTTCACGGCCGTGCGGGATGGCGCCAGCATCAGTATTACCCGCAGCGAGTAGAGCGCTGCACCCCACGGCAGGCGGCGCAAACCCTGAGATACGTTCGGCGCGGGCCTTGCGGCTGCGAGGGAAGGGGCATACGGCCGTGTTCCCGTTGTGGCTGGCAGGGCCTGAGCCACGTACAGGCTGTATCGTGATTGATCGGCTCGCCTTGGAGGCTCTTCCGTTGGCAGGAATGCGGAAGGGCCTCTATCATAGGTCCGTTGCGGGCTATGCACAGGCTTGATGGGAGAGGATCCGTGGTGACCATTCAGCAAATGCCACTGGAACACCAACGCACCGATGTGCTGGTGATCGGCGGAGGGGGGGCCGCGTTGCGGGCCGCCCTCGCCGCCCGCGAAAGCGATCCTGCGCTGCGTGTCACACTGGTGACCAAAGGTGCCTTGGGGGCCAGCGGCGTCACCGCCACGGCCTGTTCCGACCGAATGGCCTTTCACGCCACACTGCCGCACACACAGCCCGGTGGTACGGATGCCTGGCGCTATCACGCCAGTGACATCTATGCCATCGGTGGACAGGTTTCCGACGCCGACCTGGCCGAGATTCTCGCCCGAGGAGCCGAGGAGGCTTTTGCCTATCTCGACGAGCTGGGCGTGCCCTGGGTTCGGCGCGCGGACGGCCTGGCCGACCAGTTTCTGACCGATGGCTCGGTGTATCCCCGCGCCTGTTACACCGGCCCCTATACGGCCAATCACATCTCTGCAGCCCTGGTCACCGCGATACGCAGCACGCCTGTCACCGTGCTCGAACACTGCATGGCTCTGGAGCTGGTGCAGCAGCCGGACGGCACAGTGGCCGGCGCTTTGCTCGCCAACGAGCGCGACCAGCGCCTCGTGCTGCTGCAGGCTGGTGCCGTTGTGCTGGCGACCGGTGGTGCAGGGCAGGTGTTTGCTACCAATGTGTTCCCCCGGGACTGCACCGGGGATGGATACGCCATGGCCTATCGGGCGGGGGCGGCGCTGGTGAACCTGGAGTTTATCCAGCTGGGCCTCTGTTCCACCAGGACGGGGCTGGCTTGCTCGGGCAGTATGATGCGCGCCCTGCCCCGACTGGTGAACGATGCTGGAATCGAATTCCTCGCCGACTATATGCCAGAGCACACAGCCGCAGAGCGTTATGCCATCCTGTTCGCCAAGGGTGCCAGCTGGCCTGTGTCACAGCGCGACCCTTCTCATCAGATCGACATCGCAGTGGCGGGCGAAATCGCTGCTGGGCGGCGCGTCTACCTGGACTATGGCTCTGATCCGGTTGACCTGGACCTTGAGGCATTGCCGCCTGCCATCCTGGCACGGCTGCAGCAGGAAAAGGGGAGTCTGCTGACCGCCTCCGAGCGGAATAGCCCACTGGCACGCCTGCAGGCTATCAATCCACCCTCGGTTCAGTGGCTCGCCCAGCGGGGCATCGCACTGACCGAGGGCGAACCCATCGAAATCGCTCCATCGGTCCAGCACTTTCAGGGGGGCATCAAGATACGCACCGAGGGCGAGACAACCGTTCCGGGGCTCTATGCCGCCGGAGAGGCCGCCGGTGGACAGCATGGCGCCAATCGCCCGGGCGGAAACGCGTTACTGGACGGACAGGTGTTTGGCCGCATCGCAGGCCGTTCCGCAGCGCAATTCGCAGGCACAGCCCGTAAAAGCGCAGAGGGCGCAGGCGTGCAAGCTGCGCCCGCCCTTGACTCGCTTTCTGACTTGTTCCGCGACGACGGCCTCCCTCCACAGGAGGTTATCGCCCGGGTACAGGGTTGCATGTCACAGCGTTGCGGCGTGCATCGCACCACCAGCGGCCTGCAGAGCGCCATCGCCGAACTGGAGCAGCTCGCCAGCAGTGGCGTCAACAGCCGGCAGGCCCACATCACCTCCGCAGTAGAGGCGGTCAACATCCTCACGGTGGCACGGGCCATTGCCCTGGCGGCGCTGAAACGAGAGGAAAGCCGGGGGCCCCACCTGCGTTTTGCCACCGCCCAGAGTCTGGAGCCCATTCCCATCGATGACGAGCACTGGCGCCGTTATATCCTTGTGCATCAAAGACCCAAGGGCCCCGATACCGAGGTGCGGGACCCCGTACGCCCTGCATGAGTGGCGAGTGACTGTGATTGCCAGCCCCATATGATTATGGTAACATATCGCGAAACTGAGGTTGAGGTATAGATGACGACCACCCCTGTTGGACGAAACGATCCGTGCCCCTGTGGCAGCGGGAAAAAGTACAAGAACTGTTGCATGCGCCAGAAAAGATTGGAGGCGGCCCGTACCTCCAGCATGCGCGGTGAAGAGTCGGCGTTGTATGCGGCTCTGGCCCAGTTTGTGATGCAGTCGCGCTTTAACACCGCGCTGGCCGAAGGCATCTCCCTCTTTTGGCGAGGCCAGTACGTGCCCGAAGCAGGCTCGGCCATCGACTCAGAGGGTGTCCGCCGCATGATCGAGTGGCTGGTCATCGACTATCGCTATGGCCCGCAGCGCGAGCGCCTGATGGACGCCTTTATCGCCAGCGAACTGAAAAAGTTCGTCGCGCCAGTCCAGGAGCTGGCCATGGCCTGGGCCAATTCGCATGCCGCCCTGTACCGCTACCTGGCACGCAGCGGCGAGGAAGAACTCTCGGTGTTCGAGCCGCTGACAGAAACTACCCTGTCGGTTCGCAGCCGGTTGTTGGCTCAAAATGCGGTCCCGGGCGACATGCTGGCCGGCCGTGTGTTCGAGCTGGATGGCGAGCTCAGGCTGACCGCAGCCACTTTGGTGTTGCCCCACCAGTTTGAGCAGCCGCTGGTGGACTATGTGCGCAACGCCTGGCAGCTGTACGCCAGCGAGCATCCGGGCGCAGACACGACCCAGTTCCTGCAGGCCAATGGACACATCCTCAATGCTTTTATGCTCTCGGATCGCGCCGAATCCTTGCGCGGACTGATAGGCCCCGGCACACGCTTTTCGGATCCCGCTATCGTGCGCGACCGTATGCGAGAGATCACCCGTACGCAGCAGCGTATTCAGCAGGCCGCACAGACGAGTTCCTCGGCACCATTGCAGAGTGAGGCGCCCGTACACCGCAGCGCCAGTGGCATCATCCTGCCCGGTGCAGCAGAACCAGAGCCTGCCGCGCAGGACTCGGAACAGCCGAGCAGCAGGCCAACCATCCTCATTCCTGGGCGCGACAGCTAGGCTCGCAACCGGTCGAACTATCGCAAGGAGGGATGCGTGATACTGGAGCCAATCACGACGGTGTTGCTGGATCTGGACGATACGCTCTTGACCAACGTGTCGGACAGTTTCATGGAGGCCTACTTTGCCGCCCTGGTGGCCAAACTGCGGCATCTGGTGTCCCCCCATGTGCTCCTGCGTGCACTGGACCTGGGCATCCAACGCATGCACGACAATGACGGGTTGGGCCCCACCAACGATCAGGTGTTCTATGAGGAATTCTATGGCCATCTTGGCGTATCAGCAGAGATCGCCCAGCCTCTGATCGACGAGTTCTATCGCACCGACTTTGAAAAACTGGCCGCATTCTGCCAACCAGATCCCAATGCCCGTCGTCTGGTGTCGTGGCTCTTTCACCAGGGATACAAGGTGGCCATCGCCACGCAACCGGTGTTTCCCGCCAGCGCCATCCTTGCGCGTCTCCGTTGGGCTGGAGTGGGTGCCGAGCTCTTTGACTATGACCTGGTGACAACCTTTGAGGTGATGAGGGCTTGCAAACCCAGCCGGGCCTACTATGAGGCGGTGCTCGAACAGTTGGGGAGCCAGCCCCATCAGGCCTTGATGGTGGGGGACAGCATCGACACCGATCTGCCGGCCCGTCAGTACGGAATACGCACCTATTGGGTGACCCGTGACGATGCCACCAACTTCTCGGATCCCGAGTGTGATGCTCAGGGTTCTCTGGGTGACCTGATCAATCTTTTCGAGACAGGAGCGATTCATGCCCTCTGCCAATGAGAACGCCCGACTCGCCGCACTCACCAACAGGGCTCGCAGTGCCTTTCAGCGCGCCTACGGGGACGCGCCTACCCACGTGGTTGCCGCGCCGGGACGGGTCAATCTGATTGGAGAACACACGGACTATAACGATGGCTTTGTCCTGCCAGCAGCCATCGATCGCCACGCCTTGATGGCCATCGGCCCGCGAAACGACAACCAGGTGCGTATCGTGGCTGTCGACCTGAATGCGCGCTCTTCTTTCAGCCTCGATCAGATCGACCACGACCAGGCCAACCGGTGGAGCAACTATCAGCGGGGCGTGGCCTGGGCACTGCAGGGTGAAGGCTTAGCGCTGCGCGGTATGAACATGGTGCTCACCAGTGACGTGCCGGTGGGCTCTGGCTTGTCATCCTCTGCAGCCGTCGAGGTGGCTACAGCGTTTGCCTTTCAGGTGCTGAGCGAGTTTGAGCTCAACGGTGTGACTCGCGCGCTGCTGTGTCAAAAGGCCGAAAATGACTTTGTGGGCATGAACTGTGGCATTATGGATCAGTTCATCGTCTCGCTGGGCAGCCGCGGACATGCCCTGTTGATCGACTGCCGCAGCCTCGACTATCAGGCGGTACCAGTGCCCGAGGGCTGCAGCGTCGTCATCTGCGACACGAAAAAGCGCCGAGGGCTGGTGGACAGCGAGTACAACCTGCGACGGCAAGAGTGTGAACGGGGCGCCGAGATCCTTGGCGTCCGCGCCTTGAGAGACGTCACCCTGGAGCAACTGGTGCAGCGGCGGGGGGCGATGGATGCGCTCACCTATCGGCGTTGCCACCATGTAGTATCCGAAAACGAGAGGACCCAGCAGGCCGTCTCAGCACTGCGCAACAACGATGTGGCCAAGTTTGGAAAGTTGATGGACGCTTCACACGTCAGCCTGCGCGATGACTACCAAGTCAGTTGTCTGGAACTGGACGAGATGGTGGCCGCCGCCTGGGCACAACCTGGCACGCTGGGATCGCGCATGACGGGCGCCGGTTTTGGAGGCTGCACAGTGAGCCTGGTCGAGTCGGCTGGTACCGATGCCTTTGTGCAGGACGTGGCCCGCACCTACCAGTCCCGTACGGGGCTCCGCCCAGAGGTGTACGTCTGTCAAGCCGAGGATGGGGTTGGCCTGGTTTCGCTGACAAACTAGCGTTGCGGCCTGGCTGCTGTCTCAACACAGCCAACTGTCGAAGCAACGAACGCCTCCGATCTACGATCGGAGGCGTTCCATATATCTCTGGCAGCGGCCCGACGTCAGGCCTTGGGGCGATCGACTTCGCGTCCCTGATAGTGCTGCTGATAGTACTGCTGATAGTACTCGCCCGACTTGATCTTGCGCCACCACCAGGGGTTGTCGACGTACCAACGCACGGTAGCCTCCAACCCCTGCTCAAAGGTATGCCGCGGCTGCCACCCCAGCGCCTTGACCTTGTCTACGTTGAGGGCATAGCGCCGGTCATGGCCAGGGCGGTCGGTGATGTACTGCAGAAGGGACTCGGGTTTGCCAAGGAA
>JAAYED010000256.1 GCA_012728955.1 Chloroflexota bacterium
TGGCGTAGCGGTTGGGTGGGGCAGGCCTGAGCCACCCGGGCGTAGACGTCCAGCACACGCCGATTGGCGCGGTCACCGATGGCGTGGATCGCCGAGGCCAGCCCTCCCCGCGCGGCGGCCAGAACACGGTCATACAGCGTGTCCGTGTCGGTTGTTGCCACGCCATAGTGGTCCACGCTGCCCTCATAGGGAGCGAGCATCTCCGCCGTCGCTGAACCCAGGGCGCCATCAGCAAACATTTTGACGTGCCCGATGCGCAGACGCTGGGAGCCAAAGCCCGTTCTCAAGCCCAATGCCAGCGCCTCGTCCAGTGCCCGTACCGGCAGCATGTGCCATACGTGGAGGGGCAGCTCTCCCTGGTCATACAGCTCGCAGAGCGCGGAGAACGACTCGGTGCCCTCGCAGTTGTGCACGCCCACCAGGCCCAGGCTGCTGGCCTCACTGATCGCCAGACGGATCGCCGCCAGGCGATCCGCGCTGCTGGGCGGTGGGATTACCCGCTCGACGAGGCCACAGGCCTCCTCAGAGAGGATCCCCAACGGCTCTCCCTGTTGATCCCGCGCGATCTCGCCCCCTTGCACATCTGGCGTGGCGCGATCGATGCCAGCCAGTCGCAGGGCGGTGCTGTTGACCCACAACGAGTGCAGATCCTTGGAGGCCAGCGCTACGGGGCGGTGGGGTGCCACGCGATCCAGATCGTATCGACTGGGCTTGATTGGGACGGGCCAGCGATTGTGGTCCCATCCTGCGCCGCGGATCCATCCCTCCCCCTGAGAGCAGGCTGCCGCCACGGCCGAAAGCGCCTCTTCCAGCGTTCGGCAGTGCGCCAGACGGAGCTCGGACAGAGATTGGCCCAGGGCACACAGGTGTACATGGGCATCCTCCAGTCCGGGCAAGGCCGTGCGGCCGTCCAGGTCAATGCTTTGTGCGCCATGGGCCAACGACACAAGCGCGGCCGTGCTGCCGCAGGCAAACACTCTGCCTGCGCGAATAAGCATTGCCTGCACGCAGGGCTGGGCTGACTGCATCGTTTGTATAGAGCCGTTGTAAAGCAAGATGTCTGCTGGCATGGCAACTCTGCTGCGCTGTTGAAATCAGAGGGGCCAGCGAGGCGATAACTCCTGCTGGCCCTCCCCCAACACCTTGCTAGAACGGGATCTCTTCCTCATCCAGCATGGAGCCAGCACCCATCACATCTTGGTCATCACTGCGTTCCTGAGGGCCTGCGGCACCGCCCTCTCCACGCCCCCCAAGGAACTGTACGTTGGTAGCCCGCACCTCGAGGTTGGCACGCCATTCACCGGTTTGACTTTGCCACGGTCGTGGCTCCTGCATCTCTCCCTCGACCATCACCAGCCGACCCTTGGAGAGGTATTGGTTGGTGGTCTCTGCCAGGCGCCCCCAGGCGGATACCCGGAACCAGGTGGTGCGCTGCTGGCGCTGCCCGCTCTGGTCGGTCCAAACACGGTCCGTGGCCACCGAAAAAGAGGTAACGGCTGTGCCCTGTGGCGTATAGCGCATCTCGGGATCGCGACCCAGCCGGCCGATGATTACGATTTTCTGATACATGAGGCTTCCTCCAGGTCAGGGCATGGGTGAGTCCGTAGCGAGTATAGCACGCGGGTGTGGCGCGGACAATGGCTCCACACCAGTGTGACTGGACGGAATACGCTGGGCCCAGGTAGTGTGACGGCAGCATCCAGATCGAGCCGGCTGCTGTGAACCGTTGACGGCGTCAGGATACCAGGATATAATGCAGAACAAGAGAGTTTGATAGAATGATGATGACTGGTATCGCTTCTGGTAGAGCCAGGTGGAAGGGTGGGCACCGCCCCCTTCCAGGCGGGGCAGTGGAGGTCAGCATGTCACAGGAAGCGCTCCTCAATGTGAAGCAAGTGGCAGAGTACTTGCAGCTCAAAGAGTCCACCATTTATTCGTGGGCCCAGGATAACAAAATCCCGGCCATCAAAATTGGTCGCACTTGGCGTTTTCGCCGGACAGATATCGAGGCATGGTTGGAATGGCATCGGCAGGAGAGTCGGGGAGAGGAAGAACGGCTCGACTAGCGGCAAGTAGCGAGTCGCTCCATTCCGCTGTTCGGCCGTCTGGACCTGCAGAGTCAGGGGTTTTCGCTGAGAGTCGCCAGTGGTGAGGGGGCAATGTGCCGCGCGGGGCGCAGTAATTGAGTTGGGGAGGGAGCGGATGGCACTCTATGCAGGCATTGAGGGAGGCGGCACCAAGTTCGTGTGTGCCATTGGCAGCGGTCCCGAGGATATTCGAGCCGAGGCGCGCTTTGATACAGATGCGCCTCGCGAGACGCTGGGGCGTGTGGACGCCTTTTTCCAGGAGTACCGTCATCTCGGCGAGATCAGTGCCGTCGGCATTGCCTCCTTTGGGCCGATAGATCCCAACCCTGCCTCACCGCGTTTTGGCTTTGTTACCACAACCCCCAAGCCTGGTTGGAGCAATACAGACTTTGCCGGACAGGTGCATCGGATGCTGGGCGTGCCGGTTGGGTTCGATACGGATGTGAATGTTGCTGCGCTGGGCGAACACCGCTGGGGCGCCGCCCAGGGGCTCGACACCTTCCTGTACCTCACCGTGGGCACCGGCATCGGTGGCGGTGGGATGGTTAATGGCAAGTTGATCCATGGCATAATGCATCCAGAGATGGGACACATTCGCGTCCCGCACGATTGGCAAGAGGATCCCTTCAAGGGTTGGTGCACCTACCACGGAGATTGCCTGGAGGGCCTGGCCTGTGGTCCCGCCATTGAAGATCGTTGGGGCATGCCGGCGACCCTCTTGTCTCCGGACCATCCTGCCTGGGAA
>JAAYED010000257.1 GCA_012728955.1 Chloroflexota bacterium
TCCCGATGGCATGACGGTGGACGCCGAGGGCAACGTCTGGTCGGCGCGCTGGGGCGGCTCGCGCCTGGTCGAGTACGACCCCACCGGTCGGCTCATCCGCACCGTCACCTTCCCCGCCAAAAAGGTCTCCAGCGCCACCTTCGGTGGGCCTGCTTGTACCGACCTGTACGTCACCACCGCCGGCGGCAACAACAAGCCCGAGGAGGGCGCGGGCGCCGGTGCCCTCTTCCGGGTGGATCTGGGCGTGCGCGGCGTGCCCGAATTCCGTTCCCGAATCGGACTCTAGGTTGGGAGGTTCCATGGCAACACCGTTCTCTATGCCCTTTGAGCCCAACTGGCGCGGGTTCATCGATTGCATCACCACCACGCACAAGCCCGATCGCGTCTACAACATCGAGCTCTTTTTGGATGCCGAAGTCAACGACTGGGTGGCCCGCGAGTTTGATCTGCTCAAGGGGCTGGATGAGGACGATCCCTCTTTCCCCCTGGCCAAGGCCATGCGCATCCAGCGCTTTCTCGGCTATGACTATGTGGTCTGTGGCGTGGATGACAACATGATCGACTTTACCCATGTGCTCGCCGATGACACGGCGGACCTCTCGCGCAGTGGCGGGCGGGCCTATATGGAAGAGCACAAGGGTCCCATCACCACCTGGGCCGAGTTCGACGCCTTTCCCTGGCCAGATGCGGACAAGATGACCTTTCGCGCCATGGAGTGGTATCACGAGCACCTGCCCGAGGGCATGTGCATCATCGGCGGGCAAACCGGCCACTTTTGCGAGTGGCTCACCTGGCTGATGGGCTACGAGTCCCTCTGCTATGCCCTCTATGATCAGCGCGACCTGGTGCAGGCCATTTATGACCGCCTGCTCAGCTATTTCGATGCCATCACCCAAAAGATCGTCGCCTGGGATCGGGTGCATGCGGTGTGGGGCAGCGACGATATGGGCTTTATCAGCGGCACGCTGATCAGCCCCAACGACATGCGCGCCTTTGTGCTCCCCGGGCACAAACGCTGCGCCGAGATCTCGCACGCCGCCGGCAAGCCCTATCTGCTGCATTCCTGCGGCAACCTGCGCGAGATCATGCCCGATCTGCTGGACGACGTGCGCATCGACGGCAAGCACTCGTACGAGGACGTCATCTCCCCGGTGACCGAGGTGCACGCCCAGTATGGCGATCGCATGGCCTGCCTGGGGGGCATCGACATGGACTTTATCTGTCGCGCCGATGAGGCCGCCGTACGCGCCCGGGTGCGCCAGACGCTGGAGGCCTGCCAGCCCACAGGGCGGTATTGTCTGGGCACCGGCAACACGGTGGCCAACTATGTGCCGGTTCAAAACTATCTGGCGATGCTGGACGAGGGCCGGCGCTGGCGCGGCTGACGCAGTGAGTCATCCGAGTGGAAAGGACAATATGACAAGTCTTGGCATTCTGGGTTGGAATGAGGACGCTCAGGCGGTTTTTCGTGCGCTGAGTGGGCTGGAGGGCGCTCAGGTGGCCCTGGTGGGCACCTGCCAGCTGCCCGACGAGCAGACGCAAGAGGCGCTGAATACCCGCTTTGTGGATAACCCGGCGCTGGTGCTGAACAGCGACGCGGTGCAGGCCATTTACATCAGCAGTGGCGCCTGCCGCCGCTGCAATCTGGTCACCAGGGCGCTGCAGGCGGGCAAGCACGTGTTGCTGGCGCCACCGCTGGCCCTGGATGCCGCCGAGGCTGCGGCCCTGCTGGACCAGGCCTCGGCAGCCGGCCTGGTGCTGGGCCAGACTGCGGAATGGCAGGGCGATCCCGCGCTGGATATGGCCCGGCGGCAGTTCCGTGCCGGCCTGTTCGGCGAAGCGCGGCTCTACCAGTGCACGGTGTTGGACAGTGGCTCTTCCTGCGACTGGCGCCTGCTGGCCGCCCGGGAGCTGGATCTCTTTTATCGCCTTACCGGGCTCCGGGCCAGCGGTGTGGCGGTGCGCAGCCTCGCTGGCGCGGCCGGCGCCGCCGTGGCGGCCCTCACCGTGGCCTATGGCGACGGCGCTTTGGGCAACTATGTCATCGGCTCGGGGGTGGCGGGCGCCGATCGCCAGCCGCTGAGCCGCCTCTTGATCGCCAGCGGCGGCCAGCTGGATCTGGCAGGTGAGCCGCAGGCGGTGCGTGCCCAATCCGCCGAGGATGCTCCCGGCGGTGCCTGGCGGCCTCTCTCCTATGTGGGCGCCCGTCGCGGGCTGGAGGGCACCCTGGCGGCTTTCCTGCGGCAGGTCGAGGCGAGCGACCACAGGCTGGATCGCGATGGGCTGCTGGAGGCGCCCCGTATCCTGGGGGCCGCCCTGCGGGCCCTGGCGGCGGGCTCTACCGAGATGCAGCCGCTCTGACAGTTGCAAACAGGGGGCGGATCTGATTCCGCCCCCTGTGGTCTGGCTAGACCACCGAAACCACCGCTACGATCACCGGGTTGCGCCCGGTCTGGCTCCGGAAAAAGCTCCCCAGGCGGCGCTCCACAATCAGGCTCATCTGGTTGGCGTCATAGCCCTGGCTGCCTCCCTGATAGGCCTCTACCACCTGCACCACCTCGGCGTTGGCCGCATCGATCAGTTCGGCCGCCTCGGGCAGATACACAAAGCCATGGGCCACGATCTCGGGCTGGCGTGCCACTTTGCCCGTGCGGCCATCCACCGCCACCTTGGCCACTACCACGCCATCCTGGGCCAGGGTCAGCCGGTCGCGCAGGATGCTGGGGCCCACATCGCCCACCGTATCGCCATCCACCATCACCCCCTCGGCGGGGATCGGCTCGCCCAGGTGCGCTCCTTCCAGGCTCAGGTACAGCCTGTCTCCATTGTCCAGCACAAAGACGTTCTCTGGCGGCATGCCCAGCTCGTGGGCCAGCCGCGCATGGTGGACCAGCATGCGATAGGCGCCGTGCACCGGCACAAAATATACCGGTCGCAGCAGGTTGAGGATGAATTTGAGCTCTTCCTGCGCGGCGTGGCCCGAGACGTGCAGCCCGGCCGGCGGGCCGTACACCACGTCGGCGCCGCGTCGAAAGAGATTGTCCACATTACGGTGGATGGCCGTCTCGTTGCCCGGGATGGCCTTGGCCGAGATCAGCACCGTATCGCCCTCGCGGATGCGCACCTCGCGAAAGCGTCCGGATGCCATGCGCGCCAGCGCCGAGTTGATCTCACCCTGCGAGCCGGTGGCGATGATCACTACCTGCTCGTCCGGCAGATCGTTCACGGCGCTGAGGGGCACCTGTGTATCCGCCGGCCAATGCAAATAACCCAGCCGCTGCGCGATAGCCGTATTCTGTTCCATGCTGCGCCCGGCCACCGCCACCTTGCGTCCATAGGCTGCCGCCGTCTCGATCACCATTTGGATGCGCGAGAGCAGCGAGGCAAAGGTGGCCACGATGATGCGCCCATCGGCGTGGGCGAACACCCGCTCAAAGGTGTCTCGCAGCCGGCTCTCTGACAGGGTATAGCCGGGCGTCTCGGCGTTGGTGCTGTCCGAAAGCAGCAGCAGTACCCCCTCTGCCGAGAGGCGAGCCAGCTGCCCCAGGTCCGCAGGCTCGCCCTCTACCGGCGTGTGGTCGATCTTGAAATCGCCGGTGTGCACCACCAGCCCCGCCGGCGTGCGGATGGCCAGGCCCACCGCATCGGGGATCGAGTGGTTCACGTGAAAGGGCGTCACTTCGAACTGGCCCATGCGGGCCGTCTGACCGGCGAGAATGGTCTGCAACTGCGCCCGGCGCAGCTGTTCGGCGTTGAGCTTGACCTCGATCAGCCCACGGGTGAGCGGCGTGGCGTATACCGGCGCCGAGATCCGATCCAGCAGGAAGGGCAGTCCCCCAATGTGGTCCTCATGGCCGTGGGTCACCACAATCCCGCGGATGCGCTCCTGGTTCTCCACCAGGTAGCCAAAGTCCGGTATCACCACATCCACGCCAAACATCTCTTCGCTGGGGAACTCGATCCCCACATCGATGACGAGGATCTCGCCTTCGTACTCGAGGACCGTACAGTTCTTGCCGATACCCCCCAGTCCCCCCAGGGGCAGGAATAACAGTTCGTTCGCTGCCATAGGCTCTCCCCAATCTCCTCACTGTCCGATACAAAAAAAAGTAACCGCCCGTTCGCAGCGCGAGGGCGGATCCGGTTCACTCTGGTTGGGTGCGCGTTCTACCTCGGTCTGGGCAGGGGCGCCGGACGGGCAGCCACCCGCCGCACCCACGCCCTGAGGATACCACGCCACGGCGCTCTGTCCAAACCCCGTACGTCACAGAGATGCCTCCCGCCCCGCGCGCCGGCGCAGTGAGGCGCCCATCCCCAGGCCGGTGGCCAGCGCCACGGCGGCACAGATCACAAAAGTGTTCACGGGGCCCAGTGCCCCGTACAGGGCGCCGCCACCCATGCTGCCGGTGGCCCGCCCCAGCCCCGTCACCAGGCTGCTCACCATCGCCTGCGAGGTGGCCTCCAGGCCCCGCGGGGCGTGCTTGTCCGCATAGTCCACCGCCGCCAGTAGAGCGGTGCCAAAGGTGAGGGCCAGCAGCCCGTTGTTCATCGCCGCCAGCAGGGGAACAGGGATGGAAGCCCAGAGCACAAAGCGCAGCGCCAGCATGGCAAAGGAGAACAGCAGCAGGCGCTCGCTGCCCCAGCGCTTGAGCATGGCGGGCAGGGCGCCCAGCATCAACAGGGTCTGCACGCCCGATCCAATGGCGCCCGAGAACCCGATCAGCCCCTCACTGGCGCCCAGTGTATCCAGATAGAGCCCGCCGAAACTGTTGGTTACCTGGTGCACCGCCATGGCCACAAAGGTCGCCGCCATGAAACGCTGCCAGCCACGGTCGCGCAGCAGCCGGCCCAGGTCCTGGCCCACCCGCAGGCCCAGCGCCGTCTGTGGCACCCGCATGCGCAGGGTGAGCAGGGAGGCCAGCCCCATCAGCAGGGCATAGGCCACAAACACCATGCGGATGTCACGCCCCTGGATGGCCAGGCCTGTGAGCCAGGCCACCGGCGCATAGCCCATCGAGCCAAAGGCACGCACCACGCCATAGCGATGCCGCTCCTCCCCCAGCGTATCCAGCGCCAGGCTGTCCATCAGGGGCTGGATGGGCGCCCACAGCAGGGCATACAGCACATTGAGCACCACCAGCCAGGGATAGCTGTACAGCCAGATCATCCCCAGGGTGGGCAGGATGGTCAGCGCCGTCACGATGGTGAGCAGCCGCGCGCGGATGCCGAGGCGATCGGCTGCCAGGCTCCACAGCGGGCCTGCCACGATGGTCACCAGGGGCTGGATGCCCAGCAGCAGGCCGATGCCCGCGTCCGAAATGCCCACCCGCCGCCAGTAGAGCGACTGGTACAGCACCGTGGTGCCATAAGAGGCGAACACGGTGAAATACACCAGCTTTAAATGATTCAAGGCTGCGCGGTCAGGTCCGCGGGGATCGGGATCGCTGCTCATGCCAGCTCCACCATCTGGCCATCATAGGCAAAGGCCGCCCAGGCTGGCAGCAGCGCGATGTCCTCCTCGTAATCGATATCGTGGGTCATGTGCGTAAACAGGCAGCGTCGCGGTTGCACCGCCTGCGCATAGCCCAGGCTTTCCTCCAGGCACAGATGCGCCGGGTGTGGGTGCAGCCGCAGGCAGTTGATGATCAACAGCTCCAGCCCCTGCATGCGCGCCAGGGTCTCGTCCGGGATCACATGGGCGTCGGGGATATAGGCCACATCTCCCAAACGATATCCCTGGCAGCCTTGCAGACCGCTGTGCCGCACGGGCAGCGGCGTCACCGGTACCCCCCCGATCTCGGTGGCCCACTCCAGCCGGTGGGGCGTGAGTGCCGGAATGCCCGCGCCGCGATAGGGCGGCTGCCGAAAGGCATAGGCAAAGGTGCGCTGCAGGCTCTCCAGCGTCTCGCCCGAGCCGTACACGTCCACCGGCTGGCCCTGCCGGTGGCTGTAGGAGCGAATGTCCGGCAGCCCGAACACATGGTCGGCGTGCAGGTGGGTGTACAGCACGGCGTCGATGCGGCGCACATGGTTGGCCAGCATCTGCTGATAAAAGTCCTGCGAGGTGTCGAGCAGCAGGCTGCAGCCATTGGCCTCCACCAGCGCGGAGGAGCGGGTGCGCCGGTGGCGCGGGTCGCTGAGGGCCCGCCGGCACACGCCCCGGGGGCAGGTGGCATTCTCGGTAATGGTACAGTCGATGGTTGGCACCCCGTGCGAGGTGCCCGTTCCCAGGAGTGTGATGCGCATGGGCCCGGCTTTCATACGCCCGGCGGGCGTGAGACATGATGGCTCCATTCTAGCCAGACTGGCCCACCGCTCGCAAATCGGCTTGCCGGGGCCACGGCAAGCGATTTGGTGAACTTTGGCACTCGCTTCTTGACATTGCCAGCGCCCTGTGATAGGATACTGGCACTCGCATATGGTGAGTGCCAGTTGGGCCACCATGAGATGTTCACAGGTAAGGCAGGAGGATACGAAATGTCTGATCTCAAACTGAGACCGCTGGGCGACAGGGTTGTGCTGGAGCCGCTCGATGAGCAGGCGACCACCGCATCCGGCATCGTCCTCCCCGAGACGGCCAAGGAAAAGCCCCAGAAGGGCACCGTGCTCGCAGTGGGCCCCGGCGCCCGCGACAAGGATGGCAACCTGGTGCCCATGGACGTCAAGGTGGGTGATGTGGTCTTGTTCGCCCGTTACGCGGGCACCGAGTTCAAGCTCAGCTCTACGCGCACCCTGCTTGTGATGCGCGAGTCCGATCTATTGGCCATTCTGGCATAACCAATTCTCTTCTCAGGAGTTTCCATCATGGCAAAGCAGTTGCAGTTTTCGGATGAAGCACGGCGCAGCTTGAAGACGGGTTTGGACAAGCTGGCCGAGGCAGTGGGGACGACGCTGGGCCCCAAGGGTCGCAACGTGGCGTTGGACAAGAAATGGGGCGCGCCGACGGTGACCCATGACGGGGTGACGGTAGCCAAAGAGATCGAGCTGGAAGACCCGTACGAGAACATGGGTGCGCAGCTGTTGAAAGAAGCGGCGACCAAGACGAACGACGTAGCGGGAGACGGGACGACCACGGCGACGGTGCTGGCGCAGGCGATCGTGAACGAGGGCATGAAGAACGTGGCGGCGGGAGCCAACGCGATGCTCTTGAAGCGGGGCTTGGAGCTGGGGAGCGCGGCGGTAGTCGATGCGATCCGGAAGATGTCGCGGCCGGTGGACACGCGGGAAGACGTAGCGAACGTGGCGGCGATCTCGGCGGCGGACAAAGAGATCGGGAACCTGATCGCGGACGTGATGGACAAAGTAGGCAAGGACGGAGTCATCACGGTAGAAGAGTCCCGCGGACTAGAGTTTGAGGTCGAGTACGTCGAGGGGATGCAGTTCGACCGGGGGTACATCTCGCCGTATTTCATCAGCAACGCGGACACGGCGGAGGCGGTACTGGAAGACGCGTACGTGCTGGTGTATGACAAAAAGATCAGCTCGGCGCAGGACCTGGTACCGTTGCTGGAAAAGATGGTGCAGGCGGGTCGAAGGAATCTGCTGGTCGTGGCAGAGGACGTAGACGGGGAGGCGCTGGCGACGCTGGTGTTGAACAAGCTGCGAGGCGTGTTCAACGTGGTGGCGGTCAAGGCGCCGGCCTTTGGGGATCGTCGCAAGGAGATGCTGCGAGACATCGCGGTGTTGACGGGTGGCGAAGTGATCACGGAGGAGATGGGGCGTCAGCTGGAGACGGCGACGCTGCAGGATCTGGGAGAAGCGCGGCGGATCGTGTCGACCAAGGACGACACGACGATCATCGAAGGGATGGGGTCGGAGGTTGAGATTCGAGGTCGGGTGGAGCAGATCCGAGCGCAGATCGAGACGACGACTTCGGACTATGATCGGGAAAAGCTGCAGGAGCGGTTGGCCAAGCTGAGCGGCGGCGTAGCGATCATCCGGGTAGGGGCGGCGACGGAAGTAGAGCTGAAAGAGAAAAAGCACCGGGTGGAGGATGCGCTGTCAGCGACGCGGGCAGCGGTTGAGGAAGGGATCGTGGCAGGCGGCGGGGTGTCGCTGGTGAACGCGATCGAGGCGTTGGACGGCGTAGAGGTTGCATACGACGACGAGCGGACGGGGTTGAACATCCTGCGGACGGCGTTGGAGCGGCCGATGAGGGGCATCGTAGGGAACGCGGGGATGGACGGCGCGGTGGTGATCGCCGAGATTCGTCGTCGGAACGCCGAGAGCGGGACCAGGACGGTGGCCTTTGACGTGATGGGGAACGAGTACGTGGACATGTTCGAGGCGGGGATCATCGACCCGGCCAAGGTGACGCGGTCGGCGGTAGAGAACGCGACATCCATCGCGGCGATGATCCTGTCGACGGAAGCGTTGATCACGGACATCCCCAAGCCCGAGCCGCCGGCCCCGGCAGGTGGTGGCGGCGACATGGGTGGCATGTACTAGA